>NZ_SSOL01000065.1:0-289719 GCF_029871275.1 Pseudomonas sp. BN414
TGAAGAGCAAATACAAGGAAACCGCCCGCGGCGGCCTCGCCGTGAACATCATCGAATGCTGAAAAGCACCCTCTCCCCAGCCCTCTCCCGCAAGCGGGAGAGGGAGCTTGTCTCCCCTCGCCCTTCAGGGAGAGGGGCCGGGGGAGAGGGTCGCCCCAACCCGCACCGACTTTCGCTTTGGAGCCTTACATGACCGACCTCGCCAAAACCCCGCTGCACGCCCTGCACCTCGAACTCGGCGCCCGCATGGTGCCCTTCGCCGGCTACGACATGCCGGTGCAGTACCCGCTCGGCGTGCTCAAGGAGCACCTGCACACCCGCGAGCAGGCCGGCCTGTTCGACGTCTCGCACATGGGCCAGGTCCTCCTGCGCGGCGAGAACGCCGCCCGCGCCCTGGAAAGCCTGGTACCGGTGGACATCCTCGACCTGCCGGTGGGCATGCAGCGCTACGCGCTGTTCACCGACGACAACGGCGGCATCCTCGACGACCTGATGGTTGCCCGCCTCGCCGACGACGAACTGTTCGTGGTGGTCAACGCCGCCTGCAAGGAGCAGGACCTGGCGCACCTGCAGAAGCACCTCGGCGGGCAGTGCGAAATCGAATCGCTGTTCGAGTCCCGCGCCCTGATTGCCTTGCAGGGGCCCAAGGCTGCCCAGGCGTTGAGTCGCTTGGCGTCGGACGTAGCCGGCATGACATTCATGCAATTCACCACGCTCGAACTGATGGGTGTGAATTGCTACGTCAGCCGCTCCGGCTACACCGGCGAAGACGGCTACGAGATTTCCGTTCCGGTCGAGCATGCAGACGCTCTGGCGCGTGCCCTGCTCGAGCAGCCGGAAGTCCAGCCGATCGGCCTCGGCGCGCGCGACTCGCTGCGCCTGGAAGCCGGCCTGTGCCTCTACGGCCACGACATGAGCACCGCCACCACGCCGATCGAGGCCAGCCTCGGCTGGGCCATCTCCAAGGCCCGCCGCGCCGATGGCGTGCGCGCCGGCAACTTCCCCGGCGCCAGCACGGTGTTCGCCCAGCAGGGTGACGGCGTACCCAGCAAGCGCGTCGGCCTGCTGCCGCAGGAGCGCGTGCCGGTGCGCGAAGGCGCCGAGATCGTCGATGCCGAGGGCACGGTGATTGGCCAAGTCACCAGCGGCGGCTTCGGCCCCAGCCTCGGTGCCCCGGTGGCCATGGGTTACGTGAGCGCCAGCCACGCGGCCTTGGACAGCGAGGTCTGGGCCCTGGTGCGCGGCAAGCGCGTGGCGATGAAAGTTGCCAAGACCCCCTTCGTGCCGCAGCGCTATTACCGCGGCTGAGGACTGTTGCTCTTGTAGGAGCGAGCTTGCTCGCGAACAAGAGCTTCGCGAGCAAGCTCGCTCCTACGAAAAACGCCGAGCCTTCGGAGCAAGAACATGACCGAAACCCAGATCACCCCGCGTCCGCAACCTTTGCAGGCCGGCGTAAAACTGCGCGGCGCCGAGAAGGTCGCGCGCATTCCCGTGAAGATCATTCCCACCGAGGACGTGCCGCGCAAACCGGACTGGATCCGCGTCCCCATTGCCACCTCGCCGGAGGTGGCCCGAATCAAGCAACTGCTGCGCAAGCACAAGCTGCACAGCGTTTGCGAGGAAGCCTCCTGCCCGAACCTGGGCGAATGCTTCTCCGGCGGTACCGCCACCTTCATGATCATGGGCGACATCTGCACCCGTCGCTGCCCCTTCTGCGACGTCGGCCACGGTCGGCCAAAGCCGCTGGATGCCGATGAGCCAAAGAACCTGGCCATCGCCATCGCCGACCTGCGCCTGAAATACGTGGTGATCACCTCGGTGGACCGCGACGACCTGCGCGACGGCGGTGCCCAGCACTTCGCCGACTGCCTGCGCGAGATCCGCAAGCTGTCCCCGGGCATCCAGCTTGAAACCCTGGTGCCGGACTACCGTGGACGCATGGACATCGCCCTGGAAATCACCGCCACCGAACCGCCGGATGTATTCAACCACAACCTGGAAACCGTGCCGCGCCTCTATCGCTCCTCGCGTCCGGGCTCGGATTTCGAGTGGTCGCTGGACCTGTTGCAGAAGTTCAAGCAACGGGTGCCGGGAGTGCCGACCAAATCCGGCCTGATGCTGGGCCTGGGCGAGACAGACGACGAAGTGATCGAAGTGATGCAGCGCATGCGCGAGCATGAGATCGACATGCTCACCCTCGGCCAGTACCTGCAACCGTCACGCAATCATTTGCCGGTGCAGCGCTTCGTCCACCCCGACACCTTCGCCTGGTTCGCCGAGAAGGGGGCCGAGATGGGATTTGCCAACGTGGCCTCCGGGCCGTTGGTGCGTTCCTCGTACCATGCCGATCAGCAGGTCCACGGCGGCCGGAAGATCAACTGATTCGGTGGCTTTGCGCGGCCCCTGTGGGGGCGAATTCATTCGCCAAGGGCCGCGCAGCGGCCCCGTAGGGTGGTCCGTGCCGAAATGAGCATTGGCTGTTGTCGACAGCCCAGTTAACTTGAGACAAACTCACCGAGTTACGATTTATCTCAAATTCCGCTCATGGAGGGCCGCCATGCTCGAGCTGCGCCATCTCAAGACCCTGCACGCCTTGCGCGAAGCCGACAGCCTGGTGGAAGCCGCGGAACGCTTGCACCTCACCCAGTCCGCCCTCTCCCACCAGTTCAAGGAACTGGAAGAGCGCCTGGGCATGCAGCTGTTCGTGCGCAAGACCAAACCGGTGCGTTTCACCAGCGCCGGATTGCGACTGCTGCAACTGGCCGACAGTCTCCTGCCGCAACTGCGCAGCGCCGAGCGCGACCTGGCGCGTCTGGCCGGGGGCACTGCCGGCCGTCTGCACATGGCCATCGAGTGCCACAGCTGCTTCCAGTGGCTGATGCCCACCATCGACCAGTTCCGCGACGCCTGGCCGGAGGTGGAGCTGGACCTGGCTTCGGGTTTCTCGTTCGCCCCTCTGCCTGCTCTGGCGCGGGGCGACCTGGACCTGGTGGTGACTGCCGACCCGGTGGACCTCGCCGGTATCACCTATGTGCCGCTCTTCACCTACGAAGCCCTGCTGGCTGTGGATAACCAGCATGCCCTGGCGAGCAAGCCGTTCATCGTCCCCGAGGACCTGGCCAGCCTGACCCTGATCACCTACCCGGTGGAACGCGATCGCCTGGACGTCTTCACCCGCTTCCTGGAACCGGCGGACGTGGAGCCCGCCCAGGTGCGCACGTCCGAACTCACGGTGATGATGATGCAATTGGTGGCAAGCGGCCGTGGTGTCTGCTGCCTGCCCAATTGGGCATTGCACGAATACAGCTCGCGCGGCTACGTCACCGCCAAGCGCCTGGGCGAGAAAGGTCTGTATTGCACTCTGTTCGCGGCCATCCGCGCCGACATGCTGGATGCCCCCTTCATGCGCGACTTCCTGCTGACGGCGAAGGACACGTCGTTCGCAACGCTGGAAGGGGTCAGTGCGGCGCGGTGAACGAGCCGCCGTTCCCTGTGGGGGCGAATTCATTCGCAATGGGCGGCGCAGCCGCCCCGTAGGTTGGTCCGAGCGGAGCGAGGCCCAACGGTCCCGGCATCGGCCGCGAAACGTTGGGTTTCGTTCCTCTACCCAACCTACAAGTGCCGCCACGTAGGTTGGTCCGCTGCCTCAGCGATCCACCATCGGCGGTGCCTCGCCCCCTAGATCAACGCTCGGATGCATCGGCAGCGACGGCCCCAGATATTCGTTGGCCTGCTGGATATCGTCCGCCCCCAGCGACCCCACCGAAGCCGCCAGGCGCAAGCGCGAAAGCAGGTAGCGCAGCTTGGCCTCCAGCAGGTCGCGGCGGGCGATGAACGCCTGTTCCTCGGCATTGAGGATGTCCAGGTTGGTACTGGTGCCAGCCTGGAAACCCTTGCGCGCGGACTCCTGGGCGCGTTCGCTGGATACCACCGCGGTCTCCAGGGCCCGGACCCGTTGCTCGCCGCTCTGCACCCCACGGAATTCGCGGGTGGTGCCGGACAGCACCTCTTCGCGGCTGGAGTTCAACTGATCATTGGCCAGCTCCCGGTTGGCCGAAGCCTGGCGCACCTGGGCGCTGGTGGCGCCACCGGTGAAGATCGGCATGCGGAACTCCACGCCGACCGAACCGTATTTGTTGTGCTGGTTCTGGGTCGAAACCGAATCGCTCTCCGTGTCGTTGTAGGCGGCGACGAAATCCAGGGTCGGCCAGTGCCCGGCCTTGGCCCGGTCCACCTCGAAGTCCGCGATATCCAGGCTGCGGCTGCGGGCGATGATGGTCGGGTTGTTGGCCCGCGCATCGCTGATCCAGTCCTGCAGGGTCGGCGGCTCCAGCGGCGGGGTGGGAAACTCGGTACGCAGGGTGGACATCTCTTCCGGCAGCACGCCGAGCAGCTCCTGCAGCAGACGTCGCGCCACCAGCAGGTTGTCCTCGGCCTCGATCAACTCGGCCTGGGCCAGGTCGCGTCGGGCAGAGGCCTGATCGACGTCGATCACGGTGCCGTCACCCAGTTCGAATCGGCGCTTGGCGGACTTCACCTGGTTCTCCAGGTTGTTCAGCTTGACCTTGGCCAGATCGATGGTTTCCAGCGCCAGCAACACGGCGAAGTAGCGGCTGGCCAGGCTGACCGCCGATTCCTGGGTCTTCACATCGAACACCGCATCACTGAACAGGGTTCGTTGCTTGCCCTGGCGGTACTCGGCCATCCGCTGCTTGTTGAACAGCGGTTGGCGCAACTCCACCACCGCCCCCTTTGAGTCGTACTCCAGGTCATTCTCCACCGAGTTGCCCAGGACGTTGTCCTGCTCGCTGGTGCCGTCCACCCGCTTCCAGTAGGCGGTACTGCTGATGTTCGGCAGCAGGCCAGCCTTGCCCAGTTCCTTGTATTCCTGGCCGGCCTGGCGTTCGTGGACCGACGCCAGGTAGGTCGGTCCCTGGGTCTGGTAGACGCCCCAGGCTTCGCTGAGGTCCATGGCCGCCGCAGGCAGGGCGACGGCTCCGAACAAACCGGCTATGGCCATCCGGGCTCTCATGTCACTGCTCCTTGAATGCGTTTCCGACACGGCCCAGCAGCGGCTTCATCAGGTAGCTCATCAGGCTGCGTTCACCGGTCTTGATGGTTACGGTGGCCGGCATGCCTGCGCGGATATTGTTCGGCCCGAGCATCTTCATGCCTTCTTCGGTCACTTCCACCTGGGTCAAGTAATAGGGCTGTTTGCTGGCTTCGTCCACCAGCCGGTCGGCGGCAACCGTCAGCACCCGTCCCGGAATGTTGGGAGTCTGTGCGTGGTTGAAGGCCGGGAAGGTGATGTCCACCGGCAGCCCGGGGACCATCTTGTCGATGGCCTGCACCGGAACCTGGGCGTCCACCTGCAGGGGCTCACTGTCCGGTATCACGTCCATGAGCCGCGCGCCGGGCTGGATGATCCCGCCGACGGTGGTGATGGTCAGGCCCAGGACGATGCCGTCGATGGGCGAACGGATCACCGTGTTGTCCACCTGGTAGTCCACCGAACGCAACCGCTCGCCGAGGGAGGTGGCTTCCTTCTGCACATCGGTCAGCTGGGATTCCACTTCCTTCTGGAAATCCTGCTCGCGCTGGAGGATGCGCAGCTTGAGTTCGGCGATCTGGTTACGGGTGCGGCCGATATCGGCGATGTTCTGCGCCATGGAGCCATTCAGTTCCGAGGCATTGCGCTCCAGTTCCAGCATACGGTTGCGCGGGATGTAGCCTTCGGCGGCCAGGCTGCGCACGCCTTCCAGTTCCTGGCCAAGCAGGCTCGACTGGCTGGCGCGGGTGGCCTGGACCTGGCGCAGGCCCTTGAGCTGCTCTTCGGCACCGTTGAGGTTCTCGTGGAGGATGCCGATTTCACCCAGCAGCGCCTTGCGCCGGGTCTGGAACAACCGCTGCTGCAGGGCGATGGATTCCATCAGGCGCGGATCGCCGCTGAAGCGCTCCAGCAGTTCCGGGGCGAAGGTCACGGTGTCGGCGCCATCGCGCTCGGCAACCAGACGGTCTTCCACGGTCTTGGCGACGATGTACTGGGAGCTGAGGGCGCCCTGCTCGGCGATGGCCTGGGTCGGGTCCAGGCGCACCAGCTCCTGGCCGGCGCGTACCTTGTCGCCTTCGCGCACGAGAATGGCGTCCACCTCACCGCCGGTGAGGTGCTGCACGGTCTTGCGCGCATTGGTGACGTTGACCGTGGCGTTGGCCACCACGCCGGCATCCAGCGGGGCCATCACGGCCCAGACCAGGAAGCCGCCGAATCCTGCCAGCACCATCCAGACACCCCAACGCGCCGGCCGGGAGTCATCCATGTCCACCTGTGTCGGTTCTTCGACCCGTACCAGGGCCTTGCTTTCGCTTGCCGCTTGCATGATCGATTACTCCTTTGCCCGCACGGACGCGAGGTTGGGCGTGCCCACGGAGGGCATGACGCTGGCCTGGCGCAATGCTGAGAAGACCTCATCACGAGGACCGAACATCTGCATACCGCCGTCTCTCAGCAGCAGGACCTTGTCTATCGTGCCGAGCACGCTGGGGCGGTGGGAGATCAGGACCAGCGTCTTGCCCCGCTTCTTCAGGTCGAGGATGGCCTCCACCAGCGCCGCTTCGCCCACGTCGTCGAGGTTGGCGTTGGGCTCGTCCAGCACGATCATCGAGGGATCGCCATAGATGGCCCGGGCCAGGGCGATGCGCTGCTTCTGTCCGCCGGAGAGCGGGCTGCCGTCGAGGCCAAGGGGCGTGTCGTAACCTTTGTCGAAGCGCAGGATCATCTCGTGCACGCCAGCGCGCTTGGCCGCCAGAATCACCTCCTCGCTGTTCACTTCGCCGAAGCGGGCGATGTTGTCGGCGATGGTGCCTTCGAACAGCTCCACGTCCTGGGGCAGATAGCCGAGCCAAGGACCGAGTTCCGCCTTGTTCCACTGGAAGATGTCAGCGCCGTCCAGGCGTACCGTGCCCCCTTGCGCCGGCCAGACCCCCACCAGCAACCGGGCCAGGGTGGATTTGCCGGCGGCGGATGGGCCGATGATGCCGAGTGCTTCGCCGGGCGCCAGGGCGAAATTGACCCCACGCAGGATAGTGGCGGTACCACCGGGCGCTGCGGTCATGGCGTTCTCCACCGCCAGTGCGCCCTGGGGCTTGGGCAGCGCCATGGCGTCCTTGCGGGCGGGGAAGTCAGCCAGCAGCTTGGTCAGGCGTTCCCAGGAAGCACGGGCGGAGAGCAACTGTTTCCAGACGCCGATGGCCTGTTCAACCGGCGCCATGGCGCGACCGCTGAGCACCGAACTGGCGATCATCATCCCGGCGGTGATCTCACCCTTGATGGCCAGCAGCGCGCCGGCACCCAGGATCAGCGACTGCAGGGTGATCCGCACAAAACGGCTGGCGCCGTTGATGTAGGCCGCACGGTCCGAAGCCTGGGTCTGTTTCTCGAGGATGCGCTGGTGGCTGCTGTACCAGCGTTCGCGAATGGCCGGCAGCATGCCCATCGCCTCGATCACTTCGGTATTGCGCAGGTTGTTGTTGGCGAAGGTGCCGGACGCCATCGAAGCCTGGTTGGCTTCCATCAGCGGACCCCGGGTAACCACTTCAGTGAGCAGTGCCAGCGCGAAGAGAATCGCCGAGCCGATCAGGGTGACGACGCCCAGTAGCGGGTGCACAAGGAAGATCACCAGCAGGTAGATGGGGGTCCACGGCGCGTCGAAGAACGCGAACAGGCCATTGCCGGTGAGGAACTGGCGAACCTGGGACAAGTCCTGGAGTGCCTGGGCCGGGTTGCCGCCGGCTCGGCGCAGGTTGCGCTCGAAGGAAGCATTGAAGATGCGCTTGTTCAGGCTCATGTCCAGGCGGTTGCCAAGGCGGATGAGCACTGTCGAACGAACCACCTCCAGCAATGACATGAGCACGTAGAGCCCGAGCATCAGCACTGTCAGCATCACCAGGGTGGTGATGTTGCTGCTTGCCAGCACGCGATCGTAGACCTGCAGCATGTAGAGCGCCGGCGCCAGCATCATCAGGTTGATGACGCCGCTGAAGCCGCCGACCACATAAAAGGTGTGGCGCAGGCGATTCAGGGCTTCGGACAGTTCTGTACGGGGCTGCGAGAAATTCTTCATCTCGGCGCTCCATTGACGGAGTGGTGGGTTCGGCCGGGTCCGACCGCCTTCTTATAATTCAAGCCCCTGGAGCGAAACGGCGCTGCCCCCACAGAAGCCTACCCACATCCTTAGCCAAGACTCCGGCCCCCCGCCAGCCTCCAACCCCGTCTGCCGGACGGCTGCGGGATTAACCCCGACCGACGACATGGGCCTTTTGCGCGAGAGCGTTTCTCATCAAGGCTGGAAGCACCGAGCTAGAGCGCTTTACCCACTTTTGGGGAAAATGCCGACGGCGCCAGCAGGACAGAACTGGCGCCGGATAAATGACGTATAGCTCCGACGAGTGAATCGACGCAGGATGGATAGAGTCGCGCTATGCATCCTGGGCACCGGAAACACCGCCGGTGCGCACGGCGCACCCTACCAGGGCTGTCCACCCACTCACGTGGCCAACCGTGGGGTCAGTTCGCCCTGACCCGTAGCGCCGGGCTGAACGTCAGCATGTCCATCAGGCTGTTAACCAGGTTTTCCGCCTCGTCCGCCAGGGAATAGCCATTGGGTACCAGCAGCCAGTTGGTCTGGATGCCTTCCATATAGGCATGCACGCTGACAGCGGCGCGGCGACAGTCCAGGTCTCGGGGCAACTGACCACGGCTCACTGCATTGCGCAGTGCCTTGGCGATGCGCTCATCGCATTCGGCGCTCAGGTCCTGGATCTGCTGGCGCAGGTCGCCCAGTTCCTCGGTGTATTCCACCTTGAACCGGAGGATCTCGTGGATGCGCCGGCTCTGCGGGTCCAGTTCCACGCGCTTGAGCAGGCGCACCAGCAGCTGGTGCATGCGACCCAGCGGGTCGGGCTCATCTTCGCTCTCGCTGGCACGCGCCAGCTGTTCCAGCGGCATGTGGATGCGTTCGAGCATCGCCTGGAACAGGTCGCTCTTGTTCTCGAAGTGCCAGTAGATGGCGCCTCGACTCACGCCGGCAGCCGCAGCGATTTCAGCCAGAGAGGCGCGGGAAACACCCTTCTCGTGAAATACCCGCTCCGTAGCATCGAGTATCTGCACGCGGGTCTCTTCGGCTTCCTCTTTGGTGCGTCTGGCCATTCGCCACTTTTACCTATCTGATTGCTATCAAAGGAAAAATCATCAAGCCGAGGAAACAAATTCTGACAGCGGCTTCGGAAGATTCGATTTACAAACATTCACGCATGTAAGTATATTCGTACACCTTCGCAAGAATCCAGAACCTGCCCTGCGCCCAGCCTTCCCTTCAGGAAGCTGTACCCCAGAAAATAGAGGTCCCTTCAGATGCCCATGAAGCCAGCCTTTGCCGCCTTGGTTTCCGCCATCGCACTGGCCACGCTCGTCCTCACCGGCTGCCAGGAAGCCTCGGCTCCCCCGCCCGCCCAGACGCCCAAGGTCGGTGTCGTCACCCTGCAACCCCAGAGCTTCACCCTGACCACCGAACTCCCCGGTCGCACCAGCGCCTATCGCATCGCCGAAGTACGCCCTCAGGTCGACGGCATCATCCAGAAGCGCCTGTTCACCGAAGGCAGCGAGGTCAAGGCCGGCCAGCAGCTCTATCAGATCGACCCGTCCGTCTACACCGCCACCTTCAAGAGCGCCCAGGCCAGCCTGGCCTCGGCGCAGTCCCTGGCGGACCGCTACAAGGACCTGGTCAGCGACCAGGCCGTGAGCAAGCAGGCCTATGACGAGTCCCAGGCCGCCCGCCTGCAGGCCGAGGCCGCGCTGGAGAAGGCCAAGATCGACCTGCGCTACACCAAGGTGCTGGCCCCCATTTCCGGACGTGTCGGCCGTTCGGCGGTCACCGAAGGGGCGCTGGTGAACAACGGCCAGACCCTGGCCATGGCCACCATCCAGCAACTCGACCCGATCTACGTCGACGTGACCCAGTCCACCAAGGACCTGCTGCGCCTGCGTCGGGAAATGGCCGAAGGCCAACTGGAAAAAGCCGGTGCCAGCGGCGCCAGGGTTTCCCTGCTGCTCGAAGACGGCAGCGAATACCCGCACAAGGGCAGCCTGGAGTTCTCCGAAGTCTCGGTAGACGAAGGCACCGGTTCGGTGACCCTGCGCGCGGTCTTCCCCAATCCGGAACACAACCTGCTGCCCGGCATGTTCGTCCACGCCCGTCTGGGCTCGGCAGTGAAGCAGGAAGCCATCCTCGCACCGCAGCAAGGCGTGACCCGTGATCTCAAGGGCCAGGCCACCGCCATGGTGGTGAATGCCGAGAACAAGGTGGAACTGCGCCACCTGAAGGCCGAACGCACCGTCGGCGACCGTTGGCTGGTCAGCGAAGGCCTCAACCCCGGCGACCGCCTGATCACCGAAGGCCTGCAGTTCGTGCGACCGGGCGTTGAAGTGAACGCAGCACCGGCAACCAACGTGGCAGCCCAGCAACCCGCGGGCGACAACCTGGCCAAGAGCCACTGAGGAGCCCATAGATGTCGAGATTCTTCATCGATCGCCCGATCTTCGCCTGGGTGATCGCGCTGGTGATCATGCTCGCCGGCGGCCTGTCGATCCTCAAACTGCCGATCAACCAGTACCCCAGCATTGCCGCGCCTGCGGTGGGCATCCAGGTCAGCTACCCCGGCGCCTCGGCGCAGACGGTGCAGGACACCGTGGTGCAGATCATCGAGCAGCAGCTCAATGGCATCGACGGCCTGCGCTACATCTCCTCGGAGAGCAACTCCGACGGCAGCATGACCATCACCGCCACCTTCGAGCAGGGCACCAACCCTGACATCGCCCAGGTGCAGGTACAGAACAAGCTCCAGTTGGCCACCCCGCTGCTGCCGCAGGAAGTGCAGCAGCAGGGCATCCGCGTGACCAAGGCAGTGAAGAACTTCCTGCTGGTCATCGGCGTGGTGTCCGAAGACGGCAGCATGGACAAGAACGACCTGGCCAACTACATCGTCTCCAACATCCAGGACCCGATCTCGCGGACCAAGGGCGTGGGTGACTTCCAGGTGTTCGGTGCCCAGTACGCGATGCGTATCTGGCTGGACCCGGCGCGGCTGAACAACTACCAGCTGACGCCGGTGGACGTGAAGACTGCCATCCAGGCGCAGAACGTGCAGATTTCCTCCGGCCAGCTCGGCGGCCTGCCCGCCTCGCCCGGTACCCAGCTCAACGCCACGATCATCGGCAAGACCCGCCTGCAGACCCCGGAGCAATTCGGCGAAATCCTCCTGAAGGTGAATCGCGACGGCTCCCAGGTGCGCCTGCGTGACGTGGCGAAGATCGAGCTGGGTGGCGAGAACTACAGCATCAGCGCCCAGTTCAACGGCAAGCCGGCTTCCGGCATGGCGATCAAGCTGGCCACCGGCGCCAACGCCCTGGACACCGCCAAGGCGATCCGCGAGACCGTCAAGCAACTGGAACCCTTCATGCCCGCCGGGATGAAGGTGGTCTTCCCCTACGACACCACCCCGGTGGTTTCCGCCTCCATCGAAGGCGTGATCCATACCCTGGGCGAGGCCATCATCCTGGTGTTCCTGGTGATGTTCCTGTTCCTGCAGAACTTCCGCGCCACCATCATCCCGACCCTTGCGGTGCCGGTGGTGCTGCTCGGCACCTTCGGCGTGCTGGCGATGTTCGGCTTCACCATCAACACCCTGACCATGTTCGCCATGGTGCTCGCCATCGGCCTGCTGGTGGACGACGCCATCGTGGTGGTGGAAAACGTCGAGCGGGTAATGGCCGAGGAAGGCCTCTCGCCGCTGGAAGCCACACGCAAATCCATGGGCCAGATCCAGGGCGCGCTGGTGGGTATCGCCCTGGTGCTCTCGGCGGTGTTCCTGCCCATGGCGTTCTTCGGCGGCTCCACGGGCGTGATCTACAAGCAGTTCTCCATCACCATCGTCTCGGCCATGGCCTTGTCGGTGCTGGTGGCGCTGATCTTCACCCCGGCCCTGTGCGCCACCCTGCTCAAGCCCATCGGCAAGGGACATCACGAGAAGCGCGGCTTCTTCGGCTGGTTCAACCGCAGCTTCGACCGCAGCGTGCAGAGCTACGAGCGCGGCGTGCGCGGCGTGCTCAAGCGCAAGGTGCCCTACCTGATGCTCTACGTGGTGATCCTGATCGCCATGGGCTGGCTGTTCACCCGCATTCCCACCGCCTTCCTCCCCGAGGAAGACCAGGGCGTGCTCTTCGCCCAGGTGCAAACGCCGTCCGGCGCCAGCGCCGAGCGTACCCAGGTGGTCGTGGACCAGATGCGCGAATACCTGCTGGACCAGGAAAAGGACACCGTGAAGTCCGTGTTCACCGTCACCGGTTTCAACTTCGCCGGTCGCGGCCAGAGCTCGGGCATGGCCTTCATCATGCTCAAGCCGTGGGAAGAGCGCACGGCCGAAGGCCAGAGCGTGTTCGACCTGGCCCAGCGTGCGCAGAAGCATTTCTTCAGCTTCCGCGATGCGATGGTCTTCGCCTTCGCCCCGCCGGCGGTGATGGAGCTGGGTAACGCCACCGGTTTCAACCTGTTCCTGCAGGACCGCGCCGGTGTCGGCCACGAGGCGCTCAACGCCGCCCGTGACCAGTTCCTCGAACTGGCGGCGAAAGACCCGGTGCTCAACCGCGTGCGCGCCAACGGCCTGCGCGACGAGCCCCAGTACCAGCTGCAGATCGACGACGAGAAGGCCCGTGCCCACGGCATTTCCCTGTCCGACATCAACAACACCGTGTCCATCGCCTGGGGCGCCAGCTACGTCAACGACTTCATCGACCGTGGCCGGGTGAAGAAGGTCTACCTGCAAGGCGAACCCGAAGCACGGATGAACCCGGAAGACCTGAACAAGTGGTACGTGCGCAACGACCAGGGCCAGATGGTGCCGTTCAGCGCCTTCGCCAGTGGCGAATGGATCTACGGCGCGCCCAAGCTGGCCCGCTACAACGGCGTGCCGGCGGTGGAAATCCTCGGCGAGGCGGCACCGGGCCACAGCTCGGGTGAAGCCATGGCCGCCGTGGAAGAGATCGCCAAGCAGCTGCCGGCGGGCGTCGGCTACTCCTGGACCGGCCTCTCCTACGAGGAACGCCTGTCCGGTTCCCAGGCACCGGCCCTCTACGCGCTGTCGCTGCTGGTGGTGTTCCTCTGCCTGGCGGCGCTGTACGAGAGCTGGTCGATTCCGTTCTCGGTGATGCTGGTGGTGCCGCTGGGTGTGATCGGCGCGCTGATGTTCACCAGCCTGCGCGGTCTGTCCAACGACGTGTTCTTCCAGGTCGGCCTGCTCACCACCATCGGCCTCTCGGCGAAGAACGCGATCCTCATCGTCGAGTTCGCCAAGGAGCTGCACGAGCAGGGCAAGAGCCTGTTCGAAGCCGCCGTGGAAGCCTGCCGCATGCGCCTGCGCCCGATCATCATGACCTCGCTGGCGTTCATCCTCGGCGTGGTGCCCCTGGCCATCTCCAACGGTGCCGGCTCCGGCAGCCAGCACGCCATTGGTACCGGCGTGATCGGCGGCATGCTCACCGCGACCGTCCTGGCCATTTTCTGGGTGCCGCTGTTCTACGTGCTGGTCGGCTCGCTGTTCAAGGACAAGGCGAGCAAGGCTGCGATCAAGAAGGAGGCCCTGCAGTGAGGCGTTCCCTGATGTCCCTGGCCATCGCCGCGACCCTGCTCGGTGGCTGCTCCATGATCCCCGACTACCAGCGCCCGGAAGCGCCGGTGGAGGCCGACTGGCCCCAGGGGGAGGCGTACAGCGACGGTGCGGCCCAGGTGAACACCGCCGCCGCCGACCTCGACTGGAACGCGTTCTTCCAGGACCCGGCGCTGCGCCAACTGGTGCAGCTCGCCCTGGACAACAACCGCGACCTGCGCACCGCCGCGCTGAACGTCGAGGCCTATCGCGCGCTCTATCGCATCCAGCGTTCCGAGCTGTTCCCCAGCATCTCGGCTGATGGAGGCGCCACCCGCCAGCGCACCCCCGGCATCATGAGCCAGAGCGGCCAGGCCGACACCAGCAGCAGCTACAGCGCCACCCTAGGCACCAATGCCTGGGAACTGGACTTCTTCGGCCGCCTGCGCAGCCTCAACGAGCAGGCCCTGGAACAGTACTTCGCCACCGAACAGGCACGCCGCAGCACTCAGATCAGCCTGGTGGCCTCGGTAGCCACCGCCTACCTCGACTGGCAGGCCGACCAGGCCCTGCTGCAGCTGACCCGCGACACCCTGAAGACCTATCAGGAAAGCTACGCCCTCACCCAGCGCAGCTTCGACGTGGGCGTCGCCGATGCCCTGGCCCTGAGCCAGGCGCGCACCGCCGTGGAAAGCGCCCAGGTCAGCCTGGCGCAGTACACCCGTCTGGTGGCCCAGGACCGCAACGCCCTGACCCAGCTGGTGGGTACCGGTATTCCGGCGGACTTGCCCAGAGGCCTGGCGCTGGACGCCGACCTGCTGGCCGAAGTGCCGCCGGGCTTGCCGTCCGACCTGCTGCAACGCCGCCCGGACGTGGTCCAGGCCGAGCACCTGCTCAAATCGGCCAACGCCAACATCGGCGCAGCGCGCGCGGCCTTCTTCCCCAGCGTGAGCCTGACCGCCAACGCCGGCACCATGAGCAACGAGTTGTCCGGCCTGTTCGATGCCGGCTCGGGCAGCTGGCTGTTCCAGCCGAGCATCAGCCTGCCGATCTTCACCGCCGGCCGCCTGAAAGCGAACCTCGACTACACCGAGCTGCAGAAGGACATCCAGGTGGCGCATTACGAGAAGGCCATCCAGGTCGCCTTCCAGGAAGTCGCCGATGGCCTCGCCGCGCGTACGACCTACCAGCAGCAACTGGACTCCCAGCGCGCACTGGTGAAGACCACCGAGGAGTACTACCGCCTCGCCGAGCGTCGCTACCGCACGGGCGTCGACAGCTATCTGACCCTGCTGGACGCCCAGCGCCAACTGTTCAGCGCCCGTCAGCAACTGATCGGCGACCGCCTCAACCAGTTGGCCAGCGAAGTGAACCTGTACAAGGCCCTTGGCGGCGGCTGGAAAGAACAAGGGGAACATTCCCCGAACGCTTGATCCGCGACTCCCCAATCCTCACGGACGAGGAATCCACGCGGCGCCCCTGCCCTTCTCGGCGGGGGCGTATTTTTTTGGGGCTCCAGGTTTGCGCGCGCCAGCCTGAAGCAACCCTCACCCCCGCCCCCTCTCCCAAGGGGCGAGGGGTGACTCGCGCCGGCGAGGGACAAACCATCCTGAAAGCCGGTCGTAGCCTGAAATTAAGCCGAAGAGGTGGCGGGCGATGAATCGGCACCAGGATTGCTCCATTGCATCAATCGCGAGTCACCCCTCTACCTCTGGGAGAGGGGCCGGGGGTGAGGGATGGGCATAAACCTCGGAAATCCCCATGCCAATCAAGGCCTTGCAAACGCCCATCGGTCAATTTTCCGGCCATCCGTCAGGCTATCCGCTCCAGCCGTAATAATCGCCGATGCTGTTCGTCCAACTCGTGGGGAGGCGAGCCGGGAACAAGAGGAAACGACAAATGAAATCCACACTCACCACAACGACCCTCAGCGGCCTGCTTCTGGCCCTGGCGGTGACAACGGGACCGGGCACTGCCCTGGCGGAGAATGGAAGCGACCGCCTGGACGAGTTCCGGATGCGCAACGAGCAAGTCCTGCAGATGAGGGAGGACTCCAGCGAGCGCTTCACACGAATGGTCGAGGAACAACCCACCGCGTCCGGCCGTAGCTATGAGGACGAAGATGCGTACTCGGGCGAGCGGCAAATGCCGAAATACCAATCGTGGATACACCAGCAGCGAGTCGAGTTCGGTAAGTAACCGATGACTCCCCGCCCGTCGGACGTGCGCAGTCTTGCGCCGCCGGCGGGCAGAAAAAGACCCCACTTTCCGACAACCGGCCAGCGCCTCCAGGGCCCGATCCAGAGCTGTCCTGACTGCCTCGACCGCTCCCAGCCCGTGCCGCACATCCCCTGCCGCTTGCGGCGCCGACCGTCCTGATCCTAGTGTGTCCACATCCCTGAACCGGCGGAGGGTTTCCTCTATGCCGGTGATTCGCTCAACGGATTGATCCACCGCAGAACCCGGCCCCGGCCGCTTTCCCCTGGAGAGTCAAACCGTTGCAGAAGCCCGCCTCTCGCCGCTTCGGCGTCCCCCTGTCCTGGCAATTGCTCACGCTCGCCCTTTTCAGCGGCAGCCTGCTCTTGGGCGCTGGGGACGCCAGGGCCGCCTGGAGCGCCGATCCCGTGCTGCGCAAGGCGGAAAAGCGCTACGGCCGCAGCGGCCCGGCCAAGGATCGCCTCCAGGCCTGGCATGACCTGTTGGAAACCGGTCGTCGCCTGACCGAACGACAGCAGCTCGAGGCCGTCAACCGCCAGTTCAATCGTCAGGTGCGTTTCACCGACGACAGCGCCCTCTGGCAACGCCGCGACTACTGGGCCACGCCCGTGGAAACCCTGGCCAAGGGCGCCGGGGACTGCGAAGACTTCGCCCTGGCCAAATACTTCACGCTGCTGCAGCTAGGCGTTGAGCCGAGCAAGCTGCGCATCACCTACGCGCGGGCCCTTGAGCTGAACCAGGCGCACATGGTGGTGACCTACCACGAGTCGCCGGATGCCGAGCCGCTGGTGCTCGACAACCTGGTGGACGACATCCTCCCCGCGTCCCGGCGCAAGGACCTGGCCCTGCGCTACGCCTTCGACGCCGACGGTCTTTACACCTTGAAGGGCGGCGCGCCCAGACGCGTCGGCAATACCGCCGAACTGCCGTTCTGGCAGGGCCTGCTGGCGCGCATGGAGCGGGAAGGCTTCGTGCTGTAACTACGGAGCCGCCCCTACCTACTGGTAGCTGCCCAGGAATGCCTCGGCGAAACCCTGCAACGACGAGGCCGGCAAACGGTTGATGCCAGCGGCGCGCTTGCGTCCTCCTCCGGTTGCGAAGCCCCGGCAGAAAGCATCCGCTTCCAGGCTGGCGTCGGCCGGCACTCGCAGGCTGAAAGTCCAGTCCCCATCGCCCCGTGCACTCAGCAGGCCCAATGCCCGCCGCGGGTCCCGCGCTGCCAATTGGTTGGCCAGCACCCCGCTGACCCGCCGCGCCCAGGGTTCTGCCGGCAAGCGATAGAGCGTCGCGCCCTCCCCCGCTTGCCAGGGCTCGAGTCGGGTCGCAGCCGCCATGTCGGCACCGTACCCCTCACGCAAGCGGGCGAAGCTGGGGCTCTGCCGGATGAAGTCCAACGGATCGTCGTAGGGCGACAGCTCCGCCGCCAGCGCCAGCGGATCGAAATGCAAGTCGTCCAGGCTGTCGCCATAGGCGTTGTAGTTCAGCAACTGGCCCAGCTCTGCTAGCGCCTCGATATCTACCGCGCCCAGCCCATGACGCTCGGCCAGCGCCCTGGCCGGCCCGGCCATGCCATCCCCGAAGGCCGCCGCCACCGTCCAGCGATGGAATCGCCCCGCGAGGAAGCGATCCACCAGCAGGCTGGTGCAGACATCCGCGGCCGTGTCGATGAAGGACTCGAACGCCGGGTGCTCAGGCAGTTCACCCGCGAAGTGGTGATCGAAGTAGCGGACTCGGGCCCCCGCATCGAGCAGGCGCGCGACGTCCGAGCGATTCTGTTCATGGGCGATGTCCAGCACCGTGACCCGCTCGCCCGGGCCGGCCTGCACCCGGTCGAGCAGGCCGATATCGCGCTTCACGCCACTGACGAGGTGCACGTCGGCGGCCAGTTCGCCGGCCAAGCGCAATTGCTGGAGGGCGCAGAGTCCGTCCGCGTCGCCGTTGAAGGCGCAATGATCGAGCATCTTCATTCCCCCGCGCTCAGCGCATCAGCTCGCCGCCGTTGGCGTCCAGTTGCGCGCCGTTGATGGCGCTGGCGTAGTCGGAGACCAGGAACAACGCCGCACGGGCGCATTCCTCGTCGCCCGGCATGCGTCCGCCGGGAATGCCCTGGCTGAACTCCGCGCGCACCTGTTCCTCGCTGACACCGCGCGCGGCGGCGGCCTGGCGCACATGGGCCTGCACCGGCTCGCCCCACATCCAGCCACAGGCCAGGCCGTTCACCCGCAAGCCGTGCCCGGCGAGTTCGGCGGCCAGGTAGCGCACCGCCACCGCCAGGCTGCCCTTGGAGATCGCATAGGCGCCGCCCCCCGCGTAGGGCTTGAACACGCCCAGGGTGCTGATCATGGTGATGGCACCGGAACGCTGCGCCTTCATCTGTGGCAGCACCGCACGGGTCAGGTGCAGCGAGCCGAACAGGTTGACCTCCAGGGCCTCCTGCAGCAGCGGGTCGGTGCAGCTTTCCAGGGATTCGAAACCGCCGTGGGCGTAAGCGCTGTTGACCAGGGCATCGATGCGTCCGAAGCGTTCCACCGTTGCCTCGGCGAATCGGCGACAGGCGTCGGCGTCGCTCACATCGGTGGGCATCCACAGCACCTGGCAATCGGTTCCCAGGGCCTGGATGCGCTGCTCCGCCTCGCGCAGGCGCTCTTCATTGCGGGCACAAATCGCCACGGCACGTGCGCCTTCACGCGCCGCTTCCAGGGCGAGCTTGATACCCATACCCGGGCCGATACCGGAGATCATTACAACCTTGTCGTTCAGCAGCATGTTCGTGTCCTTTTGTTGTTATTGATCTGCTTTTCGTAGGAGCGAGCTTGCTCGCGAACGCGGAGCCCGATTCGCGAGCAAGCTCGCTCCTACACGGAAGCACCAGTCAGATAGCGGCTTCGGTAATCGCCGTAGTCGCGCTGCAGGCGCGCGTCGTCGAGGCCGAAGGTGGCCGGGTCGTACTGGTGCGCTGCACGCTTCTCGCGGCCATTGCGCGAGAGCCAGTCCGCCATCGCCTCACGCACCTCAGGCGTCAGTTCCAGGCCGGCGAAGCGATAGATGCGTTCGGCCACGCCCAGCGGGTCGGTCACCGTGTCCTCGAAGTGCAGGTCGAAGAACGCGCCGTCCGACAGGCCTTCGCGCACCGCCATGCTGTGGCGCAGGGCGCGGGCCATGCGGCTGTTCCACTGCTCGCCGACCTGGGCGGGATCGGCCTGGTCGCTGTAGATCTGCCAGAGGGTGTGGATAAAGCTCGCCAGTGACGGAATGGTCTTGCCCGGATCGCGATGGGTGAGGATCACCTGCGCCTTCGGGAACACTTTCAACAGGACTTCCAGGGTGTGCAGGTGCTGCGGGCTCTTCAGCAGCCAGCGACGCCCCGGCGCGATGCCGCGACGCGCCTGCTGCCATTGCAGGAACTGCAGCATCTTCTTCAGGTACGCGTAGACCTGGGTCTGGTCCTGGCGGTCGAGCCAGGCGGTGTAGGCCGGCACGTTGACGTAGGAATCCATCGCACAGAGGAACGAGTGCTCCATAAGCATGAACTCTTCATCCGGCTGCTCGGCGTCCAGCGGATGGATCGCCAGGATCTGCGGCACGAACTCGATCATCGCCGCGACCTCGGCGCGTGCCCGCTCGATCCGCACCTGCGGCCGCTCCAGGGTTTCGCCCTCCAGCGGGGCCGGGTAGCGGGTTTCCCACCACTGCGCCTTGCTGAACTGCGGGTCTACCGACAGCAGCCGTTGCAGCAGCGTGGTGCCGGTGCGTGGCAGGCCGACGATCACCAACGGGTCGTCGATGGGCTGCTGGAGAATCTCCGGGTGGTGCTTGCAGTGATCCTCGATCACCAGGCGGTTCACCAGCTGCGCCACCAGCTTTTCCCGAAGCAGCGCCCGGCCTTGGGCAGACAATTGCGCCTCTGCGTGCAAGGCATCGGCCAGCACCACAAGGGCCTGGCGGTAGTCACCGGGGCCGAAGTCATCCAGCCCACCAGCGCGGCGGCTGGCTTCGGCGAGCAGACTGTCCAGGGAGAAATCGTCACCGGCGGAAATGGGACTGGTCATTGCAACTCCTTGAGGTGGTCGAGCTTGACCACGCGGGTAACGGGGTGGAAGGGACGCTCGGCGCCGACCCAGCGCAGGCAGAAGGTGCCGTCGGCGTGGCCGGCGGTTTCCAGCCAGTTGGGCAGGCCCGGGTCGCGGTGGCTCAGCACCATGCGCACGCCGCCGTGTGCGTCCGGCTGCGCCGAATGCTTGTTCAGGCAGATGCGGTGATGGCGGTAGTCGAGGGACTCCATCCAGTAGTTGTTGATCTGCAGGTTCCAGAAGTCGCAATCCGGTACCTGGTCGACCTCGATCAGCAGCGCTTCGTCGTCCGCCAGCGACCAGTAGCCGTGGTAGTAGAAGATGTTCGGGTCGCCGCCCACCGCCTGGCACAGGGCCTGGTCCGCCGGAGGCAGCTGGTTGGTATGGGTCTGGTAGCCCTGGGCCCAGTTGGCGAACAGACGCGCAGTGTTCTCGACGAAGCTGGCGACCCGCCCCAGGCTCTGCTGCAGACGTTCTGCACTCAGCGGTTCGGGCTTCTGCTGGCTATCCAGACGTTCGATGCGCAGCTGCGCAGGCTGCTCGCTGGCGCGGTCGAGGAAGGTCTGGCGGACGATCAGCGCGTTGCTTTCGGGCTCCAGACGCAGCCAATTGCCGGCGTTCACGCGGTCCTGGCTGAGGATGATTTCGAAGCTGCCGTCAGCGTCGAGCTGCAGTTGGCTGGCGTCGATGAAACCGGTCTGGATCATCTTGCCGTCGCTCTCGTAGCCGCCCTTCTGGGTGCCGAAACTCAGGTAGGACACACTCCCCCGACGGCCACTGACGCGGTACTGATTCGCGCCGTTGAGGCGGGCGTACTGGTAGAGGTTGTCCGGGTTGTCGGCGCCTATCTTCGCGGTCTCATGGGACGGCGAGAAGAAGCCGGGGAAGTCCGGATCGGCGAACTCCAGGTGCATTTCCAGGGCGATGCGCAGCAGGCGGGTCAGGTAGCGGAAGCCCTCGGCGCGGGTCTGCGCATCGCTGGGTGCCTCACTTCGCAGGATCTGCTCACCGCTCCGTTTGAGCTGGTCGCAGAAATCGCTCCAGACCTGCCCGGTCAGCACCTGCTGTTCGATTCCATCTGTGGCCATTTCGGTCTCCTCTGGTCCGGCGGAACACCCGCCACTGCGGAAACCTTAGGGAGATGGACAGGACGGATTCTTCGTCTGGGCGGACTAAATCACCGGCTGGCTCGCTGCTGGATGTAGGAGCGAGCTTGCTCGCGAAAAGGGGCGCGCTATTCGCCAGCAAGCTGGCTCCTACAAGGGGAACCTAGGCTCGTAGGGTGGGCTTCAGCCCACCAACCAAGGCCGTGGGTCGAAGGAGACGGGAACCTAGTCCACCCGGACGAGGAACTGGCGGCAGCGGGCGCGGAGCATCGGCCGGATCGGCGTCGCGCGGTGCGGTGCCTGTTTCCCGAGGAATCCCCGATGGCTGAAGAGAAGAACCTGGTGCGGTCGCTGACCGTGGATATCGCCGCCCCCGCCGAGCTGGTCTGGTCAGTGCTGGTGGACCTTGCGCGCTACCCCGAATGGAACCCCTTCACCGTGAAGGTGGAGTCCAGCCTGCGTCTGGGCGAGCCGGTGAACCTGTACCTGCCCAACCCCGCCAGCCCCGGTGAGCTGCTGCATGTGGTCGAGCAACTGGCCAGCTTCGAGCCACCGCGCCTGCTGGCCTGGGAGATGCACGCCAGCGCGAGCAATCCCGACGCCGCGCGCCGCGAGCAGCTGATCGAAGCCACCGGGCCGAAGAGTTGCCGCTACCACACCACCGACCTGTTCCTCGGTGACACCGCCGACCAGGTGATGGAACTGCATGGACCCTGGGTCAAGCAGGGCTTCGATGCGGTGGCCCTGGCGGTCAAGGCACGCGCCGAAGCGCTGTTCGCCGAGCTCCGCTGAAACTTCGTCTGCTCGGACGAAGAACCCCCGACGACGCTTTCCCTACCGTGGAAAAAAGCCGGCTCACAGCACGTGGAGCCGGCCTCACCCAAGGAGGCAAGCGATGCTGACTCACCTGCAACGCCTGGAAGCCGAAAGCGTCCAGATCATCCGCGAAGTGGTCGCCGAGTGTGAAAACCCGGTGATGCTCTACTCCATCGGCAAGGACAGCGCGGTCATGCTGCACCTGGCGATGAAGGCCTTCGCTCCGGGCAAACCGCCCTTCCCTCTGCTGCACGTGGACACCACCTGGAAGTTCCGCGAAATGATCGCCTTCCGCGACCAGACCGCCGAGCGTCTGGGCCTGGAACTGCTGGTGCACATCAACCCGGAAGGCCAGGAACGCGGGATCAACCCCTTCACCCACGGCTCGGCGCTGCACACCGATATCTGGAAGACCCAGGGACTGAAGCAGGCCCTGGACCTGTACGGCTTCGACGCGGCCTTCGGCGGTGCCCGCCGTGACGAGGAGAAATCCCGGGCCAAGGAGCGCGTGTTCTCGATCCGCTCCGAGCAGCACCGCTGGGACCCCAAGCAGCAGCGCCCGGAACTCTGGCGCCTGTACAACACCCGCAAGCGCAAGGGCGAAAGCCTGCGGGTGTTCCCGCTCTCCAACTGGACCGAGCTGGATATCTGGCAATACATCTACCTCGAGGGCATTCCAATCGTGCCGCTCTACTTCGCCCAGGAGCGCCCAGTGGTGCGCCGCGACGGCACGCTGATCATGGTCGATGACGAGCGCATGCCGCTGCTCCCCGGCGAATCCCCCGAGCTGCGCAAGGTGCGCTTCCGCACCCTCGGCTGCTATCCCCTGACCGGCGCCATCGACAGCGACGCCGACAACCTGCCGGCGATCATCCAGGAAATGCTGGTGAGCCGTACCTCCGAGCGCCAGGGTCGGCTGATCGACAGCGACTCGGCCGGTTCCATGGAGAAGAAGAAACAAGAGGGCTACTTCTGATGAACGCCAAGATCGAACTCGACCAGTACCTTGAGCAGCAACAACAGAAGGACCTGCTGCGCTTCATCACCTGCGGCAGCGTCGACGACGGCAAGAGCACCCTGATCGGGCGCCTGCTGTACGAAACCAAGGTGCTATTCGAAGACCAGCTCGGCCAACTGGAGGCGGACTCGAAGAAGCTCGGCACCCAGGGCGGCGAACTGGACTTTGCACTGCTGGTGGATGGCCTGGCCGCTGAGCGCGAGCAAGGCATCACCATCGACGTCGCCTACCGTTTCTTCGCCACCGACAAGCGCAAGTTCATCGTCGCCGATACCCCCGGCCACGAGCAGTACACGCGCAACATGGTCACCGGCGCCTCCACGGCCGACCTGGCGGTGATCCTCATCGACGCCCGCCAGGGCCTGCTGCCGCAAACCCGTCGGCACAGCTACCTGGTGTCGCTGCTGGGCATCCGCCAGGTGCTGGTGGCGGTGAACAAGATGGACCTGATGGATTACTCGGAGGAGGTCTTCAATCGCATCGAAGCCGATTACCGCGCCTTCGCCGCACAGCTTGGCCTCACCGACATCCAGTGCATTCCGCTGTCGGCGCTCAAGGGTGACAACCTCTTGGAAGGCAGCGCCAACATGCCTTGGTACCAGGGCCCGAGCCTGCTCCAGCACCTGGAGAACGCGCCCCTGGAAGCGGCCCGTGCCGGTGCCGCCTTCCGCCTTCCGGTGCAATGGGTGAACCGCCCGAACCTGGACTTCCGTGGTTTCGCCGGCAACGTCGCGGCGGGGACCATCCGCGTCGGCGAACGCATTCGCGTGCTGCCCTCGGGTCAGCAGAGCCGCGTCGCCGGCATCCTCGGCATGGCTGGCGCACAGGAAGAAGCCATCAGCGGCCAGGCCGTGACCCTGACTCTGGAAGACGAGATCGACATCAGCCGTGGCGACCTGATCGTCCGCGCCGATGCGCCGCCCGCCGTGGCCGACCAGTTCGAAGCCACCCTGGTGTGGATGGGCGAGGAGCCCATGCTGCCCGGCCGCCCCTACCTGATGAAAATCGGCTGCCGCACCCTCGGCATGAGCTGCGCCACCTTGAAGCACAAGGTCAACGTCAACAGCCTCGAACAGCTCGCGGCGAAAACCCTGGAGCTCAACGAGATCGGGGTGTGCAACCTGAGCCTGGACCAGGCGATCGCCTTCGATCCCTACGGGGAAAACCGCGATACCGGCGGTTTCATCATCATCGACCGGCTGAGCAACCAGACCGTCGGCGCCGGCATGCTGCACTTCGCCCTGCGTCGCGCACAGAACGTGCACTGGCAGGCCATCGACGTGAACGGCGCGGCCCGCGCCACGCTGAAGGGCCAGACACCGCGCATCCTCTGGTTCACCGGGCTTTCCGGGGCGGGCAAGTCCACCATCGCCAACCTGGTAGAGCGCAAGCTCCATGCCCTGGGCCGGCACACCTACCTGCTGGACGGCGACAACGTGCGCCACGGCCTCAACCGCGACCTGGGCTTCAGCGAAGCCGACCGGGTGGAGAACATCCGCCGGGTAGCCGAAGTGGCGCGGCTGATGCTGGATGCGGGGCTGATCACGCTGGTGTCGTTCATCTCCCCCTTCCGCGCCGAACGCGAACTGGCACGCAGCCTCGCGGGCGACGGTGCCTTCCTGGAGATCTTCATCGACGCATCCCTGGAGCTGGCCGAGAGCCGCGACCCCAAGGGCCTCTACCAGAAAGCCCGGCGCGGTGAACTGAAGAACTTCACCGGCATCGATTCGCCCTACGAGCCACCGCTGGCGCCGGACCTGCGCATCGATACGGCGAGCGAATCAGCCGAAGCCGCCGCCGAGCGCATCGTTGAGCACCTGTTGGCGCTCTAAGCCCGCTTGGTCTGTAGGAGCGAGCTTGCTCGCGAATGTCCCGTACTCGGAAGTTCGCGAGCAGAGCTCGCTCCTACATTTCCCAGCCAACCAAATCGATCCCCTACCGCCACTAGGCCGAACGGACGATTTATCCACAGCCAGCGCCGCCAATACTCAGCCGATCCAGCCCGACAACCACAACAAGAGAAGCGAGGATGGACGACCTTCGACATGCCCATGAACTGGCGGGAATCAGTGCCGCCGAACTCAGCGAACTGCTGGCACTGAACTACCGCGGACCGCAGGAACCCACACCCTGGGCCAGCCTGCTGGAAGCGCTGCGCCAGCGTTTGGACGCGAGCTACCTCACTCTCGTGCTGCGCAATCCCGCCCACGAGCGACCGGGGCTGATCGTCAATGCCTCGATCCATGGCCCGCACCTGCCCGGCGAGCCCTCCTACAGCGAGCATTACTACGCCATCTGCCCCTTCCTCAACTGGCCCGCCGACCAGGTCGCCAGCGCCGACCAGGTGCTGGGGACCGAACACTGGCTGGCCCACGACTTCTACCAGAGCTACCTGCGCCCGCTCGACCTGCGCTACGTGCTGGTGGCCAACATGCAGACGGCGGCCGGCATGCACTGCGCCCTGTTCGCGTGCCGGGGACATGCCGGACGGGATTTCGACGCCGCGGAAACAGCCCTGGTGCGACTGCTCCTGCCGCACCTGCAACAAGCCGTGGACTTGCACTCGACGATGGACCAACTGGACTCAGAGCGCCGCCTCTATGCCGTGACCATCGACCGGTTGCTGGTGGGCACCGCCATCCTCGACCAGACCGGCAAGGTGATGAACAGCAACCAGGCCGCCCAGCGCCTGTTCGCCGCCCGGGATGGCCTCGAATGCCACCAGGACAAGCTGCGGGCCTTCGCCGGCCAGGACAACCGCAACCTGCAGCGCAACATCCAGACCATGCTGCAGCACCACCAGCACGGCAGGGACGACTGCATCGAGGTATTGACCCTGACGCGCCCCACCGGAGAGGTGCCGCTCAACCTGCTGCTGCGCCCCATCGCCCTGAACTACGAGGGCCAGGGCAACGCCCGCCGTCCTGCGGTGGCCGTGTTCATCCGCGATCCGGGCGATTCGCCGCAAGCCTCGCGATGCCTGCTGCGCAGCCTGTTCCAGCTGACCCGCACGGAAACCGAAGTGGCGATGCTGATGATGGATGGCCTGACCCTGGACGAAAGCGCCGAGCGACTCGGCGTATCACGCAACACCGTACGCGCCCACCTACGCGGTGTATTCGCCAAGACCGGCGCCACGCGCCAGGCGCAATTGGTGAAGACCTTGCTGAACAGCGTGGCTTCGTTGGCGTGAGAGAAGCGGTAATCCCCTCGCGCCGGCACCGTTTTGTGTAGGAGCGAGCTTGCTCGCGAAAGATCGCGCTCGAACTCTTCGCGAGCAAGCTCGCTCCTACAAAGTTCCTAGGAGGCCAGTCTTCGCAACGCGTCCTTGGTCACCTTGCCGGCGGCATTCAACGGCATGGCGTCCAACACCTGCGCACGGCGCGGGACCTTGTAGTTGGCCATCTGCTCGCGGCACCAGCCGAGGAACTCACCGGTATCCAGCTGCTGGCCGGACGCGGGCAGGAGGAAGGCCATGGCCACCTCTCCCAGGCGCTCGTCAGGAATGCCGATCACCGCTGCCTGGGCCACGCCCGGATAGCGCAGGATCACCTGTTCGATCTCCGCCGGGTACACGTTGAAGCCGCCGGTGATGAACATGTCCTTGATGCGGTCGGTGATGCGCAGGTAACCGTCCTCATCCAGCACGCCGATGTCGCCGGTGTGCAGCCAACCCTCGGCATCGATGGCTTCAGTGGTGGCTTCGGGGTTGTTGAAGTAGCCCTGCATCAGGTTGTAGCCACGCACCAGCAATTCGCCCGGTTCGCCCGGCGGTACCGAGTTGCCACTGGCATCGACGCAGCGCACTTCCACATCGGGGAAGGCGCGGCCCGAGGTGGTCGCCACCCGCTCGGCGGAATCCTCCGGACGGCAGATGGTAACGAAGCCGCAGGCCTCGGTCAGGCCGTAGGCGGTGACGATGGTTTCGAAGCCAAGCTCGCTGCGCATGCGCCGCACCATTTCCACCGGCACCGAAGCCGCACCGGTCACCGCGACCCGCAAGCTGGAAAGGTCGAAGCGCTGGCGCTCGGGGAAGGCCAGGATCGATTGGTACAGGGTCGGCGGCCCGGGGAGCACGTTCACCCGCTCGCGGGCAACGCGTTCGAGCATCACCGGCACATCGAACACCTGCTGCGGCAGGATGCAGCAACCGCGCATCAGCGCGGCCAGCCAGCCGGCCTTGTAGCCGAAGCTGTGGAAGAACGGGTTGACGATCAGGTAGCGATCACCCTGGCGCAGGCCGACCATGGCGCTCCAGTCGCGGACGATGCGCAGGTTCTGGCCGTGGGCGGTCATCACGCCCTTGGGTTTGCCGGTGGTGCCTGAGGTGAACAACAGGTCCGACAGGCTGTGCTCGTCCACCTGGCTTTCGCGCACCACCAGCTCCGCCGGGGATACCTCGTCCGCCAGCGCCATGAAATCGTCCCAGCCCAGGCAACCCGGTGCCGCGCCGCGCAAGCAGATACGCGTGCGCAGATCCGGCAGCGCTTCACCGGCCAGCAGCGACGGGTAGTCGGTGCCAAGGAATTCGCCGATCACGAACAGCAGGCTGGCGCCGCTCTCGCGCAGGATGAAGCCCGCCTCGCTGCCTTTCATCCGCGTGTTCAGCGGCACCAGCACCGCGCCGACGCTTTGCAGGGCGATGGCGGCGACTATCCACTCGTGGACGTTCGGCGCCCAGATCGCCACCCGCTCGCCGGCCTGGATGTCCAGCGCCAGCAGGGCGAGGGCGGCCTGACGGCGCAACTGGTCGAGCCGGTGGTAGCTGATGCGGACGCTGTCGTCCTCGATGGCCATGGATTCGCCGTAGCGGGTCGCGGTGGCGGCCAGCAGCTGAGGAATGGTCAGGACGCTTTCCAGGTCGGTCATGGGCTTTTCTCGGGGCGCGACGGGGCAGCGGCCGGGTAAACCCGGCCGTGGCATGGATGGGAAATCAGGCTTGCGGCGGTGCGAAACGGCGGCCGGCGGAGAAGCCGCCATCCACCGCGATCATCTGTCCGCTGACGAAGGAGGCATCGTCGGACGCGAGGAACAGCGCCACGCTGGCCACCTCTTCCGGCTGCCCGGCACGGCAGAGCATGTGCTGGGACGCGAAGTAGGCGTGGAACTCCTTCTGCTCCTTGACCATCTGGGTCATGGGCGTGTCGATCAGTCCCGGGCAGAGGCCGTTGACGCGGACATTGGCGTGGCCGTAGTCGATGGCCATGGAGCGGGTCAGCTGGGTGATGCCGCCCTTGGCGGTGTTGTAGGCGGCGTTGCCGTCGCAACCCTGCAGGCCGAAGATCGAACCGAAGTTGATGATCGAGCCGCCGCGCTGGGCGACCATTTGCGGCAGTGCGTAGCGGCTGGTGAGCATGGAGCCGGTCAGGTGGATATCCAGGACCCGGCGCCATTCCTCGGTGCTGGTCTCGGTGATGCTGCCACGGCTGGCGATGCCGGCGGCGTTGACCAGTGCGTCGATGCGGCCGAAGCGTGCAACCACTTCTTCCATGACGGCCTGCACCCGCGCTTCATCGCACACATCGAGGCTCATGAACACCGGTGCCGGGCTCAGCCCTTCCAGGCTCGCGGCGACATCCGCGCGAGGCTCACCCAGATCCAGTCCGATGACCTGCGCGCCTTCGGCGGCGAAACGACGAACACAGGCGAGACCGATACCCGATGCAGCTCCGGTGATGACCGCGACCTTGCTAGACAGACGTGCCATGGGAAACCTCGTTGCTTGTTCTTGGAATGGGGTTTTCGGCGGAGTTTACCGTCGGAGTGGGCAGGAGTGATCGTCCGTTGAGACTACGCGTCCCTCCCTTGTGGGAGCGATTTCAATCGCGAATGCCGCGCCCACCGGAAACACCGTTGGTGGAAGTGAAAAGCGACTTCCACCCTACACGCTACGCCGTCCCCGTAGGTTGTGGCTGAGCTACGCGAAGCCCAACAAATCCATGCCCCCTGTTGGGCTTCGCTGCGCTCTGCCCAACCTACATCTTCAAATAAAAAACCCGGCCGAAGCCGGGTGTAAAGGCACTGACATACACGCTCAATACCACCCGCAAGGGCGGTAGTCCCCGGCTGTCACCCCGGAAACTTCAGTTTCAGCCGCGCGCTGCCGGGGCGGCCCTGGCATGCCAGGGTCCAGCCTTCGGCAAGTTCCGCGGGGCTGAGAATATCGTTGCGGGAGAGCACCACTTCGCCCTCCTCCACCTTGCACATGCAGGCGCCGCAGAAGCCTTCTTCGCAGGAGTAAGGCGCGTCGAGGCCGGCATTGCGCATGCTCTGCAGCAGGGTCTCGCCCGATTGCACGGGCACTTCGCTGAGCTGGCCGTCGAGTTCCACCAGCAGTTGCTCCGCCTCGACGCCGGCGGCCGCCGGAACGGTCTCCTGGGCATCCGGATCGGGCGGCGAGACAAAGCGCTCCACATGAATGCGCTCACGCGCTTCCCCCAGCCCCAGTAGCGCCCCTTCCACGGTGTCCATGAAAGGACCAGGCCCGCAGATGTAGAACTCCGCACCGGCGTGGCCGCGCACCAGCTGGCGCACTTCGCCCTGGCTGAGGAAGCCCTGCACCGAATCCAGCACATGCACCACTTCCAGCTGGTCCACATGGGCCTTGGCCAGTGCCTTCAGCTCATCGCGGAAGATCACCGAGGCTTCGTCGCGATTGGCATACACCAGCTTGATCCGGCGGTCGGTGGTCTTCAGCGCCGATTTGAGAATGGAGAACACCGGGGTGATCCCCGAACCGCCGCCGAACAGCACCAGGTCATGCGAACCGGGACGCAGGTGGAAATGCCCCGCGGGCGGCAGCACCTCCAGCAGGTCGCCGGGACGCACCTGGTCGTTGAACCAGTTGGATACCCGGCCGCCGTCCACCCGTTTGACGGTGACCTTCGGCAGGGTGTCGCAATCCGGCGAACTGGACATGGAATAGCAGCGTGTCAGTCGCTTGCCACCGAGCACCACGCGAAAGCCCAGGTACTGCCCCGGCTTGTACTGGAAGCGCGCTTCCAGCCCAGCGGGAATCCGCAGCACCAGCGAACGGCTGTCGTGGGTCTCGTTGATCACCTCGGCCACTTCCAGCTGGAAGGCGCCGGACTGCTGCGGCTCGATCACAAGTGGCTGCACGCTACCCATCACACTCTCCGGATCAAAGCAGGCCGCTGACGGTCTGCGCGTTGTCGATGCGCATCTCGCTGCCGTTGATGAAGCGCGATTCATCGGAGGCGAGGAAGAGCACCAGGTTGGCGATGTCGCGCGGGGCGCACATGCGGTTCTTCGGATTCTGGTCCAGCACGTCCTGGGGAATCGCCTGGAAACCAGTCAGGGCCTGGGTCATGGGGGTGTTGATGCCGTCCGGGTGCACGCTGTTGCAACGGATGCGGTAGCCCTGCTCCTTGCAGTGCAGCGCCACCGAGCGAGTCAGCGCGGCCACTGCGCCTTTGGAAGCGGAGTAGGCGCAGAAGGCCGGCATGCCGCCCAGGGCCGCTACCGAGGACATGTTGACGATGGAACCGCCACCGCTGTCCTTCATTGCCGAAATCGCGTATTTGCAGCCGAGGAAGTAACCGTCGCTGTTGATGCGCTGGACCTTCTGCCACAGCTCCAGGCTGGTGTCCTCGACACTGGCCATGGCCAAAATGGCGGCGTTGTTCACCAGCACGTCGAGACGGCCGAACTTCTCCAGGGTGAGCTTGATGACGTTCTGCCAATCGGCCTCGCTGGCGATGTCCTGGCGGACGAAGATCGCATTGGCGCCGATCTCGGCAGCCACCTGGCGGCCGGCTTCCTCATTGAGGTCGGTGAGCACCACCTTCGCCCCTTCGCTGGCCAGCAACAGCGCGTCTTCGCGCCCTACCCCGCTGGCGGCGCCAGTGACGATACAAACCTTGCCTTCGACTCGTTTCATTGTTGTTCTCCTTGGGAAGCCAGAGCGGCACGAACCAGGCCCGCCACATGGGCACCGACCCGACGTCCGGAGTGGACGCAGTCGGCCAGGGACAGGCCGGACACATAGAAATTGGAGGCCACGCCCACCGCATTGCGGCCGGCGCTGAACAGGCCGGGGACGGGCTGACCGTCATCCGCCAACACCTGCCCGCTGCGTTCGCACACGGTCAGGCCGCCGAGGGTGATCACCGGGCAGGGGAAGAGCTTGCTATCGAACGAGAGGTCCAGGGCGTACCAGGGGCCTTCGTCCAGGGGCGCGAGGAAGGCGCGGGACTTGCCCAACTCGTCTTCGCGATCCCCCCTCGCCGCAGCGTTGTAGGCGGCAACCGTGCGTTCGAGGTTCGCTTGCGGCAAGCCGCTGCGCTCCGCCAGCTCGGCCAGGCTGCGGCCACGGCGGGCGTTGAACAGCATGTTGAGCACCGCAGGCAGGCGCTGGAAGGACCAGACCTTGCCCGGCCCGACCTGCGCGTAGGCTTCCTTCATCAACGCACGGTTGAGAATGAGGATGGCGCGGCCGCCCTGCTCCTCCACCATGGCGTGGCCGAGCTTGGCGCCGTACACCTCTTCGTTGCAGTAGCGCCGCCCTTCGGCATTGACGATCAGGCCACGGGCCCAGGCCAGCGGCGGATTGATGAAGCGCCAGGCGCTCGCCCGTTCCATGCGTGCGGTGCGGCCGCCGGCACTCTGGCCGAGGCGGATGCCGCTGCCATCGCATCCACTGGTGCCCAGTGGCAGGCCGTCGAGATAGCGCGGCGCATGCACGGTCAGCATGGCGCGGTTGAAAACGAATCCACCCGAGCTGAGCAGCACGCCGTGGTGGGCGCGAATCAGCCGACGCTTGGCTTGGTTCAGCTCCAGCGCACGCAGCTTGCGGCGCCAGCGATCGGCAAGCGCTGGCGCATAAGGATGGATGGCATCGGTCCAGCGGCTCAGGCGTGCATGTTTTTTTGCCGCGCCGCTACCCGCCGGCAACGCCCAGGCTTCGACGCCGAGCACGGCACCGGAATCGTCCAGTACCAGCCGCCGCACCTCGCACTGGCGCCGCAGGCGCACGCCGAGTTGCTGCGCGCTGGCAGCCAGCGGGCGGAACAGGTTGATGCCGGACATTCCCGAGCCCAGGGCCCGATGGCCACGCGGCGCCGGACGGGCCTGCGCGGCATAGCTCGGGACCGCCTCGTTGCCGGAGTAGTAGAGGAAATACTGGTCGCTGGGGTAAGAGGTTTTCAGCGGCGGCACACTGCCCTGGAAGGCCGCGCCGTGGCGTTCCAGCCAGGCCAGGTTGGCGACGCTGTTCTCGCAGAACTCGCGCAGGGTCTCGGCTGAAACGGCATTTCCGACTTCCTGGCGTAGGTAGTCGAACATGGCCTCGGGCGAGTCCTCCACACCGGCTTCGGCCTGATGCGGGGTGCCGCCACCGGCATAGACCACACCGCCGCTGCGCGCCGTGGCGCCACCGCCAGCGAAACGCTCCAGGGCGAGCACGGAAACGCCCTGGCTGGCAGCCTCGATGGCGGCGCAGACACCGGCGCCCCCAAAACCGACCACTAGTAGGTCGGCGCTGTCATCCCAGTTCAGCTGCGCGGCGTCACGTACGCGCAGCGGCGTTTCGGGGCTTTGCTCCATGGCGGTCATGGCGTGCCCTCAGCTCGCTACTGCCAGGGACGATGCCGTGGTGGTGTAGGCGCCATTGAGATAGACCAGCGGGCTGATCTCGGCGCTATTGTGAATCTCCACGATGCGGCCGATGAAGATGGTGTGGGTGCCGTAGCTGAACTTGCCGTCCTGCTGGCAGAGGATGGCGGACTGGGCATCGCCCAGGTACGGAATGCCACCCTCGCTGCTGCGCCAGTCGCCCTGCTGGAAGCGCGCTTCACCCTTCACCGGGCCGCTGCACAGGTGGGAGAGTTCCTCCTGCTCCAGCCCGAGGATGTTCACGCAGAAGTCCGCGCCCGCATCCAGCACGGCGTGTAGGGACGCGGTCTTGTTCACGCAGATGAGCAGCGACGGCGGCTCGGTGGAAAGCGAATCCACCGCAGTGGCGGACATGGCGAACCGCTCCTGGCCGTTGCTGGTGGTGATGATGGTCACGGACTTGGCCAGACGACGCATCGCCTGGAGCATCTCGCCTTTCAGATCGGCCTGGCTCATCGCACTGCCCTCTTGTTGTTCTCAAGTGGAGCCGATTCTTCGCCAGGGCCGGGCGGGCAACATCGTCCGAGGGGACTAGTCAGATCGCCGGTATGTGGGGCTCTTCACCTGTGGGGGCGAATTCATTCGCTATGCAGGCCGAAGGTCTGCCCTTCGGTCCCACAGGTGGCAGCTGCGCTGCCATTAGCGAATGAATTCGCCCCCACAAAGAGCCAGCAGCCCCCCACCTCCGGCATATGGTCCGTTTGAAGGATGCCGCCCCGCTTGCCCGTTGTTTGAATGCCCGGCGATAGGTGGAAAAGCCTTCAACAGGAGAACAACAACATGCTCGACCAAGACCTGATCCGCCAACGCCTGAAACAACGTGCCAAAGAACTGGTGCCCGTGCTGCGCGAACGCGCGCCGCTGGCTGCGAAGAACGGCCAGTTGCCCGAGGAAACCATCCGCGATTTCCACGAAGCGGGTTTCTTCCGCATCCTCCAGCCCGCGCGCTGGGAAGGCTACGAACTGGAGCCGCGTGATTTCTTCGAAGTGCAGATGACCCTCGCCGAGGGCTGCATGTCGTCCGCCTGGGTGCTGGGCGTGGTGGCCATCCACAACTGGCAGCTGGCGCTGTTCGACGACCGCGCGGCGCAGGATGTCTGGGGCCAGGATTCGAGCGTGCTGATCTCCTCCTCCTACATGCCGGTGGGCAAGGTCACCCGCGTCGACGGCGGCTTCCGCCTCAGCGGCCGCTGGGGCTTCTCCTCGGGCAGCAAGCACTGCCAGTGGGCCTTCCTCGGCGCCATGGTCCCGCCGGAGAAGGAAGGCGACGGCCCGGATTACCGCACCTTCCTGGTGCCGCGCAGCGACTACAGCATCGTCGACAACTGGGACGTGATGGGCCTGGAAGCCACCGGCTCCCACGACGTGCTGGTGCAGGACGTGTTCGTGCCAGAGCACCGCACCCACCGCTCCATCGACGGTTTCCTGCAGAACAGCCCGGGCAATGCGGTGAACACCGCTCCGCTGTTCCGTCTGCCCTTCGGGCAGATATTCGTGCGGGCGGTTTCCTCCTCCACCATCGGGGCATTGCAGGGCGCCATTGACCTGTTCGTCGAGGCCAACAAGAGCCGCGTCGGCGTGAACGATGGCCGCAAGATCATCCAGGACCCCGGCGCCCAGACGGCCCTGGCCAACGCCATGGTCACGGTGGATGAATGCCGCACGGTGTTGCTGCGCAACTTCGACCTGATGATGCAGCGCGCCAAGGCCGGCGAAGGGCTGACCATGGCTGAACGGGTGAAGATGCGCTACGACTCGGCCATCGTCCCGGACAAGTGCGCCCAGGCGGTAGAAGCGCTGATGTACAACAGCGGCGCCTCCACCATTTTCCGCAAGCACGGCATCAACCGCGCCTTCCGCGATATCCACACCGGCCGCGCCCACGTGGCCAACTGCCCGGGCAAGTACGCGCTCAACCTGGGCGGTGTGGGGATGGGGCTGGATAGCACCGACTTCTTCCTCTGATCCCTTGTAGGTGGGGTTTCGTTCCGTGTTATACCCATCCTGCGTAAGAGCTAGCTTCTGTAGGATGGGTGGAGCTTGCGATACCCATCAATCCGCGATGATGGGTATCGCTCCGCTCCACCACATCCTACGGTCCTGAGATCGCGATTCGCCGTAGGAGCCAGCTTGCTGGCGAACCCGCCTCGCCACGACGCCCGCCCCGCGCGGGCGTCGTGCTGTGTGGGGCATCAAGATGACTAGTCCCTTTGGGGGATTCAGCGCGGTTTTCGATCCCACACCATGCGCTCAAGACCCGACCTCTCCGGGTTGACCGAACGAAGAACAAGAAGGGCCAAGCGCATGAAATTCTCCCTGATCTACGAGGCACAGACGATCGACTCCAGCCGCGAGGGCGACCGTCGCATTTTCGACGAAACCGTCGAGCAGGCCGTACTCGCCGACAAGCTCGGCTTCGACACCTTCTGGTGCGTGGAACACACCGCGCTGACCAACTACTCCCACATGTCGGCGCCGGAAACCATGCTGGCCTTCGTCGCCGGCAAGACCGAGCGCATCGGCATCGGCCACGGCGTGGTCTGCCTGCCGCCGGCCATGAACCACCCGGTCAAGGTGGCCGAGCGCATCGCCACTCTCGACCTCCTGTCCAAGGGCCGCGTGCACTTCGGCGTGGGCAAGGGCGGCACCCAGCAGGAGGCCGGCACCTTCGGCTACGACCTGGCCACCCTGCAGCCGCAGATCGACGAAGCCATGTACCTGATCCCGAAGATGTTCGTGCAGGACGAGATCGAACATAACGGCGACTTCGTGAAGATCCCGAAACGCCCGATCCATCCCAAGCCCTACCAGGACCCGCACCCGCCGATGTACCTGGCCTGCACCAACACCGAGTCGCTGAAGAACGCCGGCGGCCGTGGCATGGGCGCGCTAGTACTGGGCTTCGGCGGCCCGGAGGAGATCGCCAAGAAGGTCGCCGTGTACCACGAGGCCTGGGACAACCGTGACGAGAAGAACCAGGTTGGCTTCCGCCCCAATCGCCACATCGCCGCCCTGTGCCCGGCCATCGTCCTGGAAGACAACGAGAAGGCTCGCCACATCGGCATCCGTGGCCAGCGCTACTTCATGGAATCCCTGGCGTACTGGTACGCCGGCGGTGAGCGCCCGGACCCGGAGAAGTGGAAGGACGACACCTTCGTCGACGGCAACGGCCAGGCGGTGATCAAGTCGCGCTTCGCTTCCGAGGAGGTTAAGGTCGACTTCTCCGACCCGACCATGGCGATGATGAACCCCAACCATGCCTACGGCACCGTGAGCGACTGCATCGGCTACGTGCAGCGCCTGATCGACGCCGGCGCCGACGAGATCCTCTTCATCTGCCAGATGGGCACCGTGCCGCAGTGGGCGCAGCTGGAGACGCTGAAGAACATCGGCGAGCACGTGATTCCCTACTTCCGCAAACAGAAGGACTGACCTGAGCAGCGGAGTGAGGAATGAAAAACGGGCCTTCGGGCCCGTTTTTCTTTTGGGATGGCACAACGGTAGGGGCTCTTCCTGTGGGGGCGAATTCATTCGCTAATGCAGGTCGAAGATCTGCCATTGGAATTCCGAGCGGGGCACTACTTCCCTCACCCCCAGCCCCTCTCCCAGAGGGAGAGGGGTGACTCGCGACGGCACCGCCCTGCCCTCGCACACCTCCTGTGGGGGCGAATTCATTCGCTGCAGATCGAAGATCTGCCGTAGGTTGGTGCCGAGGAACGAGGCCCAACGTTGCGGTCTCGATCGTTGGGTTTCGCTTCGCTCTACCACAACCTACTTGACTCGCAGACCCCACAATACTTCCTCGCTGCTTCTCAACCCGATTTCTTCACAATCACCTCGGCAATGCTCGCCGGTACCTCGGCGTAGCGGGCGAATTCCATGGAGAAGCTGGCCCGGCCCTGGGACATGGAGCGTACATCGGTGGCGTACCCGAACATTTCACCCAGGGGCACTTCGGCGCGGATGATCTTGCCGGACACGCCGTCGTCCATGCCGTGGATCAGGCCCCGCCGGCGGTTGAGGTCGCCCATGATGTCGCCCATGTAATCCTCTGGCGTCACCACTTCCAGCTTCATCACAGGTTCCAGCAACACTGCGCCGCCTTTCTGCGAGAGCTGCTTGGTGGCCATGGACGCGGCGACCTTGAACGCCATCTCGCTGGAGTCCACATCGTGGTAGGAACCGTCGAACACCGCAGCCTTCAGGCCGATCAGCGGGTAGCCGGCGAGTACGCCGTTCTTCATCTGTTCCTCGATGCCTTTCTGGATAGCCGGAACGAACTCGCGGGGCACGACGCCACCCACCACTTCGTTGATGAACACCAGCCCCTCCTGCCCTTCGTCGGCTGGCGCAAAGCGAATCCAGCAGTGGCCGTACTGGCCGCGACCGCCGGACTGGCGGACGAACTTGCCTTCGATCTCGCAGGTCTTGCGGATCGTCTCGCGGTAGGCCACCTGGGGCTTGCCGGTATTGGCCTCGACATTGAACTCGCGCTTCATGCGGTCGACGATGATGTCCAGGTGCAATTCGCCCATGCCGGAGATGATGGTCTGTCCGGTCTCTTCATCGGTCTTGACGCGGAATGACGGGTCTTCCTGGGCAAGCCTGCCAAGGGCGATGCCCATCTTTTCCTGGTCGGCCTTGGTCTTGGGTTCTACTGCGATGGAAATCACCGGCTCAGGGAAGTCCATGCGTTCCAGAATGATCGGTTTGTTCAGGTCGCAGAGGGTGTCGCCGGTGGTGACGTCCTTCATGCCGATCAGCGCAGCGATATCCCCGGCGCGCACTTCCTTGATCTCCGCGCGGTGGTTGGCGTGCATCTGCACCATGCGGCCGACGCGCTCCTTCTTGCCCTTCACCGAGTTGAGCACGGCATCCCCCGAGCTCAGCACGCCGGAATAGACGCGAACGAAGGTCAGGGTGCCGACGAAGGGATCGGTAGCAATCTTGAAGGCCAGGGACGAGAAGGGTTCGGTGTCGTCGGCATGACGTTCGTCTTCCTTCTCCGGGTGGTCCGGATGGGTGCCGCGAATGGACGGAATCTCGGTGGGCGCCGGCAGCAACTCCACCACGGCATCCAGCACCAGGGGCACGCCCTTATTCTTGAAGGAGGAGCCACACACGGCCGGCACCACGTCGCAGGACAGGGTGCGAATGCGCAGGCCGGTCTTGATTTCCTCCTCGGAAAGATTGCCGCCGTCGAGGTACTTGGTCATCAGCTCCTCATTGGCCTCGGCCGCGGCTTCCAGCATCACGTTGTGCCAGTGATCGGCCTCTTCCCGCAGTTCGGCGGGAATCTCCTCCTCACGGAAGCTGGCGCCCTGGTCGGTGTCGTTCCAGTAGATGGCTTTCATGCGGATCAGGTCGATCTGGCCGTTGAAGTGCTCTTCCTGGCCGATGGGCAGCTGGATCGGCACCGGCGTATGGCCGAGGCGCTTCTTGATCTGCTCCACCACCCGTAGGAAGTCGGCGCCGGCGCGGTCCATCTTGTTCACGTAGGCAATGCGCGGTACGTGGTATTTGTCGGCCTGGCGCCAGACGGTCTCGGACTGCGGCTCCACGCCATCGGCGCCACTGAACACCACTACCGCACCATCCAGCACGCGCAAGGAACGCTCCACCTCGATGGTGAAGTCGACGTGGCCGGGGGTGTCGATGATGTTGATGCGGAACTTGTCGAGCTGCTTGCGCGAACCGCTCCAGAACGCCGTGGTGGCCGCCGAGGTGATGGTGATGCCGCGCTCCTGCTCCTGGACCATCCAGTCCATGGTCGCGGCGCCGTCATGCACCTCGCCCATTTTGTGGTTGACCCCGGTGTAGTAGAGAACCCGTTCGGTGGTGGTGGTCTTGCCGGCATCCACGTGGGCCACTATGCCGATGTTGCGGTAGTGGCTGATGGGGGTTGTACGGGCCATGGCGATCACCTCCGTGCGGGTTATGGGTTATGGCAGGGCCGCACGCACTCCGGCGGTGCCAACGGCACCGGGTTCGAGTACAAGGGTTGTGGGCGAATGGCCTGCTGCACGGGAATGGCAGTCCCCAAGGCCGCACGTCCCCTCCCCTAACGCTAGCACCGCCTCGACCATGCCACTGGCCACTCATCCGCTAGTCCGGGTGGACGATGCCGGGCCGCGCGCCAGACCGCATGGTCTGGGCGCCTCCATAAAAACAAGGACCTTGCCGTGGAAAAGATCATCTACACCCTGTGGCGCGCCCCGCAGGACAGCGTCGAAAACTTCTCCCAGAAACTGCGCGGCGCGATCGCCGAACAGCTGTTCACTCTGGGCGCACGAGGCCTGCAGGTGAACCTGGCGGATGCCGACGTCGCCCCTGCCGCCGGGCTGCGCCAGGAGAACAACCGGCCGCTGCCGGACGCCACCCTGTCGCTCTGGGTCGACAGCGCCAACACCGACGTCCGCCGCCCCTTCGATGACGTCCTGAAAGCGATTTCCAGTCGCCTGGCCGCCTACCTGGTGTGCGAATCGGTGGCGATTCGCAATACCCGCTTCCCCGCCCATCCCGGCCAGCGTACCCACGGTTTCTCGCAAATCGCCTTCCTCAGCTGCCCGCCGCGCCTGACCCGCGATGCCTGGCTGGATGTCTGGCGCAACCACCACACCCGGGTCGCCATCGACACTCAGGACAACTTCCTCTACGTGCAGAACCTGGTGGTACGCGCCCTCACCCACGGCGCCGCGCCGGTGGACGCCATAGTCGAGGAAGCCTTCCCGCCGGCCGCCATGACCGATCCCATGGCGTTCTTCGATGCGGTGGGCGATGAAGTGAAGTTCCAGAAGAACCTGGCGGCGATGATGGACAGCTGCAATCGCTTCATCGACTTCGACAAGCTCGATGTGCTGCCCACCAGCCAGTACCTGCTCAAGGCAGCCGCCGCGCTGTGAGCCCAAGGGGAGCGGCCGCTCGTGCTGCTCCCCGTTCAAGGGCTCGACTCTTTACAGGCCGCCGAGCAGACGCCGGAACTCCTGCTCCGAGTAACCACGCAATGTCTGCGTCCTGACATTGCCCAACTGGCCCGTCTTGAGCAACAAGGTGGTCGCCGCTTCCTCATCCCCCTCGACTATCAGCACCAGGTCGTAGCTGCCTACCGTCCAGTAGACGGTCTTGACCGAAAGACCAAGCTGCTCGGCCAACCCTTTGAAGGCGACGAAGCGATCCGGGGAATCCTTGACGCTGCGAATACCCTGGTCGGTGAAGCTCGCCAGCGTGATGAACGTAGCCATGCGCGCGCTCCTGATTGGAGGGCGACGGTCGGGATTGCGGAAGTCACTGCACTGGAAGAAGGCCGCCACTCTTCCCGCCATGCATGCCCATTCGGCGCAACGCGCCACGGGCCCTGTCGACAGCGAGCTTCCGACGACCTCCACAAGGTAGGAATAGCACTCCCGGACCGGGGCGCATGACCACTGATCCACTGTCTGCCGGGCAGGCGCGGGAGGCCGACCTATACTTTCAGGCCCGGAAGGCTCAAGGGCCTGCCGCGATAGCCGCCAGGCACTGGCGGGCCCAAACAGCCAGACAAAGGAGGACGTACATGGCAATCCGCATTGGTGACGAAGCACCCGACTTCACCGTGGACAGCACCGAAGGAACCATCAATTTCCACCAGTGGATCGGTGACCAGTGGGCCATCCTGTTCTCCCACCCGAAGGACTTCACGCCGGTCTGCACCACCGAGCTGGGCTACATGGCCAAGCTCAAGCCCGAATTCGACAAGCGCAATACCAAGGTCATCGGCCTGTCCGTGGACCCGGTCAGCGATCACCGCAAATGGGTCGGTGATATCGAGGAAACCCAGGGCCATGCGGTCAACTACCCGATGATCGGCGACGAGAACCTGGTGGTGGCCAAGCTCTACGACATGATCCACCCCAATGCCAGCGCCGGCCCCCGCACCGCAGTGGATAACGCCACGGTGCGTTCGGTGTTCCTCATCGGCCCGGACAAGAAGGTCAAGGCCATGCTGGTCTACCCCATGAGCGCCGGCCGCAACTTCGACGAAGTGCTGCGCCTGCTGGATTCGCTGCAACTCAACGCCAAGCACACGGTGGCGACGCCGGTGAACTGGCGACCCGGCGAGGACGTGATCATTCCCACCTCGGTCTCCGACGAAGACGCGAAGAAGAAGTACCCGGACGGCTACAAGACCCTGAAGCCGTACCTGCGGGTCGTCGCCCAGCCGAAATGACCGGTCGCGCGCCCTCCCACGGAGGGCGCGCCACGGGCTGCCATACTGTCCTGCATGGTCAGGGCAACGTTCCGATTCTACGAAGAGCTCAATGACTTCCTGCCCACCGAGCGGCGCCGGCAGGCCTTCACCTGTGCCTGCGCGCGGGCGGCCACGGTCAAGCACATGATCGAGGCGCTGGGCGTGCCGCACACCGAAGTCGAACTGGTACTGCTCAATGGCGAGTCGGTCGGTTTCGAGCGGGTGATACTCGATGGCGACCGGGTGGCGGTCTATCCCAAGTTCGAAACGCTGGACATCAGCCCCCTGCTCAAGGTCCGCGCACACCCGCTGCGGGTGCTGCGCTTCGTAGCCGACGCCCACCTGGGCGGCCTCGCCAGCCTGTTGCGCATGAGCGGTTTCGACACCCTTTACGACAACGGCTTCGAGGATGGGCAAATCGCCGAGATTTCCGCCCATGAAGGGCGCATCGTGCTGACCCGCGACCGCGAGCTGCTCAAGCGCCGCATCATCACCCACGGCTGCTACGTACATGCGCTGAAACCCTCGCTCCAACTGCGCGAGCTGTTCGAACGGCTGGACCTGGCCCGCAGCGCCAATCCCTTCAGCATCTGCCTGCACTGCAACCATCCGCTCCACGAGATCGCCCCGGAACTCGCCCGCCCCCGAGTACCGCCCAAGGTTGGCGCCCTCTATTCGCGATTCCTCAGCTGTGCGGCCTGCGACCGGCTGTATTGGGAAGGCTCTCATTGGCGCAGCATGTGCACCCTGCTCGCCCCCTTGCTGGCTGTGGATAAGTCCGGCGAAGACTGATCGGCGCATACCCACAAAAACGGTGGATGAAGCTGTGGATAAGCTGTCGGGCGATGGCCAGGCGCCAGGTCTGGCGGGGGGCTGCTTGGGTTGGGTCAATTTCTGAGCTATTACAAGCGGTTAGGGCCGATGCCAGCGATGGGTCTGCTTTTACTGTGGGGGCGAATTTATTCGCGAAGGGGCACGAAGTGCCCCCTGTGGCATTGCAGGGCAGACTTTCAGTCTGCTTAGCGAATGAATTCGCCCCCACAAGGTGAGTGCCCAACCCGCACCTACAACGGCATCCGCGCCCGTCTCGACTGCTGCCCAACCGGCGTTGCCGCCGGCTGGCGGATCAGCGCCGCGCGCCATTCATTGGCGGTGGTCGGATCGGTGTCCTGCAGCAGGTTCACCTTGCCCGCCACCAGCGTTGCCACCGGCACGCCATCGCGGAACAGCAGGCGATTGCCCGCCACCGCCGGCACCTTGGTGCCGTTGAGCAAGGTCCCCAGCAGGTTCAGTGGATCGCAGGCCGAGAGGCTGGTCAGTTGTCCAGCCAGCGGACGCTTGCGCACTTCGCGTAGCAGTCCCACGGCTTCCGGCAGGGCGAACTGTTCGCCGGAGACGCCGGCCACGAAGCGCCCACCCCTGATCTCGCCGCGCGCTTCCAGTCGGTGATAGACCCGCAGCAGGTCGCGCCAGGGCGGCAGCCAGTTGGCCTCGCGCTCCAACAGGCGCCAGCCCACTACGCCATAGCGGCGCAACAGGGTGCGGGCCACGTGTTCCAGCGCATCGGCCGGAACCTTGCCAGTGCCCTCTTCGGCCTTGCCGCGCAGCAGTGCCCAGCGCCCGGCGTCCTGCATGTTGGCCAGGGCCAGGCGTGCACGGCGGTCATGCCGGCTACGTCGGGCCGCCGGCAGCAACAGTGAACGCAGGCCAGCGAAACTATCGGCATTGGCCAGGCCTAGGGCCACCAGTTCACCGAGGCAATCCTCCAGTTCACTGCGCAGCAGGTGGGCCTCGTCCATCAATTCGTCGAAGAACAGCGCGCCCTGGCCGGCCAGCACCTGGCGCACCCGCTCGGCACGCGGCGAAGGCTCGGGCGTCGGCGCATCCTGCAGGCAGGCACGCCAGAGCCCCAGGTTCTTGCGCGGCAGCAAGAGGATGGGCGTACCGCGCACCGGCCCTGCGGCCTTGCCGCGTCCACCCAGGCGACACCAGACCACCCGGCCGGCACGGCAGAGGTCGTCCAGCCAGTTGATGCCGTAATCGGCCACCCGGCTGGGAAGAATCTCGCTTTCCCAGGCAGCGGCGGCGGCCTCGAAACCTTCCAGTTGCCCCAGCACCATCGCCAGGGCTTCGGCGCCACGAACCTGGGTTGCCGGGGCGATGCGCTGCCAGTCGAACAGGAACCGCATGAAATCGGCCCGTTCCACCGGCTCGATCTCGCGGCGCAGGCGCTTGACGGTGTAGCGATGGATGCGCGCCAGCAGATGGCGCTCGCACCACTCCTCCTCCACCGCGCCCGGCGTGAAACGACCGCGCAGCACCTGCCCTTCGCGCTCCAGGCTCGCCAGGGCAACGCCGAGCATCGCCGGAGACTGATGCAGGTCGCTGGCCAGCCGCACCAGGGACAACGGGCCGAAGCCGCCCATGCGCGCACGCACGACCTCCACCAACGCCGCCTCGGCTTCCCATGCGGAGGTGAATCCTTCCGGTGCCGTAATGGCCGGTTTGAGCACGGCATCGGGAAAAATCGCGTGGAACTGTGCCAGACGCTCGGCCGCCACCCACATTGCCGGCTTGCCTTCCAGTTGCAGGCAACTCGCCCGACGGGCCTTGGCCAGTTGCGCCAGCCAGCCGACCCAGCCTTCATTGGCCTGCGCCTCTGCGTGGGTAATACAGGCCAGGGCGAGCAGCGCTTCGTGCATCTCGTCGGCATCGCGCACCTGCGGCCAGGCCTCTTCGGCCACCGCGGCGATGGCTTCCAGATCCAGCGCCCCCAGATCGTCGGCGGACTCCGGATCGCTCCAGCGACGCTGCTGCACAGCCTGGGTACGTCGCTCCTCCAGCGGAGCGTCATCGAGGTAGGCATAGGGCCGCGCCCCGAGGATTTCTGCCGCCAGGGAGGATGGCGCCGGCAGATCGCGGGCGACCAGTTGCACCTCGCCACGCTCCATGCGTCGCAGCAGGGCCAGCCAGCCCTCGGCATCCATGGCTTCGTGCAGGCAGTCATCGAGGGTCTGGGCCACCAGCGGGTGGTCGGGAATCTCGCGCTCGCCCACCAGGTTTTCCTGGCAGGCCGCCTGGTCGGGGAAGACGCTGGCCAGCAGGTCCTCGCTGCGCATGCGCTGGATCTGTGGCGCTACCTTGCGACCGCCGGAATAGCGCGGCAGGGCCAGTGCCGCGGACGCGTTCCAGCGCCAGCGCACGCCGAACAGCGGCGCATCGAGGATGGCCTGGATCAGAATGTGTTCTGCGCTGCTCGAATGCAGATAGCGCCAGACTTCCTCCAGCGGGAAGCTGTGGCTGGTGGCGAGCGACAGTATCAGCGCATCTTCCGTCGCCGCCGCCTGCAATTCGAAGTTGAAACTGCGGCAGAAGCGCTTGCGCAACGCCAATCCCCATGCCCGGTTGAGCCGGCTGCCAAAGGGGGAATGGATGATCAGCTGCATGCCGCCGGATTCGTCGAAAAAGCGCTCCATCACCAGCCGCTGCTGAGTCGGCAGCGCCCCCAGCGCAGCCCGTGCCCGCGCCAGGTACTCGACAATCTGCCGCGCCGCCGCCTCGCTGAGGCCAATGTTTTCGCGCAATGCCTCGATCGCCCGCTCGTTCTGCTCCCCTCTCCCTCCGGGAGAGGGGCCGGGGGTGAGGGTGTCCAGGTCCGGCTCGGACTCCGCCAACGAGTCCTCCACCATCCCCCGCAACCTCGCCACCCCCGCCGACAACTCGTCCGTGCGCCCCGGCGCCTCCCCCAGCCAGAACGGAATGCTCGGCGGCTGCCCGTGGGCGTCCTCCACCCGCACGCGGCCCGGCTCCACCCGGAGAATGCGATAGGACTGGTTGCCCAGCTGGAACACATCGCCCGCCAGGCTCTCCACGGCGAAGTCCTCGTGCACGCTGCCCACCGGCATTCCCTGGGGCTCCAGCAGCACCGCGTAATCGGCGGTTTCAGGAATGGCACCGCCGGACGTGATGGCGGTCAGGCGAGCCGAACGGCGACCACGTAGGCGGCGATTCACCGCATCGCGGTGCAGGTAGGCGCCGCGCACGCCCTGACGGCCGTTGTAGCCCTCGGAGAGCATTTTCACCAACGCGTCGAACTGCGCCCGGGCCAGGTCCGCATAAGGCATGGCCTGGGTCATCAGCCGATACAGTTCGTCCTCGCCCCATTCCTGACTGGCCACTTCGGCCACCATCTGTTGCGCCAGCACATCCAGCGGCGCATGGGGAATCACCAGGGCATCCAGTTCGTCACGGCGCACGCAATCCAGCAGCGCCGCGCATTCGATCAGGTCGTCCCGTGACTGCGGGAACAGCCGGCCCTTGGGGGTGCCGCCGACGCTGTGTCCGGAACGGCCGACCCGCTGCAGGAAGCCGGCAATGCTGCGTGGCGAGCCGAGCTGGCAGACCAGTTCGACATCGCCGATATCGATGCCCAGCTCCAGCGACGCCGTTGCCACCAGCACCTTGAGATCACCCCGTTTGAGCCGCTGTTCCGCATCCAGCCTGAGTTCCCGCGCCAGGCTTCCATGGTGCGCGGCGACGGCGGCATTGCCGAGGCGCTCGGAGAGGTGGCGGCTGGCGCGTTCGGCCAGCCGGCGGGTGTTGACGAACACCAGGGTGGTGCGATGTTCGGCCACCAGCTCGGCCAGCCGGTCATAGACCTTCTCCCAGGCTTCATTGCTCAGCACCGCTTCCAGCGGTACGGGCGGCACTTCGATGGCGAGGTCGCGCTCGCGGCTGTAGCCCACATCCACCAGGGTGCAGGCGTCGCGCCCCTGGCCCATGAGAAAGGCCGCCACGCGCTCGATGGGTTTCTGCGTGGCCGACAGGCCGATGCGCTGCAAGCTGCGCCCGCACAGCGACTCCAGGCGTTCGGCGCTGAGCATCAGGTGGCTGCCGCGCTTGCTGCCGGCGATGGCGTGGATTTCGTCGATGATCAGGCTGCGACAGCCGGCCAGCATGGCGCGGCCGGACTCCGAACCGAGCAGGATGTAGAGCGATTCCGGCGTGGTGACCAGGATGTGCGGCGGACGCTTGCGCATGGCGTCGCGCTCCGCCTGGGGCGTATCGCCGGTGCGCACGGCGGTGCGGATATCCACATCCTCCAGCCCCAGCCGCGAAAGCTCCGCGCGGATGCCCGCCAGGGGCTCCTCCAGATTGATGCGGATGTCATTGGACAATGCCTTCAACGGCGAGACGTAGACCACCGTGCAACGGTCCGGCAGGCCGCCCTGCTCTAGCCCTTCGTGGACCAGTTCGTCGATGGCGGAAAGGAAGGCGGTGAGGGTCTTGCCCGAGCCGGTGGGTGCCGCCACCAGCGTGCTCGCCCCAGCCCGGATGGCCGTCCAGGCGAGGGCCTGGGCCGGCGTCGGAGCGGGGAAGCTGGCGCGGAACCAGGCGGCGACGGCGGGGTGGAAATCCTCCAGCGCGGCCGGTGCGGGTCGGCGAGTCGAAGTCATGGCATCCACTATGGTGGCCGCCCGACAGTGACTCAAGGAGGCCGGACCGATGGTCGCCCCGCCACGGCGGCAGTTGATTGCCCGCAGACGGCAAGCGACTGCCGCCGGAGTGGCACGCCAGTACTTCGAAGTCCAGAACCCATGGGCCTTTCAGCCATCTGGCCCGAATAATGCTGAACAGGCGGTCAGATCGCGCAGAGGAACTGCCATGACCACCATTTCCAGCAACTCGGCCCTGGCCAGCTATCTGGGGCTCGCCTCCAGGAGCAACGCCAGCACGGCCGGCACTGCTAGCACCAGTACCAGCGCCGGCAAGAGCGAAGACAAGTCGACCACCACCCAGGACCCGGTCGGCGACCTGCGGCGCTATGCCAACGCCCTGATAGCCCAGAGCCGTGGCGGCCTGTTCCGCGCCATGAGCAGCGGCGGCAACGCCATCAGCGGCACCCAGACCGGCAGTACCCGACCGACGGAAACCACGCAGCCCAGCACCGACGCCAACAGAATCCAGCTTCCCGACGTGTCGGAACTGGAGCGAGACGATGCGCTGAAGCTGAAAGACAAGGTGCAGAAGCTGATCGATGCCGGCTTCGACGAGAAGGACAGCGGCATCGGCTTCATCGGTTACGACGGCGACAAGCAGACCACGTCCCTGACCACTTACCGCGACTGGTTGCAGGCCAAGTGCGGGGTCAGCATCTACGTCTGAAGGGCGCGCCGCTTATCGGCTGCACCCCCTCGGCCCGCAATGGACCATTGGCTGGCCACTAGACTGAAAGTGTCCTGCGATTGCGGGACACGGAAGGAGCCTCTCCAGCCATCACACCCCGGCTGCCGCGGCTCCTTCCATCGCCCCCACGGCTCCCGTCGCCGCTTTTCGCTGTCGCTCCGGCCAGATGGTTGCCCACTTGCCCGAGGAGGACAGGCGATGGACGAATCCAAACTCAACGACTTCATGGGCAAGCTGGTTACCGACATGGGTGGCGCGGCGATGCTCGCCAACATCATCCTCGGCGACGAACTCGGCCTCTATCGCGCCATGGCCGACAGCCAGCCGGTCACCCCGGAAGAACTGGCCACCCGGACAGGCTGCAACGCCCGCCTGCTGCGTGAATGGCTGAGCGCCCACGCCGCGTCCGGCTACATGGAACACGACAACGGGCGCTTCCGCCTTCCCGAGGAACAGGCCCTGGCCCTGGCGGTGGAAGACTCGCCGGTGTACGTGGCGGGCGGAGCTTCGGTCATCGCCGCCCTCTTCCACGACAAGGACAAGGTGGTGAAAGCCATGCGCGGCGATGGTGGACTGGCCTGGGGCGATCACCATCCCTGCATGTTCAGTGGCACCGAGCGTTTCTTCCGGCCCGGCTACCGCGCGCACCTCGTAAACGAATGGCTGCCGGCCCTGGATGGTGTCGTGGACAAGCTCAAGGCCGGTGCCAAGGTCGCCGACGTCGGCTGCGGTCACGGTGCCTCCACCGTGATCCTGGCGCAGGCGTTTCCCGCCTCGCGCTTCATCGGCTTCGACTACCACGGTCCCTCCATCGAAACCGCGACCCAACGGGCCCGGGAGGGGGGCGTGGCGGACCGGGCCACCTTCACCCAGGCCAGCGCCAAGGACTATCCGGGCGACGGCTTCGACCTGATCTGCTATTTCGACTGCCTGCACGACATGGGCGACCCGGTGGGTGCAGCCAAACACGCCTGGCAGACGCTGAAACCCGGTGGCACCGTGCTGCTGGTCGAGCCCTACGCCAACGACCAGCTCGACGACAACGCCACCCCGGTGGGTCGCCTGTTCTACTCGGCCTCCACCTTCATCTGCACGCCCAACTCGCTGTCCCAGGAAGTGGGCCTCGGCCTCGGCGCCCAGGCCGGCGAGGCACGCCTGCGCAAGGTGTTCGAAGAGGCCGGTTTCAGCCAGTTCCGCCGAGCCACGGAGACGCCCTTCAACCTCATCCTGGAAGCGCGCAAATGAACGGAACGGTGGACGGCGCGCCCGCCGTCCACCTCCCGGTGAACCGGAACATCTCCAAGAAAGTCCTTGTCAGACAGCCACTAATCTCGCTATTACGCTGAATCATGACTGCCGAATCCGTCCTGCAATAAATCCGTAACGTCGTAGTGCCCAGATAAGAAACACCGCCTCAACCTGCGCCAAGGATCATGGCGCCCAGCATTCCGCCGCGTCGGGTCGACCGGCCCTCCGGCATCGTTGCAAGGAAATTCCGAATGCCCAGAAGACAAGTCATCAATGCCCAGGTCAGCCCCAAGGGCGCCCTCGACACCCTCTCCCAGTTGGAAGTGCAGCAGCTCAGCGAAGCCGGTTCCGGCCGCATGTACCAGCTCTTCCGCCAATGCGCCCTGGCCATCCTCAATACCGGCGCCCACAGCGACAACGCCAAGACCATCCTCGACGCCTACAAGGACTTCGAAGTACGCATCCACCAGCAGGACCGCGGCGTGCGCCTGGAGCTGATCAATGCGCCGGCTGACGCCTTCGTCGACGGCGAGATGATCACCAGCACCCGCGAGATGCTGTTCAGTGCCCTGCGCGACATCGTCCACACCGAGAACGAACTGAAGAGCCACCGCTTCGACCTGGACAGTTCCGAGGGCATCACCGACTACGTGTTCCATCTGCTGCGCAACGCCCGCACCCTGCGTGCCGGCGTGGAGCCGAAGATCGTCGTGTGCTGGGGCGGCCACTCCATCAGCACCGAGGAATACAAGTACACCAAGAAGGTCGGCCACGAGCTGGGCCTGCGCCACCTGGACGTCTGCACCGGCTGCGGTCCGGGTGTGATGAAGGGCCCGATGAAGGGCGCCACCATCGGCCATGCCAAGCAGCGCACCCACGGTGGCCGCTACCTGGGCCTGACCGAGCCCGGCATCATCGCCGCCGAGGCGCCCAATCCCATCGTCAACGAACTGGTAATCCTGCCGGACATCGAGAAGCGCCTGGAAGCCTTCGTTCGGGTCGGTCACGGCATCATCATCTTCCCGGGTGGCGCCGGTACGGCCGAGGAATTCCTCTACCTGCTGGGCATCCTGATGCACCCGGACAACCAGGACCTGCCCTTCCCCCTCGTGCTCACCGGTCCGAAGAGCGCCGCCGCTTACCTGGAGCAGCTGCACGCCTTCGTCGGCGCCACGCTGGGCGAAGCCGCGCAGAGCCGCTACAAGATCATCATCGACGACCCCTGTGCGGTCGCCATCGAGATGGCCCACGGCCTGAAGGCGGTGAAGCAGTTCCGCCGCGAGCGCAACGACGCCTTCCACTACAACTGGCTGCTGAAGATCGACGAACGCTTCCAGCACCCGTTCGAACCCACCCACGAGAACATGGCCAGCCTCGAACTGCGCCGTGACCTGCCGCCCCACGAGCTGGCCGCCAACCTGCGCCGGGCCTTCTCCGGCATCGTCGCCGGTAACGTGAAGGACAAGGGCATTCGCCTGATCGAGCAGTACGGCCCCTACGAAATCCACGGCGATCCCGCAGTGATGCAGCCACTGGACGACCTGCTCAATGCCTTCGTCCGCCAGCATCGGATGAAACTCCCGGGCGGCGCGGCCTATGTGCCCTGCTACCGGGTGGTGCAAAGCCGCGTGGCGGAGCTGGCGGGCTGAGTTCTCGGGGAACAGAACTTCGCTCCGAAAACATGTAGGGGCGAATTTATTCGCCAAGGGCAACGCAGTTGCCCCTGACTCCATTGGGCAGGCCGTTGACCTGCTTGGCGAATGAATTCGCCCCTACAGGAAAAACCCGGCCTGTCACGCCCCAGAGGATTCCAGCAAGTAGCTGGCATCGCGAGATCCCGCCAGCGGGGCTAGGCTCTCCGGGACGCTCGACAGGGGGAAAAGCGCCATGCGATCCAGCCTCGCCAGCGGTGTGACACGCCGGGAAATCTGGGCCTGGGCGATGTTCGACTTCGCCAATTCCGGCTACACCACGGTGATCATCACCGCCGTTTTCAATGCCTATTTCGTCGCCGTCGTCGCCGAAGGCAAACCCTGGGGCACCCTGGCCTGGACCACGACGCTGGCCATTTCCTATGCCCTGGTCATACTTACCGCGCCACTGATCGGCGCCTACGCCGACGCCACCGCACGCAAGAAACGCCTGCTGCTGTTCAGCACCCTCGGCTGCGTGATGTTCACCGCTGCGCTAGCGTTCGCCGGCCCCGGTGCACTGGCCGTGGCGGTGCTGTTCGTGGTGCTGTCGAACTTCTGCTTCGGTACCGGGGAAAACCTGATCGCCGCCTTCCTTCCGGAGCTCGCACGCGATGATGCGCTGGGCCGGGTTTCCGGCTGGGGCTGGGGACTGGGTTATATCGGCGGACTGGTCAGCCTGGGCGCCTGCCTCGGTTACGTCAGCTGGGCACAGGGGCAGGGCCAGACGGCGGCGCAGTTCGTGCCGGTGTGCGTGATCATCACCGCCCTGCACTTCGCCCTCGCCAGCACGCCGACCTTCCTCTACCTGAAGGAACGCAGCCGACCGCAACCAAACTCGGAGGGCGGCGCATGGACACGCTTTGCCCGGACGATGCGCGAGGCCGGGCGCTACCGCGACCTGGTTCGGTTCCTGGCCTGCACGGTCTGCTACCAGGCGGGTATCGCTGCGGTGATCAGCCTGGCCGCCATCTACGCCAACCAGGTGATGGGATTCACCACCCAGGACACCCTGCTGCTGATCTTCGTCGTCAACATCACCGCTTCGATCGGGGCTGTGCTGTTCGGCTGGCTGCAGGACCGCATCGGCCATCGCCCCACCCTGGCGCTGACCCTGCTGGGCTGGCTGGCTATGGTCGGCATGATCTGGCTGGCCAGCGGCCCGGCGCTGTTCTGGGCCGCCGCCAATATCGCCGGCCTGTGCATGGGGGCCAGCCAGTCGGCGGGGCGCGCCATCGTCGGCCTGCTCGCCCCGCCCACGCGGCTGGCGGAGTTCTACGGGCTCTGGGGGCAGGCGGTGAAACTCTCCGCCATCCTCGGCCCCATGACCTACGGCCTGGCCAGTTGGCTGTCCGGCGGTGACCACCGCCTGGCCATGCTGATCACCGGCAGCTATTTCGTCGTCGGGCTGCTGCTTCTGGCCAGCGTGCGCCTGGAGCGCGGGCGACGCGCAGCGCTGGCCGGTTGAGGCTTCACACGCCGAACCAGTTCAACGCCGCCGGGCTGGTGTTCAGGTAGAGATGCTTGATCTCGCTGAACTCCTCCAGCCCGGCTCGCGACAACTCGCGACCGATCCCGCTGGACTTGTAGCCACCCCAGGGCGCCTGGGGAAAAGCCGCGTTGTAATCGTTGATCCACACCGTGCCTGCCCGTAGCCGGCGAGCCATGCGATGGGCCTTGGCGAGGTCGCGGGTCCAGACGCCGGCGGCGAGTCCGAAGGGCGTGTCGTTGGCCAGTTGCAGTGCTTCGGCTTCGCCTTCGAAGCGCTCCACCGTGATCACCGGACCAAAGATTTCCTCGCGGGCGATGCGCATGGATGCACGCACGTTGCCCAGCAGGGTTGGTTCCAGCCAGAAGCCCTTTTCGAACCCGCTGCCCTGCGGAACCCGTCCACCGGCCAACAGGTGGGCGCCTTCCTCCAGCGCGCCGCTCACCATGCCCAGGACCTGATCGCGCTGGCCGGCAGAGATCACCGGCCCCATCTGGGTACCCTCAGCCAGCCCATCGCCCAGACGAATCCGCCTGACCCGGTCAGCCAGTGCCTCGACGAAAGCATCGTGGATGCCGGCTTCCACCAGCAGCCGCGAACCCGCCGAGCAGACCTGGCCGGCATTGAAATAAACGGCGTTGAGCGCCTGGTCCAGAGCCACTTCGAAATCGGTATCGGCGAAGACGATGTTGGGATTCTTGCCGCCCAGCTCCAGCGCCACCCGCTTGAAGTTGCCGCTGGCCGCACGCATCACCTTGCCGCCCGCCGTGGCGCCTCCCGTCAGGGACACCAGGTCGACATCCGGGCTGGCGGCCAGCCGCTCGCCGATCTCACCCGGGCCGGTGAGCAGGTTGAACACCCCTGCCGGCAAACCCACTTGCTCGATCAGCTCGCACAGGCGCAGGGCCGTCAGCGGCGTCAGGCTGCTGGGTTTGACCACCAGTGTGTTGCCAGCGGCGAGTGCTGGGGCGACCTTCCAGGCGAGTTGCAGCAGCGGATAGTTCCAGGGTGCGATCAGTGCGCAGACGCCCACCGGCTCGCGCTGGTTGAAGCTGATGACATGGGCCGGCGCATGGGTGTTGACGGTCCCGCCCTCGGCTTCCAGCAAGGCGGCGTAGAAACGAAAGGTCGCCACCACGTTGGCCACGTCGCCCTGGCTTTCGCCGAGGGTCTTGCCGGCGTTGAGGGTTTCCAGACGCGCCAGGTGCTCGCCATCGACCTCGATGGCTTCGGCGATGCGCCGCAGAATCGCGGCCCGCTCACAGACACCCAGCCATGGCCATTCCCCCTGATCGAAGGCACGGCGCGCGGCATCGATCGCCAGGTCGGCATCCGCCGCAGCGGCGACCGCCACCTGTGCCAGCTCAACCTCGTTGGCAGGGTTGATCACTGGCCGCAGTCGGGGTTCGGCGGGGGCGCGCCACTGGCCGTCGATGAAGAGTTGATGGGTCGCCATGGGGATCTCCGAGGTTCGGGCTGAAGGTGGCGTCACTGTCAGCCAGCCGGCCAGGCGGTGGTTGATGGAATGCGGCGAAACCCTGGCGCATTGCGTCGGTTGAAGGAACGCGCCAGCAGAAGTCGTTTCGCATCAAGTTGCCCGACTCCGGCTCCCTAGACTCGAAGCCAACAACACACCCCGCATGGAGACCCCATGGACAAGCTCGATCACTGGCAGGCGCGGGTCGACCTCGCCTGCGCCTTCCGCTGGGCCGCCCGACTGGGGCTGCACGAGGCCATCGCCAACCACTTCAGCCTCGCGGTATCCGCCGATGGCCGGCAGTTCCTGATCAATCCCTACGGCAAGCACTTCTCGGAAATCCGCGCCAGCGACCTGATCCTGGTGGACGCCGACGACCCGAGCACCCTCGACCGCCCTGATGCCCCGGACATCACCGCCTGGGCCCTGCATGGCGCCCTGCACCGCAACCAGCCCCAGGCCCGCTGCGTGCTGCACACCCACTCGAAATACGCCACCGCGCTGGCCTGCCTGGCCGACTCGCGGCTGCCGCCCATCGAGCAGAACTGCATGCGCTTTTTCGAGCGGGTGGCGATAGACGAAGGTTTCGACGGCATGGGGCTGGGTGATGAAGCGGAACGGGTCAGTCGCCTGCTGGACGGCAAGCCGGTGCTGCTGATGGGCAACCACGGCGTGATGGTCGCCGCCACGAGCGTGGCCCAGGCCTTCGACGACCTCTACTACTTCGAGCGCGCCTGCGAGACCTACATCACCGCACTGGCCACCGGCCAACCGCTGCGCATCGCCAGCGACGAGGTGGCGCGCAAGACGGCCCGGCAATGGCTGGAGTATCCGGACTTCGCCGAGAAGCACTTTGCGGCGCTCAGGCGGATGCTGGATCGGGAAGAGGTGGAGTATCGGTTGTAGCCCAGCGGTCTTGCCGTAGGTTGTGGCTGAGCTCCGCGAAGCCCAACAGGGAATGTGCCCAGGATTGTTGGGCTTCGCTTCGCTCTGCCCAACCTACGGAAACATCGAGCAGGAAAATCGCTATCCCTCACCTCGGGGCTTTTCCCTGTGGGGGCGAATTCATTCGCCAAGCAGGCCGAAGGGCTGCCCTTGGGAGTTCGTGCGGGGCCCACTCCCCTCACCCCAACCCTCTCCCAGAGGGAGAGGGGGCTGTCCGTGCAAACTTCCGATTTGGTGTTCCACCTGTGGGGGCGATTTCAATCGCTAGAGCGGATCGCAGATCCGCCCTTCCCTACGCCCCCTGCCTGGTCAGCGGCTGGCGCATCACCGGGGCGGTCCAGGTCTGGCTGCGGTCTTCGCTGGGCGGGCAGCCGAAGCGGGCGCGGTAGGCGCGGGAGAAGTGTTCCAGGGAACCGAAGCCGGAACTGGCGGCCACCTGGGCGACGCTGAGGTTGGTCTGTTGCAGCAGGTTGTGGGCGCGGGCCAGGCGCAGGGCGATGTAGTACTTCAGCGGCGAGAGCCCGGTGTGCTGCTTGAACTGGCGCTCCAGTTGCCGGCGCGACAGGCCGACGCGGCTGGCGATGGCCTCGCAGTCCAGGGGTTCTTCCAGGGTCTGCTCCATCAACCGCACAGCCCGACGCAACTTGCCTTCGTGCAGCGGTTCACCCTTCTGGCCGTCGTCCAGCTGGCTCTCCGTCGGCGCGCGCACCTGCCCCACCAGCAGGTGCATGCCGATCTCCCGCGCCAGGTCAGCGTCGATCTGGCTACCCAGCCAGGTGAGCATCATGTCCAGAGTGGCGGCGGCACCGGCACAAGTCAGGCGCTGGCGATCCAGGCAATAGAGCTGGGCGCGGGAGCGCACCTTGGGATAACTCTCCTGGAAGCCCGGCAGGTTGTCCCAGTGCACCGCCGCGTCATAGCCATCCAGCACACCGGCCGCGGCCAGCAGCTCGGTGCCGGTTTCCACGCCCACCAGCACGGCACCGAACAACGCCTGCTTGCGCAGCCAGCTCTTCAGCAGGTTGTTGCGGCGGTGGCGGTGCACATCGAAGCTGGCGATGACGAAGCAGAGATCGAATTCCTGCTCCGGGCTGATGCCCGCCTCCACCTGGCTCGACAGGCCATTGCTGGCCTGTACCGGCTGGCCATCCAGCGACAGCAGGGTCCACTGAAACAGCGGTTTCTGGCTCAGCCAGTTGGCGATGGCCAGCGGTTCGGCGACCGCCGCCAATCCCAGGCTGGGGAATGACGGCAACAGCAGCAGGCCGACGCGCAGCGTGCTGTCGCCGCCCAGCGGGCGTTCCCGGGAGTTCAGGCCTTCCACGTTCGGCACCTCTCGTCAGTGCTCTGGTTATCGTTGTTGTCCACGCCAGTCCGGATGGGTCCATACCGGGACCTGGGCCGCCGGCAGGGGTGACTGGCCCCGGATCATATCGCTGGCCTTCTCCGCGATCATCACGGTTGGCGCATTGGTGTTGCCACTAACGATGATCGGCATGATCGACGCATCCACCACCCGCAGGCCTTCCAGCCCGTGCACCCGCAGCTCTGGATCGACCACCGCCTCCGGGTCGCTGGCCGGCCCCATCTTGCAGGTGCCGCTGGCGTGGTAACCAGTTTCGGTCACGCGGCGGGCCCAGTCGTCAAGCGCCCGGTCACTGAGGTTATCCGGCCCCGGCACCAGTTCCTTGCCTTTCAGCGCACGCATGGCCGGCTGCTCGATGATTTCCCGCACCAGCCGCGCGCCGGCGCGCATGTCCGCGCGGTCCTGCTCGGTCTTCAGGTAATTGAACTGGATGCGCGGCGACAGGCGTGGGTCGGCGCCACGCAGGGTGACGCTGCCAAGGCTGGTGGGGCGCATGAGGTCGATATGGATCTGGAAGGCGTGCGCCGGCACGAGGTCGACGCTGCCCGGTTGCACCGCGAGCGGCATGAAGGTGAGTTGCAGGTCCGGATGTTCGACGCCCGCTCGCGAACGGATAAAGGCCCCGGCCTCGAAATGGTTGCTCGCGGCCAGGCCGTCGTGGCTGACGAACCAGCGCGCCCCGATCCACCATTTGCCCGGCGCGCGGGTCCAGGGGTAGATGGACACCGGCTGCTTGCACAGGTACTGCACCACGGTATCCGGGTGATCGTTGAGGCGCCGGCCGACACCGGGCAGGTCATGCACGACCGGCAGGCCATGGGCGCGGATTTCCTCCGCCGGGCCGACGCCCGACAGCAACAGCAATTGCGGCGAGTTGATCGCCCCGGCAGCGAGGATCACCTCGCGGCGAGCGCGGGCCTGGTGCACCTGGCCGTTCTGCTCGTACTCGATGCCGCAGGCGCGGCGCCCCTCGAAGAGAATGCGCAGGCTCAAAGCACCGGTGGCGACCGTGACATTGCCGCGCTGCAACGCCTCGGCCAGGTAGCCACGGGCGGTGCTCCAGCGCTTGCCCTTGCGGGTGGTTCGATCCACCGGGCCGAAGCCTTCCTGGCGGAAGCCGTTGAGGTCGCGGCTCTCGCCATAGCCGGCTTCCACGCCGGCCTGGACGAAGGCGGAACAAAGCGGCGTATCGATGTTGCCCGCGGTCACGTGCAGGTGACCGGCGTCGCCGTGGTAGCCGTCGGCGCCGTGCTCGTGGTTCTCTGCCCGGATGAAGTAGGGCAGCACTTCCTGGTAGCTCCAGCCGTGGCAGCCCTGCTCGGCCCAGCTGTCGTAATCGCGGGCATGGCCACGGATGTAGACCATGCCGTTAATGGATGAGGAGCCACCCAGGGTACGCCCGCGCGGCGTGCCGATGCGGCGGTTGTCCAGCCAGGGCTCGGGCTCGGTGTTGTAGCTCCAGTTGTAGCGACTGCCGCCAACGACTATGCCCACGGCCGAAGGCATGTCGATGGTCCAGCTCTGGTCCAGCGGCCCGGCCTCCAGCACCAGCACCTTAACGCCGGGCTCGGCGCCCAGGCGGTTGGCCAGCACGCAGCCGGCGGAGCCGGCGCCGACAATCAGGTAATCGAACTCGGACATGGCACGTCCTCCGGAAGCGGGCTCAGGCCCGCTCCTCGCCGTGGATGCCCTTGAACACCAGGCGGTGGAAGTGATGCACCAGGTGCTCGCTCTCGTTGCTGCGCTGGGCGTCGATCATGTAGCGGCCCTGGTCGTAGCCGAGGGAATGCAGGCCCTTCTGCACGGTGATGTTGAGTTCGATGTCTTCCGGCCCCAGCTCTTCGTTCATCCAGCGCATGCAGGCCTTGCTGACCTCCGCTGTCTCTTCGTTCGAGCTGTAGTAGCCGAAGCGCAGCAGGGAACGCTCGGCATCCAGCGGAATCATGATGAAGGTGCCGAGGAACTCGGAGAACGGGAAGGTGTAGAAGGTGTTGTTCGGCCACATGCCGATGTTGAAGAAGCACTCGTCCGGGTTCAGGTCTTCCCGCAACTTCACGCCGTAGGCTTCGCCGGCCTGGAGGTTGGCAGGGGCGATGTAGGTCCACCAGTTGTCGCGCTTGGTCAGGCGGTAGCCCTTGAAGTCGATCAGCTTGGCCAAGTCGATGTGGCAGGGGCCGGACAGCTTGAAGTGATAACCCTCGATGGAGTTGTCCATGATCACTTTCCAGTTGGCCGGCACGATCACGTCCTGTTCCTCGATCAGGCGCATGCGTTCGAGGTTGGGGAACACCCGGTGCATCTCCTCGTTGGCGCCGGGGAACAGTTCGGCCAGGGACGGCGCCTTGGGGTCGAGGTTGAAGTAGATGAAGCCGCCCAGCTCCTCCACCCGCACCTGCGGGATGTTGAATTGCTGCAGCTCGAAGTCCTTCATCCGCTCGCAACGCGGCGCGCTGCGCAGGCTGCCGTCCATCTCGTAGCACCAGGAGTGGTAGGCGCAGCGCACCACGCCGCCGGTGGTGCCACGACGGCTTTCCAGCAGGCGGTTGCCGCGGTGCTGGCAGACGTTGTGGAAGGCGCGAATCTCGCCCTTCATGCTGCGCGCCACCACCACGCTCTGGTCGAACAGGTCCACGACCACGTACTGGCCCGGCTCGCGGAACTCGCTCTTGTGCCCGGCCACGTGCCAGGAGCGCATGAAGATGCGGTCACGCTCGGCCTTGAACAGGCTCTCATCGATGAAGTAGCGCGACGGCAGGGTGAAGGCGGTTTCGGGGTCCTGTTCGGCCCAGCCTTCGATGGAGGTTTGCAGTTTGATGGCTTCGACGGATTGCATGATCGGTACTCCTCCCAGGTGTTGTTCGTGCGGCTCGGCGGCCTGCTTTGGGAGCCAATCTAGGGGAGCGAAAATGGGCGGAATTGACGTCAAGCGACGAGTTGCCAGCGCAAAATATCAACACCCTCCCCCGCCGTTCCTGGCTGCGGCAGAAGATGTCGTTTCCCATCAAGTCGCCGGTTTTACCCCTCCTATCCTCGGGCAGGCGAAGGGGCCTGAAGAGCCCCACAGCATCCCGCTGACTTCTGCCGTAGCCGCCCGATAGGAGCGTCAACCATGTCGAAGAAAGTCCTGTGCCTGCTCGCTGCATCCCTGCTCACCAGCCACTCGCTCAGCGCCCTGGCGGCCGAGCCCGCCAGCTGCAAGACCGTGCGCATGGCGGAGGTCGGCTGGGCCGATATCTCCGCCACCACTGGCCTGGCCAGCACCTTGCTCAAGGGGCTGGGCTACAAGCCGCAGACCCAGCTGGCGTCCATTCCCATGGCCTACATGGGCATGGAGAAGAACAACATCGATGTCTATCTGGGCGCCTGGATGCCCTCGATGGAAGTGATCGCCAAGCCCTTCCTGGAGAAAGGCAGTGTGGAGAAAGTGCGCACCAATCTGCTAGGCGCCAAGTACACGCTGGCGGTGCCGGAATACACCTTCGATGCCGGGCTGAAGGACTTCAAGGACATCGGCCGCTTCCGCCAGCAACTGGAGGGGCACATCTACGGCATCGAACCCGGCAATGACGGCAACCTGCTGATTCAGGGGTTGATCGACAAGGGCCAGTTCGGCCTCAACGGCTTCAAGCTGGTGGAGTCCAGCGAGGCCGGCATGCTGGTGCAGGTACGCCGCGCCATGCAGGCACAGAAGCCCGTGGTGTTCCTGGCCTGGGAGCCGCACCCGATGAACACGAAGTTCGCCATTCGCTACCTCAGCGGCGGTGACGCCAGCTTCGGCCCCAACTTCGGCAGCGCAGTAGTGGATACCCACACGCGCAAGGGCTACAGCGCGGAGTGCGGCAATGTCGGCGCCCTGCTGAAGAACCTGGAGTTCAGCCTGGCCATGGAGAACCAGATCATGGGTGCCATCCTCGACGACAAGGAACAACCCGAAGCGGCGGCCAAGGCCTGGTTGAAGGCCAATCCGCAGGTGCTGGAACAGTGGCTGGCGGGGGTGACGACCTATGACGGGGCGGCGGCGCTGCCGGCGGTGAAAGGAAGTCTCGGGTTGTAGGTAGGACTCCGTAGGTTGGGCTGAGCGCAGCGAAGCCCAATAATCCGAGCACCGTTGGGCTTCGCGTAGCTCAGCCACAACCTACAGGTTCGCCCCGCCTGTGCCCGCGCCGCCGTCTAGACTGCTTCCATTCCCACCGAAAGGAAGCGCCATGCCTGACGCCACGGAAGTCCTGCTCGATTTCGCCAGCGCCCTTGCCGTCGGCTTGTTGATAGGCGCCGAGCGCGGCTGGCGCGAGCGCAACAAGGAAGCGCTGCGACTGGTTGCCGGCATCCGCTCGTTCGGCCTCACCGGGCTGCTCGGCGGATTCGCCTCCTTCCTTGGCGAGCAGTTCGGCACGGCGGTGTGGGTGGCGATCTTCGCCTGCTTCGCCGTGCTGGTCATCGCCTCCTACTTTGGCGAGCTGGTGTATATCGGCGACCTCGGGCTCTCCACCGAACTGGCGTTGCTGATCACCTTCCTCCTCGGCAGCCTGGCGGTTGCCGGCCACCACGTGCTGTCCGGCGCCGGTGCCGTAGTGGTCGCGCTGTTGCTGAGTCTCAAGGACGCCCTGAACCACGCCCTGCAACGGCTCAGTGAGGAGGAGCTGCTGGCCGCCCTCAAGCTGCTGTTCATCTCGGTGGTGCTGCTGCCGATCCTGCCCAACAAGGGTTACGGCCCGTGGGAGGTGTTCAATCCCTACGCCACCTGGTGGATGGTGGTGCTGATCGCCGCACTGGGCTTCGCCGCCTACTTCGCCATCCGCCTGGTGGGCACCCAGCGCGGGTTGCTGCTGACCGCCTTGCTCGGCGGCACCGTGTCCTCCACCGCCATGACCATCACCCTGTCCCACCTGCAGGAACACCGTGCCCTGCGCCCGCTGCTGGCGGCGGGCCTTCTGGCGACATCGGCGCTGATGTTTCCCCGCGTACTGCTTGAGGTAGGGCTGGTGAACCCGGCCCTGCTGTCGCGCCTGGCCTGGCCGCTGGGTATCGCGGCGCTGGTCTATGCAGCGGGGGCACTGTTTTTCTGGCGAGTCGCGGCCAACCGCGAATCGCCCAACGCCGAGCCGCCGCTGAAGAACCCCTTCGAGTTGGGCCCTGCCCTGCGCTTCGCTGCCCTGCTGGCGCTGATCCTGCTTCTAGTGGAGGCCGCCCGGCGTTACCTGGGAGACGTGGGCGTCTACCTGGTCTCGCTGCTCTCGGGCCTGACGGACGTCGACGCCATCACCCTGTCCCTGGCACGGGGCGCCAACCGTGAACTGGGGGCGGAAGTGGCCGTGCGCGGCATCTTCCTGGCGGTGCTGAGCAACAGCCTGGTCAAGGCCGGATTGATTGCGGTGATCGGCGGCAAAGGGCTGGCGCTGCGCACCTTCCCCTTCATCGGTGGCGGCCTGCTGGCGGGTACGGTGGCCTTGCTGATGGTTTAGGGATTCAGCGCTTCAGGAAGCCCTTCAGCAGCTCGCCAACACGCTCGCCCAGTTCCTGGTTGGCCGAGAGTTGCAGCCCTCGCGCCAGCTCGCTGTCCACCACCTGCTCCACCAACGGACGCAGCGCCAGCAATTGGCGATTGAGTTCGTCCAGTTCGCTTACATGGGGCAGGCTGTTGGAGAGCAGCGGGTTGACCAGGTGCTCGACGATCATCCGCACGATGCCGGCGGACACCGGCTCCACCTGGCGACGGATAGCGACGAATTGGACCAGCAGCACGTCCAGCGGAATCCCGGAGCGGTAGAGCTGCACACCCGCGCCGAACACCCGTGGATTGAGCACCCGCAAGTGATCACCGGCGAACTCGATCAGGCCCAGCTCGCGAGCGCGGTCCATGTTGTCGTCGGTGAGGTCGGCGCCGAACAGCGCCTGCACTTCGTCGAAGCCCAGCCGCGTGGGCTCCACCAGGTTCCAGGCGCCGACTATGGCCTGCTCCAGTCCCAGCACGTGAGCTAGGTCCTGGCCCTGCTCCCAGGCGTCCAGCAGCTCGCGGATGCTGGCGATGCTGTAGCCGCGCTCCAGCAACTGGCCGATCAGCCGCAGCCGGGCGAGGTGCTCGCCGTTGTAGATGCCCACCCTTCCACGCCGCTCCGGTGGCGGCAGCAGGCCGCGGTCCTGATAGGCGCGCAGGTTGCGTACCGTGGTTCCGGCCTCAAGGGCCAGTTCGTCCACCGTGTATTCGGCGTCCGGCACTACCGGAGGCTCGCCGGCCTGGTTGAGGAGTTTGCTGAGAAAGGAGGGGACATTTTTCATGGGCCGGATCATATCGCCGCCCCTCTTCCCCCAACAACAGCGTCCGGAATGGCCCAACCATTGGCTGGACTTGCCATGCCGAACTGCGCCGCATAGCGCCATAACCCTCCCGAAACCGCTCTGATCCGGGCATCTCCAGCATCAGGTAACGCGGTAACAGCCCTTTCGATGACTGCGGCCAGTCTCTGGCCAGGGGCGGATTGGCTGTTCAAGAATTACCGTGACATCAAGTGATGTAACAGTCATGACACGGAGACCCCCATGCCAGTCCTCATTGCCCAAGACCGCGCCGAGCCCTTCTGGCAGGTGACCCTATGAATGCCCCATTGCTGGAGCCCCAACGCTTCACCGTAATGGGCGACGGCGTTGAACTGGCCGCTTACCGCTGGGGCAATGCCAGCGGCCCGACCCTGCTGCTGGTGCATGGCTACCCCGACAATCATGCCGTCTGGTTGCCGCTGATCCGCGAGTTGGCAGTGGATCACCAGATCATCGCCTATGACGTGCGCGGCGCCGGTGCCTCGGACATCCCGCGCAAGACCCGGGACTATCGACTGGCCAGGCTGGCCAATGACCTGGAGGCCGTCGTCAGGGTCGCCAGCCCGGATCGCCCGGTGCACCTCGTGGCCCATGACTGGGGCTCGATCCAGTCCTGGGAAGCGGTGACCGAACCTCGTATCCAGCCGCTGCTGGCTTCCTACACGACCATCTCCGGCCCTTGCCTCGACCATGTCGGCCACTGGATGCGTGCACGCTTGAAAGAGCGGCGCGTGAGTGCGCTCGGCCGGGTGATCGGGCAACTGGTCAGCTCCTGGTACATCGGTTTCTTCCACACCCCGCTGGTACCGGAACTGCTCTGGCGCGCCGGACTCGCCCGCGCCTGGCCGACACTGCTGCAGCGGCTGGAAGGGGTGCGCGAATCGCGCCCCAATCCGACCCAGGCGTCCGATGGGCAGCATGGGGTCAAGCTCTACCGCGCCAACTTCATCACCAGCCTGTTCCGCCCGCGCCTGCGTCGCACCGATCTGCCGGTGCAACTGATCGTGCCCACCCGCGACCGTTTCGTGCGCCCGCAGCTCTTCCAGGACCTGCAGCATTGGGCGCCCCGGTTGTGGCGTCGCGAAGTGGCCGCCGGGCACTGGCAACTGATGGCCGACCCCACTCGCCTGGCAGGTTGGCTCCGTGAATTCGTCAGCCACCTGGAAAGTGGTGACACCAGCCGCGTCGTGCAGCTGGGCCTGCCCGCCTGAGGAGCCGTCCGTGAACCCACCGCATCATCGCCTCGAACAGCGCAAGGTGCGCTTCGATTTCGTCGACACGCCGCTGCACTGGGTGCCGAACGAGCCGGAGGCCTCGCACATCATGAACACCCTGCACCTGATCCTTCCGGCGGGGGAGTTCTGGTTCTGCCGGGTCTACAACAAGGCCCTGCCGCTGATTACCGATGAGCAGCTACGCGAGGACGTGCGCGGCTTCGTGCGCCAGGAAGCGCAGCACGCCCGCGCCCACGACAGTGCGCTGGCGCCTTATCTGGAACGCCACGGCATCGACCCAACGCCCTTCACCCGAGGCATCTACTGGCTGTTCGAGAAGGTGCTGTGCGATTACCCCCTGGGCGAAAACGCCATCACCCGCTGGCTGCAACCCTGGTGGCTGCGCCAACGGGTCGGACTGATTGCCGCGGTGGAACATTTCACCTGCGTGCTGGGCAACTGGATCATCACCACCCGCAGCCTGGATGCTGCCGACCCGGTGATGCTCGACCTGTTGCGCTGGCACGGCGCCGAGGAAGTGGAGCACCGCTGCGTGGCCCACGACCTGCACGTGCATCTCGAGGGCAGCCTGCTGATGCGCTGGTTCTACATGCTGGTGGCCAGCGGCGCGCTGATCTTCCTGTTCAGCCGCTCCATGCGCACGCTGATGCGCCAGGACCCGACCACTCGCAACCACCGCGGCTTCCTGCGTCTCTGGCGCAGCCTGGGCAAGCGCGACATGCTGCCGCCGATGGGCAGCATCGGCGTGGCGGTGCTGCGCTACTTCCGGCCGGACTTCCACCCCCGCACCGAAGGGGACCTGCAGGTGGCGCTGGATTACCTGGCGAGTTCGACGGCGGCGCGAAGGGCGGCGGCGGAGGCGGGTTGAACTTGTGGGAAGTTCCGTGTGGGAATCCACTACCCTCTCCCCCGGCCCCTCTCCCTGAAGAGGAGAGGGGTGACTCGCTCTGGCAGCTCAGTGCCATCCGGCAGACACCTTTCCTGTGGGAGCGAATTCATTCGCGAATCGTAGGTTGTGGCTGAGCTACGCGAAGCCCAACAGTCGGGCCCCGTGAGGTCTCACCCCTCGAACTGCTCATCCAGCAACGGCAAACCGGCCGCCCTTTCCAGCAGATCATTGGGAATGCTCTTGCTGGCGCGGGCGCCGAGCAGCTTGAGGTTTTCCACGCGGCTGATCAGGTTGCCGCGGCCATCCACCAGCTTGTTGCGCGCATTGGCGTAAGCCTTGTCGAGCTGTTGCAGGCGGCTGCCCATTTCGTCCAGGTCCTGGACGAAGGCGACGAACTTGTCATACAGCGCCCCTGCGCGCTCGGCGATCTCGCGGGCGTTCTGGCTTTGCCGCTCCTGGCGCCACAGGCTGTCGATCACCCGCAGGGTGGCCAGCAAGGTGGTCGGGCTGACAATCACGATGTGTTGCTCGAAGGCTTCCTGGAACAGGCCCGGATCAGCCTGCAAGGCGGCGGCGAAGGCCGCTTCGATGGGCACGAATAGCAGCACGAAGTCGAGGCTGTGCAGGCCCTCCAGGCGCTGGTAATCCTTCACCGACAAACCTTTCAGGTGACTGCGCAAAGACAGCACGTGCTGCTTCAGCGCCAGGCTGCGGGTCGCTTCGTCTTCGGCGGCGATCAGGGCCTGGTAGGCAGTCAGGCTGACTTTCGCGTCCACGACGACCTGCTTGTCCCCCGGCAGCTGGATCAACACGTCGGGCTGGAAGCGTTCGCCCTCGGCGCTCTTCAGGCTGACCTGGGTCTGGTACTCACGTCCCTTCTCCAGGCCGGCGTGTTCCAGCACCCGTTCCAGCACCAGTTCGCCCCAGTTGCCCTGGGTCTTCTGGCCCTTAAGGGCGCGGGTGAGGTTGGTGGCTTCATCGCCCAGGCGCTGGTTGAGCTGTTGCAGGCGCTCCAGTTCCTTGCCAAGGGAGAATCGCTCTCGGGCCTCCTGTTGATAGCTTTCTTCCACCCGCTTCTCGAAGGCCTGGATGCGCTCCTTGAGTGGATCGAGCAACTGGCCGAGACGCTGCTGGCTGGTTTCGGCGAAACGCTGTTCGCGTTCGTCGAAGATCTTCCCGGCCAGTTCCGCGAACTGTGCGCGCAGGTCGTCGCGAGCCGCCTGCAAGTCGCCAAGGCGCTGCTCATGGGCTTCGCGCTGTTCGCGCAGTTCGGCCTCCAGGCCCGCGCGGTCGGCATCCAGGCGACGCAACTCGGCATCTTTGCGTTCGCGCTCCTGGTTCCAGGCCAGCAGCGCTTCCCGGGCACTCTGGCGTTCCACACCGAGCAATTCGGCCTCTCGCCGCAGCGCCGCCAGCTCGGCCTGCTGGGCGGCATTCAGGTGGTTGAGCTCGCGGTTCTCGTCGCGACTGTCATCCAGTTGCACGGCGAGGCCATCCTGGGCCAGTTGGGCATTGGCCAGGCGCTCTTCAAGCAGCGTCTGCTCGGTTTGCAGGGCAGTGAGCTTGCGTTGTTGCTGCCAGACCAGGCCCAGCAGGGGCACGGCGGCAGCCAACAGGCCGATCAACAGGTTGGGGATATCTAGGGGCATGAGCGGCTCCGCGCTGGAATGCCGGGAGTATACCCAGCGGCGCGGGGCGCGATCAGGGCAGTGCGATCAGGGTTAAAGCGAGAGGCTGCCGAGCAGGCGTTTGGCTTCGTGGGAACCCTGGGCGGCGGCCTGTTCCAGCCAGTGGCGGGCCTGTTCCGGCTCGTTGATGCGTGGCTGGCTGCACAGGCGACCCAGTTCGAGTTGCGCGCGGCGGTCACCGGCGCGGGCGGCCTGGCGCAGCAGGTCCAGGCCGATGCGGCGGTCACGCTGGTTGCCGCAATCGCGGCAGAGCATCTGTCCCAGACGGCTCTGCGCCGCGACCACGCCTTCTCGTGCCGGTTGCTTGAGCAGGTTGCCGGCGATGCGTTTCACGCTTGGTGCCTGGCCCAGGCGCGGGCTGTCCAGCAACCAGAGGGCGACGCGGGTCGGCAGGGTTTGCTGGTTGGAAACGGTTTGGGCGGGGACGCGGTACTTCATGAAACGGGGCAGGGTGGCCGGAAAGGCGCGCAACTCTACTCCTTTTTTTTGGCAGGTAAAGTCTTGCAATTGCCGCAGGTCGCGTTCTAGAGCAACTGCTCGGGACAATCCACAGAACCTGTGGATAACTCTGTGAAGAAGATGCTCGAAACGTCACCAAGTGCTCATGGATCGTGGGCTCCGTTCAAACTGATGATTTTTTCACCAATTATAAAATTCCTTATTTTTCATGTAGTTACGAATAGATCACTGAGAATCAAGCGCTTACGGAGCTTTTCGAGTGGGTTTTGCGAGGCTGCTTCCCGACTGTGCACAACTTGAACCTGTCAATACCTGGCTTGCCCCGTTGCGGGGCATTTCCGTCTGAAATGCGCCTGGAGCCGGTGTTGCACGGGCGTTCCAGGCAGCGACGAATGGCACGAAAAAGGGTCTGTGGGGCCCCTTTCCCAAGCTGGTACGGACGTACTTCTGCGCCAACTCTGTGCACAAGTTCGTCCCTGACTTGTACGGACCCTTTCCCGCAGCCCCATGAAGGCTCTTAGAATGCTCAGCCTCCCCTTCGAACGCGCCTGCCCATGGACAAGATCCGCATTCACCGTCTGATCCTCGACAAGCTCGCCGTCGACCTGCAGCTGCTGCAACGCGCGGCGCAGGCCGCCTACGAGGCGGCGACCCACGAGGAAAACATCGCCGAGAACAAGTACGACACCCTCGGCCTCGAGGCTTCCTACCTGGCCACCGGGCAGGCGCGCCGTGCCGCCGAGATCAAACAGGCGCTGGGCCTGTTCGAGAACCTCAGCCTGCGCCCGTTCGACCCAGCGCGCGGTATCCAGCTCAGCGCCCTCGTGCTGCTGGCTGCGGAGGACGGGAGCGAGCAACGGCTGTTCCTCGGTCCCGAGGCGGCGGGCCTGAAGGTGGTGGACGCGGGCGAGGAAATCACGGTGATCAGTCCACGCTCTCCGCTGGGACAGGCCTTGCTGGGCAAGGTCGAAGGCGCGGAGGTGACCCTGACCATCGGCAATAGCCAGCAGACCTTCGAGGTGCTGGAGGTACACTGATTCCTGCCGCCCAACGCTTCGGAGGCTCCATGTCTCGCCCACGTCGCATCCTGCGCATCAGTTTCAATCCGCTGGTCCTGACCCTCAGTGTCGCCCTTGGCGTCTGGCTCGGTTTCATCGCAATCGGCCTGACCACCTACCTGGGCTACCAGCTCTACATGGCCGATAACGAGGCCCCGGCAGCCCAGGTGTTCACGCCGCCGCCCGCCCCGCCGCAACCTGCCCCCGAACCTGCGCCAGTGCCGCAAGGCTCGGGTGAAGAGCGCCTGCAGAAGTACGAGGAGAACTACAACGCCACCCAGCGCGCGGACAACGAGCGCCTGGAACGGCTGGAGGAGCAGCGCCGGCTGAACGACGCCAAGTGCCAGTTCTGGACCGAGCAGTACCGCAACGCACCGACCGCCAAGGCCAAGCGCAACATGGACCAGGAGTGCGGGTAGGCGTCTCGTCCGGTTCCCGGGTTCAAGCCGACCAAAGGCAGCCTGGTTCAAGCGGCCGTCACATTGGCCCGGCTAGACTCAGGGCGTGCGCTCTCCACTTTGGCGCCAGAGGCGGTTTGCAATGGGTCCCGAAATCTTCATAGCCCTGATGATCATGGGTTGGCTGCTGGCAGCGGTCGCGCTGCTGTGGGCCATGCTCAGAATTTCCCACCATCACCACCACCATCACATCCGGCCTTCGCCGCCCCACTCCACCCGCTCGTTCCGACGGCAGAAGGCGAAGCACACGCCGGTTACTCCGCACTGAACTTCTTGCAACGCCAAGGGGGCGCAACGCGCCCTTGGCGAATGAATTCGCCCCTACAAAATCCACCAATGCGTCGGTATTTTCTGCGAATTGAGCGTTTGTAGGATGGGTTGAGCTTGCGATACCCATCGCCTTTCCCCGGTGGGAGCGATTTCAATCGCGAATGAATTCGCCCCCACAAAAGAATGGCCTGCAGAACACCCCGTTGTAGGGGCGATTTCAATCGCCATGGGCAGCGCAGCTGCCCCAAAGAGGTCAAGGCCGGACCTGCGGCCCGGTTGGCGAATGAATTCGCCCCTACAGAAAAGCGGCGACCTCGATGGTCAGCTCAAAGGCAAATCGCTCCCACAGAAATGTTCGGGATCAGGCAGCGATCTGCATCGATCTAGTGAAAATCCCGACTCCTGATATCGAGCCCGCTGAGCAAGGGGGTCAGGTCGCTCAGGCGACGGGCGATGAGGTGGCGAACGCCGTCCACCGATTCCAGCCGGCCTTCCACCTGCAGGAGTTGCGAGCTCAGCAGCACCCGGCGCTGGCGCTCGGCGAGGTCGTGCCAGACCACCACATTGACCATGCCGAACTCGTCTTCCAGGGTCACGAAGATCACCCCGCTGGCGGTCTGCGGACGCTGGCGTCCGACCGCCAGACCGGCAACGCGGGTGTTCCGTCCATGCTCCAGCGCCAGCAGCTCCCGCGAGCTGCGGCAACGTCGTTTGCGCAGTTCGCCCCGTAGCAGGGCCATGGGGTGCGGTCCGAGGGTGGTGCCCAGCGTGGCGTAGTCGGTCAGCATGTCTTCACCGACGCTGGGCAGCGGCAAGGGCACCTGGGTTTCCTCCTGCTCCGGCAGATCGGCGAAGAGCGGCGCCTGCACCTCCACCCCGGCTACCGCCCAGCGCGCCCGATGGCGGTGTCCGGCCAGGCCGCACAGAGCACCGGAATCGGCCAGCAGTTCGCGGGCGCGGGCATCCAGACGGACGCGCTGGATAAGGTCGCCCACGCTGATGAACGCCCTCGCCTGCCGCACCTCTTCGATACGCCGCGCATCGTCTTCACGAAAACCACGCACCATCCGCAGGCCGAGGCGAATGGCCAGTTCGCTCCCCTGCCCCGTGGGCTCCAGGGAACAATCCCAATCGGAATGCCGCACATCCACCGGGCGCACTTCGAGGCCATGGCGGCGGGCGTCCTGCAGCACCTGGTCCGGGCTGTAGAAACCCATGGGCCAGCTGTTGATCAGGGCACAGGCATAGGCGGCCGGCTCATGGCATTTCAACCAGCAACTGGCGTAGGTGAGCAGCGCGAAGCTGGCGGCGTGGGACTCGGGGAAGCCATAGCTGCCAAAGCCTTTGATCTGCTCGAAGATCTGATCGATGAACGCCTGTTCATAGCCCTTGGCGCGCATCCGCGACGTCAGCCGCTGGCGATGGTGCTCCAGGCCGCCGTGACGCTTCCAGGCGGCCATGTTGCGGCGCAGCTCATCCGCCTCGCCGGGGCTGTAGTCGGCGGCGACCATGGCCAGTTGCATCACCTGCTCCTGGAACAGCGGCACGCCCAGGGTTCGCTCGAAAACGGGGATGAGTTCCTCCTTGGGATAGGTCACCTTTTCCTCGCCCTTCCGCCTGCGCAGGTAGGGATGGACCATGTTGCCCTGGATGGGCCCCGGCCGGACGATGGCGACCTGGATCACCAGGTCATAGAAGGTCTCGGGTTTCAGGCGCGGCAGCATGGACATCTGTGCCCGCGACTCGATCTGGAATACACCGATGGTGTCGGCGCGGCCGATCATCTCGTAGGTGGCCGGGTCTTCCTTGGGCAAGGTGGCCAGGGTCCAGCGGGTGCCGCGGTAGTGCTCGATCAGGCCGAAGCAACGACGCAGGGCACTGAGCATGCCGAGGGCCAGCACATCCACCTTGAGCAGGCCCACCAGGTCGAGGTCATCCTTGTCCCACTGGATGACGGTGCGCTCGGCCATGGTGGCATTCTCCACGGGCACCAGGCTGGCCAGCGGCGCTTCGGATATCACGAAGCCGCCGGGGTGCTGCGAGAGGTGACGGGGAAAGCCAATCAGCTCGTTGGTCAACGCCACCACCCGGAGCAGCACCGGGCTCTCCGGATCGAAGCCGACCTCTCGCAGGCGCTCCGCCGACGGAGGCTTGTCGCTCCAGCCGCCACAACAGTCAGCCAGCGCGTTGACCTGGTCCGGTGGCAGGCCGAGGGCCTTGGCCACATCACGCACGGCGCCCGCGCCGTGGTAGGTGTTGACCACGGCGGTGAGCGCCGCCCTGCCCCGGCCATAGCGGTTGAACAGGTACTGGATGACTTCTTCGCGACGCTCGTGTTCGAAGTCGACGTCGATATCCGGAGGCTCGTTGCGCTCCCGTGACATGAAGCGCTCGAACAGGAGTTCGGTGAAGACGCAGAGGTCCAGTTCGGTTATCCCCAGGGCGAAGCACACCACCGAGTTGGCCGCTGAGCCCCGGCCCTGGCAGAGGATGTGCCGGCTGCGAGCGAACTCGACGATGTCGTACACCGTGAGGAAGTAGCTCTCGTAACCCAGCTCGACAATCAGTGCGAGTTCCTTCTCCACCAGCGTTCGCGCCTTCTGCGGGACACCGTCCGGCCAGCGCCTGAGCATGCCCTTCTCCGTTTCCGCGCGAAGCCAACTGCCTGGGCTGTGGCCTTCCGGCACCAGCTCGCGGGGGTACTGGTAATTCAGTTGCCCGAGGTTGAACACGCAGCGACGGGCGATGCGTATCGACTCGGCCAGCAGGGGGTCCGGGTAGAGGCCGGCCAGCACGTTGCGAGGACGCAGGTGCCGCTCGCCATTGGGAAACAACCGGTACCCGGCCTCCGCCACCGTGCAGTGGTGGCGCACGGCGGTCATGCAATCCTGCAGGGCTCGGCGACCACGGGCATGCATGTGCACATCGCCCGTCGCCACGGGCGGAATACCGAGACGCTCGGCCAGGGCCAACAGGTTCGTCAGGCGGTTAGCGTCGTCCGCGCCCTGGTGCAGTTCCACCGCCAGCCACAGCCGGTCGGGGAAGCACTGCTGCAACCAGAGTCCATCGCGATCATCGTTTTCACGTTCGGGTATCCAAAGGGCCAGCAGACCGTCCATGGGTTCGGCCAGGTCATCCCGCAGCAGGCGGTATTCCCCCTTCTTCGCCCGTCGCCGGGCCTGGGTGATGAGACGACAGAGGTGCTGGTAACCCGTCAGGTCTTCCACCAGCAGCACCAGCCTGGGGCCGCCGTCGACGCGCATTTCGCTGCCGATCACCAGGGGCACTCCGGTTTCCTTCGAGGCCTGCCAGGCCCGGACGATGCCGGCCAGGGTGCATTCGTCGGTGATCGCCAATGCCTCGTAGCCATGCTTCTTGGCGCGCTGGAACAGCTCACTGGCGCTGGAGGCCCCGCGCTGGAAGCTGAAGTTGGACAGGCAGTGCAGCTCGGCATAGGCGCTCATGCGAACCAGCCCTGCAACAGCAGCGGCCCCTCCCCGTTCACCCTGCGGAAGGCCCAGCCGCGCTGGCCGTTGCGGGTTTCCACCAGGTAGTAGTCGCGGCGCACATCGCCACCATCCCACCAGCCGGATTCGATCCGCTCGGGACCGGCGAGAATACGCACGGACGACTCCCGCAGGACCTGCGGTTCGCGCAGCAGCCAGCCGGGGCGCGGCGGACTGGACGGTAGCGACGTCGACAGCACGTCGGCATCCAGTTGCCAGGCGCATTCGGGACGGTGATCGGCGCGGGCCGCCAGGCTATGCACCGCATCGTCCCCGAGACGTGCCCGCAGGCGTTCACGCAGTTGTTCCCAAGGCAGGGATTGCTGCGGGCGCTCGTCGAACAGCTCACGCCGTTCCGGCACGAAAGCCGGCAAGTCCCGCGCCTGCAGGCGGAAGGCGCGCACCGGGGCCGGCACCTGCAACTGCTCCAGGCGTCCACGTGCCAGCTCGAAGAGCATGGCCGCCTCACGCTCGGCACTGAGCAACCCCACCGGCACCAGGGTATCGGCGAGATCACGGTGCTCCAGGGAGAGCGTGAATCGCTGCACACCGCTGTCGCGCCCGGCGAGGAAGGCGGCCAGGTCAGCGGTGAGACGGCGCAGGGGGAAGAGCAGCGCCTGATGGGACTCCACTTCGAAGTTCAGCTCGATGCGCAGGTCGAACTCATCCGGCGGCCGGTAGTACTCCAGCGCCAGCGGACGCTCGCCGAGCAGGGTGTCGAGGTGCTGCAGCACGTCTCCCGGGAAGCGGCGGGCCACCGTATCCCGTGGCAGCGCCAGCACCTGTTCCAGGTTGCGCAGCCCCATGCGGGAAAAGGCGGTGGAGGTCTCCCGCGCCAGCCCGGCGCGATCCACCGGCATGCGCCCAAGCGCCTCGCGCAGATCATCCTGGCTCGTCACCGCCAGGCCATCGTAGGCATTGGCCAGCATCCGCGCCGCCGCCGGATTGGGCGCAGCGACGATGCGATGGCGAAAACCAAGCGCCGCCAGCTCCCGTCGCAGCCGTGCCTCGAAGCGTGGCCAGGGACCGAACAGGGCGAAGCTGGATTCCACCTCCAGCAGCAGGCAGCGCGGGTAGCGCAGGCTGACCTGGGAACTGAAGCGATAGGCCCAGGCGGCGAGCAACTGTTGCCAGCGCTCGACCTCTGCCGGGTCGTACTCGACCAGGGTGAAATCGCGGGTCAGGGCATGGGCGGCGGTGAGTGACTGGCCAGGGCGCAAACCCAGTGCCCTGGCCTTGAGATTGAGGGCGCGCAGCACGCGACGCTGCGGGGTGCCGGTCACCAGCGCCAGGGGCGCTTCGGGGTCGGGGTGGCCGCGCAGTACGCCATCCAGCGCCAACTGCGGCAGCAATATGCAAGCCCAGCGCATGCGTCATCGGGCCAGGGCGATGGGGGCCGCGGGTGGCAGGCCGCCCCGGCACTTGAGCACCCGCAATTGCGCCGGCCATCCATCGACGGCGATGCGCACGGCCGCCGGCGACGGGTTCAGGGCGGCTTCCAGAGGACGATAGGCGAAGGCCAGTGTCTGCCCGGTTTCCGCGGCCACCTGCAAACGGCGCAGGGCGCGATCATCGACCTGCTGCGGCCAGCAGAGCACCGCGCCGCAGCTGCCGGAACGCAGGCATTGCTCGGCCGCCCAGAGGGCATCGCGACCGTTCGCCTCCACCAGCGCCAGCCAGCGCAGGTCCACCCCAGCCGCCTGCCAGGCCTGGGGATAAGGGATATGCGGCGGCGCCACCAGCACCACGCGCTCGGCGCTGGCGGTCAGCCGCGCCAGGGTGGGCCAGAGCAGGCGCAGTTCACCCAGGCCCGTGGCTGGGGTGAGGATTTCGCTGAGTGCGGCTTCGGGCCAGCCACCGCCGGGCAAGACCCGGTCCAGGGCGGCCAGGCCAGTGGGTTGCTCGCTGCTGGACGGCAATGCGCCGGGCTGGCCTTTCCAGACCCGCCGCTCATTGAGCAGGGCATCGAGGGCAACGACAGCGCCCATCAGTCCCGCTCACTGCCAGAAGAGAAAAACGGCAGCCCCGGGGCGGGGCTGCCGAAAGGGCCAGGAACAATCATCAAGGCCATTGGGGGAAATCCTACGAATACTGTATTTATATACAGTAAATCGCAGAGATTTCCCACGGTCAATTCAGATAAGACAGAAGGCCTGCGAAAGCACGAATGTCCCGCAGGCCAGACGCCTCTCCGTCATTTCACGTAGTGATTACCCCAGCGCTCGGCCTGGCGCACCGACTGCTGACGCAGGGTGGTAGCGCCTTTCGCCTGTTCGGCGGCCGCAGCGATCTCGTCGTCGATGATCTTCGTCGACAGCGACAGCCAGCTGGTGGCGAACGCCATGGCGTCGCCATTGATCTCCAGGGCGTTCAGGTCGATGTTGGCGGTGGTGTCGCAGCCCTGGTGGTAGCACGGGTCGAAGGGTTGGCCGGCAGCGCCGCCATACCTTTGTGCCTGCTCCTCGCTCTTGATGTCTTCGGCGCCCGTGAACAGGCCACCGAAGGGAATGCCCACCTCGAAGAACTGCGCATAGTCGGAACGGAAGTCGATCTGGGTACCTTCGAACGGCTCGCTGCGAAGCGTGAAGTAGGCTTCGAACAGGCGCTCGATGGCAGCCGAACCGGCCGGGCCCTGCAGGCCAAAGGAAGAGCCGTCACCGTCATAGATGAAGTTGCCGAAGTTCGGCGAACCGATCATGTCGAAGTTCAGGTACGCCTTGATCTTCTTCCGTTCCTCATCGCTCAGGCTGTTGACGTAGAAGGTCGAGCCCACCAGCCCCGATTCTTCAGCGCCCCACCAGGCGAAGCGCACCTTGTTCTGCGGGTGCGCCTTGCGTAGGAGTACGGCCATTTCCAGCAAGGCCGCGCTGCCCGAGCCGTTGTCGTTGATGCCCGGCCCTTCGAATACCGAGTCCAGGTGAGCGCCGGCCATCACCACGTTCTTCGGATCGCCACGCCGGGTCTCCGCCACGAGGTTGAAGGTCTGCGTCTTCTCGCGAATCACATCCGCCACCATGTGCAGCTGCAGTCCAGGGGTCTGGGACCAGGCCACGCCGTTGTCATAGGTGGCGAACAGCACCGGAATGCCACCCTCGTACGTGTCGCCCAGGGTGACGTTCTCCAGGCCCTTGCGGTCCTCGGTGTTGCCCTGGTTGAAGATGATCACGCCCGCTGCACCCGCGGCGGCGGCGTTCTCCGCCTTCACTTCGAAGCTGCAGCTGCCACGCTGGACCAGGGCGATGGCGCCACTGGGGAAGCCGGCGAAATCTTCCACCTCGCAGCCGCTGGTGGAGGTGTTGCCGGCCCCGAGGGACAGGTCAACCGGCACGACCTGGGCGCTAATGTCACCGGGGTCCGTCTGCGACAGGTAGTTGAAGTCCTCCTCCCAGACGTAGTCGATCGGCTGCGGCGCCAGGGCTTGCAGGGTGCCCGGTCCCTTGGGGAAGAAGGCAGTGAAGGGGAAGGGTTGAACCTGAACCTGGTAGCCGGCGCGCTCCAGGGTCTTTTTCACGTAGTCGACCGACGCCTGGTAGCCCGGCAGGCCGGCGGCGCGGTTGCCATCGTTCAAGGTGGCGAGGTCCTGCAGCTCCTGCAGGCGGTGCATCACATTGCCCGCCTCCAGGCACCGCGGCAGGCCCAGGGGCGTGCCGACCAGCAACGGCGATTTGCAAATGGCGGGGTTGGGTTTACCGGGACTCCAGAACTCGCCAAAGGCGTCGCCATCAGACGCCGGCGCAGCAAGAGTGGAGGTGGAAGCAGCAAGAACGAGGGAACCAACAACACGTCTGACGTTGTACTTGTGGGTCATGACTTCAATCCTTGTGAAGTGGTTGTAGGTGGCCTGCCATGGCGTTGCGCCACTGTCCTGTACGGCTTCCTCTGGGGCAGACCTAGGAGAACAGACTGGTGCAAGGTCATTCGGTTCTTACTGTTTCGTGCCGAAAACGTGCACTTTGTCGCCTTTTTAACGAAAGATCGCCGGAGATAGGCCATCACTTGGCCACTAGATCGCCATCCACCTCACATCACCCGCGCCATAGAGAGCTCCCCACAACCTCTATGCTGTAACCAGTTCGAGCACAGGACCCCGCCATGTGTGGACGCTATGTCAGCCCTTCCGAGCGCGCCATCGAAGACTATTGGCACATCGGCGCCCGGGACTCAGGGCGCTGGATCCAGAGCTTCAACGTGGCCCCTACCACCCGCGTGCCGGTACTGCGGTTCGACAGGCAGGGCGAACTGGAGCTGATAGATGCCCGCTGGGGGTTGATACCGTCCTGGTGGAAAGAGGAAAAGCCACCGCTTCATGCCTTCTTCGCCCGCAGTGAAGAAGCCGCCGGCAAGCCACTGTGGCGCCAGGCCCTGCGCAGCCAGCGCTGCCTGATGCCCGCCCAGGGCTGGTATGAATGGAACCCGCAAGAGCAGGTACGCAATGCGAGCGGTCGCCTGGTCCATCAGCCCTACTACCTCTACAGCCCGAATGACCCGGTGCTGGCGATCGCCGCCATCTGGGCCTCCTGGATAGGGCCGGATGGTCAGGAAGTCACCTCCTGCGCCCTCCTCACCCGAGACGCCGCGCCCTCCATCAGCGCCATCCACCACCGCATGCCCGTGATACTCCCCCCGGAACAATTCAGGTCGTGGCTCGCGCCCGGCACAGCGCAAGAACAGGTGCAGCACGCCATCGGCCAGGCGCGGGGAGACTTCACCGGGCACGCGGTTTCCACACGCGTGAACAGTGCCCAGAACGATGATGATGAGGGATTGATCGAGGCGATTACCGAGCCGGAGTCCTGAGGGGGCGTTATTCGCCAACCACCAGGCGCAATCGCGCGGGCTCCGCTGTTCGGCTGTCGATGTATGAATAGAGTGTCGCGTATGCGCTGATCGCAATACGTTCGCACAGAATGAGCCGCTCGAATTCCACCATCTGGTCATCCGACCAAGGGACTACGGCTTCTTCCAGGAAGGCCACCATGGCGATGTGCGCGGCAGATACGTTGAGCGAGAGCTGACGTAGCTCCGTCCAGTAAACCGGTTCGATCACGAATCGCTCCTGGTGCATCACATAATCAGATGCACTTGATTAGCAATAGCGCAGCTGGCACCGATGTGCCAGGAAGCCGGCGAAATTCTGACGGAGCGTCACGTCCTTCAAAATCACACGCTTTCCCTCCGTCGCCCAAGGAAAAACGGGAATACACTTATCCGGGACAGGCAGTGGCCACCTGGGCGAAGGATGCCCTCTCCTGTCGTGGCCTCCGCTCCAGGCGCCCTGCCTATACGGCCAGCCAGCAACGCGCCGACTGGCCAATTGCACCAGCCTGGAGCAACAGCCATGAACCACACATCCCCTGGTTTCTGTTCAGCATCCATTCGTAGCGGCAGCATCCTGATACTTTCCACCCTGCTGATTGCAACAGGCTGTAGCACTCACAACCCCGACATCAGATCCAGCCGAGACGGAACCTCCGGCGTCACCAGCAAGGCGAGCCCCGACTACCTGAACTGTGTGAAAGGCGAAATCCGAACGGACGCCCAAACCTTCACGTCGGAAGAAAACGGCAAGACTCTGCTGTTTGTAGGCAACACCGACCCCGCCAAAGCCTCCGGCCTGGTCGAACTCTCCAGTGGCCAGGGCCAGAACCAGTACTCCGTCTTCCAGCGCAATGCCTGGCAGGACAAAGGCCGGCTGATCAACGCCGCGCGCATGTGCTCCAGTGCGTGACGGCGTTTTTTCAAGAGCAAAAGCAGAAGCCCCGCAGGCCAGAGGTCTGCGGGTTTTTTATTTATGGGGCTACAACTGCCAGAGCGGGTCGTTCGCCATCAATGCCGCCGCCCAGTCGGCGAATGCCCGCACCCGGGCCGACAGATGCCGTGAGTAGGGATACACGAGACTGATCGGCATGCTGCCCAGTGCCCAGCCAGGCAGCACCTCGACCAACCTTCCTGCCTGAAGGTGGGCACTGGCTTCCGCAAGCGGCACTGAAACGATGCCAAGCCCTGCCAATCCCGCCGTCCGGTACGCACCTCCATGGTTGAAACGCATCGCCGGCAACTGCTCGACCGTGAAGCTTTCGTCGCCCCGCCGAAGGACAGGGGTCATTTGCTTGCCCGAGCCTGGGAAGGTGAAACCGAGATACCGGTGCTGCAGCAAATCGACCGGGTCGAGTATCGGCGCCGAGTCGCTCAGGTAATCCGGTGACGCACAAAGGCAGAACCGCATCTGCCCTACGGGGCGGCACACCAGCCCCTGATCGGTGACCGGCCCGCCCCGGAACGCGCAGTCGATGCCTTCCTGCACGAGGTCGATCACGCGCTCGCTGCAACCGATGTCCAGCTGGATCTGTGGATGCAGCGTGGCGAAGTCCGGCAGCGACGGGATGATGAGAGACGTACCGACCGGCGAAGGCATCTCCACCCTCACCCTCCCCCGCGCCACGCTCCGGCTCTGCGCAACCGAGGCTTCCAAGTCGTCGAGGTCATCCAGAACCACACGCGCGCGCTCATAGTAGGCGGCGCCATCGGTGGTCGGCGCCACCCTTCTGGTGGTTCTGTGCAGGAGCTTCACGCCCAGAAGCGATTCGAGTCCCTGGATCTGCCCGGAAATCGTCGTCTTCGCCACGCTCAGCGACTCCGCTGCGCCCGTGAAGCTTCCCACTTCGACGATGCGGCAGAACGCGCGCATCGCCTCCAATCGATCAAACGCCATAACTGTCCGACTTTCCGCACAATGAAAACGATATTGACCAGTTTATCCAGGCAATATCCGCCAATAAAGTCACTCCAACACCGAAGTCCTTCGGTCACCTGGAGAATGAAAAATGAGCTCGAAACGCCTCAACTATTACCAAGCCGCTCCTCAAGCCATGAAAGCCATGATGGGCCTGGAGAAAGCTGCTTCCGAATCCATCCTCCCGCGCTCCTTGCGCGAGCTTGTGCGTATCCGGGCCTCGCAAATCAACGGCTGCGCCTACTGCGTCGACATGCACACCACTGACGCAAGCAAGGAGGGAGAAACCCTTCGGCGCCTGATGGCAGTGAGCACCTGGAAGGAAACGCCGTTCTTCGACGAGCGCGAGCGTGCCGCCCTGCTGTGGACCGAGACGTTGACCCTGGTTGCAACCGCCCATGCACCGGATGAGATCTACGAAGAAGTGGCCGCCGTGTTCAGTGACCAGGAGTTGGCGGAACTGACTTTCGTCATCGCCGCAATCAATGCCTGGAACCGTTTTGGTGTGGGTTTCGCAATGCAGCCGGAGTCTTGAAGCGGGGCTTTGGTTGGCTGAGCTAGCGCCCCAATCAACAGCTCGCAAGCGTTCGAGACAGGCAAAAAAGAAAAAGCCCCGCAGGCATTCGACTGCGGGGCTTTTCTGGATATGGCGGAAGATAGGGATTTGAATCATCCCGAGGGCTGGCAGTACGTCGCAGCCCAGCTCAATTCGGGGTTTCCAGCCATCTGCCCGTGTCGATTTTCGACAGTTTGTGGCTGTGATTTCGACAGTTCTTCGACACCTGCCGTCAAAACCAAGTGCTAAGATGGTTTGGCAAATTTTGCCAAAAGGTGGGTTCCCATGAGCACCATGAACATCTCCCTGCCCGACGCCCTCAAGAGCTTTGTCGATGACCAGGTCAGCCAGCGCGGCTACGGCACCAGTAGCGAGTATGTCCGCGAACTGATCCGCAAGGACCAGGACCGTCAGCGCCTGCGCAATCTGCTCCTGGAAGGCGCCGCCTCCTCCCCTGCCGCCCCGGCCGATGACAACTACTTCGAAGCACTGCGCAACCGGGTACGGAACGCCAAGGCATGAAGGCCAAGCCCATCATCCCCCGGGCACTGACCAATCAGGATATCAACGACACCATCAGCTACTACCTGAGCGAGGCAACCGAGCAAGCCGCTCTCGGCTTCATCGACGCCCTGGAGCGAGCCTATAAGCACATCAGCCGGCATCCTGAATCAGGGTCATCGCGATATGCCCATGAGCTCGATCTGCCGGGACTGCGCTCCTGGACGTTGAAGCGCTATCCCTACCAGGTCTTCTATATCGAGCGTGATGATCACATTGATGTGTGGCGCGTATTGCATGGGATGAGGGATATCCCGGTTTGGATGCAAGAGTGACAAAAAATAACCCGTCTACAAATAAATCCGTCCCCCTTCTCTAAATAGTCCCCTTCTCTAGTCCTTTTCTATGCATGCGCAGGCAGACCGGGAGAGGCCTGCAGCAGGTCGACGGTGCCTGCGCAGCCGAGGATGACGCCCAGGCGCTCCAGCTGGCGCACCCGCTCCAGACCGGGCGAGGGATAAGGTCGGCTCGTCGAGCGGAATGACCTGCAGCACCCGGGCCCCGCCCTAAGTGTCATCCTGGCGCGGGATCTATACTGCCTTGACCCCTCCGGGGGCCTCCGTATACGGATCCCAGCTTGCAGCCTGCATAGGTAGCCGTCGCCTCCGCTGCATCCAGTCCGCTTCCCCGGAGGCAGCAATGGCCGCTATGCAAGGAGGAAAAGACGTGATGCCCACCAACCACCAACGGTTCGAGAATGCGATGGCCGACATGGATGCGGTCGAGATCAAGGTCACGATACGTCCCGATCAGGAACTGCTCGCGGAGCGGGCGATGGCACTCAACGAAGACACTGCGGAAGTCCGAGAGCTTTACTTTTACGATACCCCCCAGCTCGATCTGTTCGAGGCCGGGGTTGCGTTGCGCACCCGCCTCGTCAAGGGGGACGCCGATGATTCCACCGTCAAGTTCCGGGAGGTGGAGGCCACGAACATCGCCGAGTACTGGAAGCAACAGCCGGGCTTCAAACTGGAGGCCGATTGTGTCGGCGACCGGGTGGTCTGCTCGGCATCGCTTACGGTTCGGCAGAAACGTGACGAAATAGATGCTGTCGCGAAGGGCAAGCGGCCAATCGAGAAGCTCTTCTCCAAGGAGCAGGAACGGCTCCTCGGCGAACTCTATAAAGGCACAGTTGACTTCGGTGCTCTGCGCGTTCTCGGTCCGATTCGCGTGTTGCGTTGGAAGCTCAAGGAAAAGGGCTTTGCCTACGAATTGACACTTGAGGAATGGCGGCTCCCGAATGGCGAAGATCTTGTCGAGGTTTCGATCAAGACGCCGCCGGGAGAGGCACTCCAGGCCAGGATGGCCTTCGAGCAGCACTTGCGCGAACTCGGCCTCGATCCGATGGGGGCGCAGGAGACCAAGACGCGCACTGCCCTGAACTACTTTGCCAAGGCGCAGGGCTAAGCGAAATGGCAGCACGCACCTCGTGACGAGCCGCGCATCCGCCGCGCCCGTAGCGACAGGACCAGGACTTGAGAGCAGGATTCTACGATGACCACGATCATTCCACGCTGGGAGTGGCGAACTTTCGGTCGCCGGTTCGGCATTGCGGAGACCCGGTTCGCCGGACTGCAACCGACGGCTGTCCAGGACAGCGACGAGCTTTATCTGCTCGCCGGAAGCGCCGACAACGTCAAGATCCGGGACGCCTTGATGGACATCAAGGTGCTGCGCGAGGTCGCCCCGAATGGTCTGGAGCGCTGGGAGCCGGTGATGAAGCAGGGCTTCCCGCTGGCGGCGGCCGACATGCGAAACGTGATCGCCGCACTCAATCTTCCAGCGTCCCCGCTCGAGCGAGATGCCTATACGCTCGACCAGTTCCTCGCCGAACTGGTCGTGCCAAGCGGCGCGCTGCGCCCGCTGACCGTCCACAAGCACCGGGTGCGCTATAAGGTCGGCGGCTGTACTGCGGAAGTCACCGAGATCACGGCGGAGGGCAAGGCCACGCGGTCAATTGCAATCGAGTCGGAGGATGCCGCCGCGGTCATCGCGGCGGTCGCATCGGTCGGTCTAGCCGATTACTGCAACATGAGCTACACCCGCGGCTTGCGGGCCTTGCTGGATGCGGCGCCAGAGCGCTATGCGGTGATCGACGCAGGCACGAACTCGATCAAGTTCCACATCGCCGAGCGTGCTGCCGACGGCAGCATGCGCACGGTGGTCGATCGGGCCGAAATGACGCGCCTCGGTGAGGGGCTCGAGGAACGTGGCGAGATCGGGCACGACGCAATCGAGCGAACCGTGAGAGCGATTGAGCAGATGGTTGAGGAGGCGAAGCAGAACGGCGTCCTGGCAATCGCGGCCGTGGGCACAGCCGGTTTGCGCATGGCGCGCAACGGGGCCGCCGTGATCGCGACGATCCGCGCGCGCACCGGGGTAGCGATCGAAGTCATCTCCGGTGAGGAGGAAGGTCGCCTGGCCTATCTTGCCGTAAAGGCTGGGCTGGACCTTCCCGAGGGCTCGCTGGTCGTGTTCGACACCGGCGGTGGCAGTTCGCAGTTCACTTTCGGCCGTGGGGCGCGCGTCGACGAGCGCTTCAGCGTCGACGTGGGAGCGGTTCGTTACACCGAACGCTTCGGGCTCGACAACGTCGTCTCCCCCGAGGTGCTCGGTGACGCACTTGCCGCCATCGCCGCGGATCTGGCGCGAATCGAGGGGCGGCCGGCGCCCGACCTGCTCGTGGCGATGGGTGGCGCGATCACCAACCTCGCCGCAGTGAAGCACGCTCTGAAGACCTACGACCCTGATATCGTGCAGGGCACTGTCCTCGATCGCGCCGAGATCGATCGCCAGATCGAACTGTACCGCTCCCGCAGTGCGGCGGAGCGTCGTACGATCGTCGGCCTTCAGCCGAAACGCGCGGATGTCATCTTGGCTGGTGCCTGCATCGTCAGGACCGTGATGGACAAGCTCCGCCAGAACGCACTGCGGGTCAGCGATCGCGGCCTGCGACATGGCCTGCTCGTCGAGCGTTTCGGCAATTGACCTCCCGCCTCGGCGCGGATGGCTGGCGGCTCCTCGAGTCTCGGGCGTGCGGGCAAAAACGGGACAGATTTATTTTCTCTACTCTAGAACCGGCTGAGCGATCTGGATTAGAGCAATTAAATAAATCTGTTCCCTTTTCTAATTTTTCAACCTTGCTCAGTTCAGGCTTTCCAGCGATTCGTCCGTGTCGATTTCGACAGTTCATGCCTGTGATTTCGGCACTTTCTTCGACACTCTCGTCGCTCTCGTAGGGCTAGCCAACATCGAAAACAGAGCTTCGATACCCGCCTGAAGCACACTGCTAAATATCAGAATAGAAACCATAGTTTCGTTTTACGGAGAAAAAGAGTGTTGTTCTCCAGAAGTGAAACCATGGTTTCGATTCGGCTTGACTGCGCCTTGCTGCTTCCTACAATCGAAACCATAGCTTCGAAACGGACATTCCAAATGGATCAGCACTCGTACGTCCCCGTTTGCACACCGGAAGATCTCGGAAAGGTCGTTCGCGAGGCACGGAAAAAGCAGCACATTCGCCAGGAGGACATGGCAATGCTGCTTGGTAAAAGCCACGTGCATTTGCGTGATATCGAAAAGGGCAAGCCAACAGTCTCCCTCGGGAGCGTTCTGCAACTGCTCGATGAGTTGGGCATTCGGGTTTATCTGGACGTACCGAAGCCATGAGGGGGTTGGAAGTCACCATAAACAACGAGCATGTCGGCAGCCTGATCGACCAGAACGGTGTATGGGCGCTCGAGTATTCATCTGACTGGCTGAATAACCCCCGATCATTCGACCTCTCACCCACACTTCCCCGCTCTGCAGGGCGGGTCGTGGATGGCTCTACGGAACGTCCTGTTCAGTGGTTCTTCGACAACCTGCTGCCAGAAGAGCAAGCCCGTCAGTTGCTGGCCAGCGACGCGAAAATCGAGTTTGCAGATGCCTTCGGTCTCCTCGGTTACTACGGTGCTGAATCGGCAGGAGCCATCACGCTTCTACCAGGACTCGAACCGATACCCGATGGCGGACTCCAGCCACTCCCTGACGACGTACTCAGCCAGCGAATCAGGAACCTCCCCCGGGTATCGCTGACCACCGGAGCACCCAAGCGAATGTCGCTTGCAGGCGCCCAACACAAGTTGCCTGTCGTGGTCCTGGACGGCGTGTTGTACGAGCCAATCGGCAGCCGGCCATCAACTCACATCCTCAAGCCGAACCACCCGGAAACAGATCAGTACGACAACAGCGTGGCCAATGAATGGTTTGTTATGTCTGTCGCCCAAATGGCCAGGCTAAACACTGCTCCCGTCGCTATTCACCGCGTCCCAGAGCCGGTTTATCTGATTGAGCGTTTTGACAGGCAAGTAATCGATGGCCAACTGAAACGCCTGCATGTCCTGGACGGCTGCCAGTTACTGGGACTGGATCGCCAGTTCAAATACCAACAGGCCTCGATGAAGACGCTTCAGCACATCGTCAGTCTCTGTCGTCGGAAAGCCGAGGCACGAATCCAGCTATTCAATTGGCTGGTTTTCAACATCCTGGTCGGCAACAACGACGCCCACCTGAAGAACCTCTCTTTTTACGTCACATCGGACGGCGTTGACCTTGCGCCTCACTACGACCTGCTCTGCACAGCGATATATACCGCAAGCAAGGAATCGGCCCCCTGGCTGGATGCTGAGCTGGTCTGGAAGGTGGAAGGCATGCGAACACACGCCGAAGTGACCAGGGAGCATGTGCTCCTCATGGGCAGCCACCTCGGACTACCGAACAGGATTGCCGCCAAGCTGATGGATGAGCTTGTGAAGGCAACCCTGGAGGCTGCGGATCATCTCCTGCAGAGCCTGCCAGAGCACTTCCTTCCCGGAGAGAGATACCTGCTGCGTCGAATTGTGCATGGCGTTATGCGAGACATGGCTGCAAAGCTGCGTACGCCCTGACTCACGAGGAACGCCAAGGCATGAAGACCTAGCCCGTTATCCCCCGAGCTCTGGCCCACCTGAGTGAAGCGACTGAGCAAGCCGTACTGGGGTTTTCGACTCTCTGGAGCGAGCCCAAAAGCAAAAACCCCCGAAACTCTAAGAATTTCAGGGGTTTAGGCTATTGAATATGGCGGGAAGATAGGGATTTGAACCCTAGGTGCCATTGCTGACACAACGGATTTCGAATCCGTCCCGTTCGGCCACTCCGGCATCTTCCCGAACGGCGCGCATGATACCAGCTGATTGGCCATTGGCGAAGCCCATGGCGCGTTTTTTTCGCGTGGTTTCAGATGGTTGCGATGCCAGTGGGATCGCTACGCGATCTTTGGCGAATGAATTCGCCCCTACAAGGTGAGGGGCGAGTTCGGGCAAAGCAGGTCAGGAAGTCAGCTTGGTCAGGGCTTCGCGGTACTTGTCGGCGGTTTTCTGGGCGACGTCCGCAGGTACGGCCGGGGCCGGCGGTTCCTTGTTCCAGCCGGTAGATTCCAGCCAGTCGCGCACGAACTGTTTGTCAAAGCTCGGCGGGTTCTTGCCTTCGACGTAGCTTTCCACCGGCCAGAAACGGCTGGAGTCGGGGGTCAGCACCTCGTCCATCAGGGTCAGGGTGCCGTCTTCGTCGATGCCGAACTCGAACTTGGTGTCGGCGATGATGATGCCGCGGGTGGCGGCGTACTCGACGGCGGTGCTGTACAGGGCGATGGCGGTGTCGCGGACCTTGGCGGCCAGTTCCTTGCCGATGATGGCTTCGCACTGTTCGAAGGAGATGTTCTCGTCGTGGTCGCCGACAGCGGCCTTGGTCGAGGGGGTGAAGATGGGTTGCGGCAGCTTGGAGGCTTCCTTCAGGCCGGCCGGCAGCTGGATGCCGCAGACGGTGCCGGTCTTCTGGTATTCCTTCCAGCCCGAGCCGACGATGTAGCCACGCACGATGGCTTCCACAGCGACGGGTTTGAGGCGCTTGGCGACTACGGCACGGCCTTCCACCAGGGGCAGTTCAGCGGCGGGAACGACATCTTCCACCTTGTCGCCGGTGAAGTGGTTGGGGACGACGTCGGACAACTTGTCGAACCAGAAGTTGGAGATGGCGGTCAGGATCTTGCCCTTCTCCGGAATCGGCTGGTCTAGGATCACGTCGAACGCGGAAAGGCGGTCAGTAGCGACCATCAGCATGCGCTTGTCGTCGATTTCGTAGAGGTCGCGAACCTTCCCCGAGTAGATCTTCTTCAGGCTGAGGGTGGTGGGTGTGCTCATGTCGTTTTCCGCCTTTATCAAACGAAACAGGCGAAACCCGGGGGTTTCGCCTTGTTGTTTCCACGATCCGCCGCCGGGCGGCGTACCTCTTGCTCTTAGCCGAGGTTTTCCTGGATCAGGGTCAACACGCGGCGCGCCACATCGGCGGGGGCCACGGTGTTGATGTCCTTCTCCACGGTCACCTGAACGGTATCGCCAACGCGGGTCAGGCGGACCTGGTAGCGTTCGGCACGGGCTTCGATTTCTTCTGCACTGGAGTCGCTGCCCCAGAGGCTGCTGAAGAAGCCGGGTTTCTCGTCTTTCTTCTCGGCGCCTTCGGCGAGGTTGATGTAGTACACACCCAGACTGCGGTTGATGTCGTCGACGCGGACATCACCGGTTTCCAGGGCGCGACCGACGCTGGACCAGGAACGGTCGAAGTCGGCGCCGAGGCTGAGCATGGGGTTGCCGTTGCCGTCTTCGGAAAGGGTCACACGGCTCGGCGCGTCGAAGTCGCGGGCGGCGAGCAACGACACGGACCCGCCCTGCTCGGAGCTGCGGGCCATGCTGGCAAGCATTTCGTCCAGCAGAGCGGCTTCCAGGCTCGCGTTGTCGGAACGGCTCGGCCAGCCAGTATCGGCGGTGCTGCCAGCCGGACGGCTGACAGTGGTCACGAAGATTTCGCTGGTGTTGCGCTGCACGCCTGGCTCGATACGTACGCGAGCACGGACTTCGCTGTCCGGCTCGACGCCGCTCACGCGGCTACCCAGGCGACGGGCCAGGGAACCGGAAAGCTGGTCGAGACGCTGCCAGTCGGTGCTGAACTCGCCGGTCTGCGGACGCTCGTCGGCAATGCGGAAACCACCGTTCTCGAAGAACTGGCGGGCCACAGGCCAGACCTCAGCCGGGACACGCTGGGCAACCACCCAACGGGAGTCGCCGCTCTTCTGCAGGCTGTAGTCGCTGACTTCACCCTTGCCCTGCAGGGCCTGCGGACGGGGTACTTCGTACTCACCTTCAGCGCGGGTGTCGGCAACGTTCATCGGTACCGGCAGCAGCGGGTCGAGCGGCTTGGCATCAACGTCCGGCGGAAGCTGCATGGGAGCCGTCTGGCGAGATTCCAGGTAATCGCTGCCGCGATCACGGAAATAGCCATCTTTGCCCCAGAGCCAGCCGCAACCGCTGGTGCTGGAAATGATCAGGGCGAGAGCGGAGAGTCCGGCCAGTCGCTTCATGCGGAATGTTTCCTTGGATTAGGCAAGTACGCCGGACTGGCGCATGGCTTGGCGCAGAGGCTCGTGGCAACGCGGGCTGAGCCAGGTCAACGGCAGGCGAATGCCGTCGGGCATCAGGCCCATTTCGTGCAGGGCGAACTTCACCGGAATCGGGTTGGATTCGATGAACAGTGCCTTGTGCAGCGGCATCAGCTTGTCGTTGATGGCGCGAGCGACTTCGGCATCGCCACGCATGGCGGCAGCGCAGAGGTCGGCCATGGCGCGCGGGGCAACGTTGGCGGTAACCGAGATATTGCCCTTGCCGCCCATCAGCATCAGTTCGACGGCAGTGGCGTCGTCACCGGAGTAGACGAGGAAATCCTTGCTGACGCGATTCAGTACTTCCTGGCCGCGCTGCAGGTCGCCAGTGGCTTCCTTGATACCGATGATGTTGCTGATCTTCGACAGGCGCTCAACGGTTTCCGGGAGCATGTCGCAGACGGTGCGGCCCGGTACGTTGTAGAGGATCTGCGGGATGGCGACGGCTTCGGCGATGTGGCGGAAGTGCTGGTACAGGCCTTCCTGGGTCGGCTTGTTGTAGTACGGGGTCACCAGCAGGCAGGCATCGGCGCCGACCTGCTTGGCAGCGGCGGTCAGCTCGACCGACTCACGGGTGGAATTGCCACCGGTGCCGGCGATGACCGGGATGCGGCCATTGACCTGATCGACGACGCGGCGGATCACTTCGACGTGCTCGTTGACGTCAAGCGTGGCGGACTCGCCCGTGGTGCCGACGGCAACTATGGCGTTGGTGCCCTCTTGAAGATGGAAGTCGACGAGTTTGGAGAGGCTGTCCCAGTCCAATTGACCCTGCGCATCCATGGGCGTAACCAGTGCCACCATACTGCCCGCAATCATGCAACCGCTCCTGCCGGAAAAAGAGAGCCGTAATGGTACTGTCGGCTCTGGCCTTGCACAAGGTGAACGCAAGCGCCGTCAGGCGGTTACAGCATTTCCCTCGGCGACGCTTTTCGCTAACCTTCCCCGTTTGAACAGTGTGGCTCCGGCCGCCCTCCCCTCGCTCTAGGAATGCTGCATGTCCACCACCCCGCCCCGCGAACAATTCCTTTTGATCAGTGCCCTCGGCCGCAACCCGATGGAGCTGACCAACGTGCTGTGCCGCGCCAGCCAGGAAAACCGTTGCGCCGTGGTCAGCAGCCGCTTGACCCGCCACGGCGAATTCAGCGCCCTGGTGCTGCAGGTTTCCGGCAGCTGGGACGGTCTCGCGCGCCTGGAGGCGGGAATGGCCGCACTGTCCAAGCGCCACGGCTTCACCGCCAACGTAACCCGCAGCAGCGCCATGGAAACACGCCCGCAGGCGCTACCCTACGTGGCCTATATCAGCGCCGCCTATCGCCCGGACATCCTCAACGAGCTGTGCCAGTTCTTCATCGATCACCGCGTCGAGCTGGAGAACCTCACCTGTGATACCTATCAGGCGCCTCAGACCGGCGGCACCATGCTCAACGCCACGATCACCGTCACCCTGCCCGCCGGCACCCAGATCAGCTGGCTGCGCGACCAGTTCCTGGACTTCGCCGACGCCCTGAACCTCGACGCCCTGATCGAACCCTGGCGCCCGCAACACCCCTGAGGAGCAAGCAGACATGGCCGTTTCCCTGAATCAATCCGTCGCCGATTTCACCGCCCAGGCCACGAGTGGCCTGGAGGTCAGCCTGTCCTCGCTCAAGGGCAAGCAGGTAGTGCTCTATTTCTATCCGAAGGACAGCACCCCCGGCTGCACCACCGAAGGCCAGGGTTTTCGTGACCAGCATGCCGCCTTCCTGGCTGCGAACACCGCCATCTTCGGTGTCTCCCGCGACGGCATGAAGTCCCACGAGAACTTCAAGTGCAAACAGGAGTTCCCCTTCGAGCTCATCTCCGACAAGGATGAATCGCTCTGCCAGCTCTTCGACGTGATCAAGCTGAAGAAGCTCTACGGCAAGGAATACATGGGCGTTGACCGCAGCACCTTCCTTATCGACAAGAACGGGGTACTGCGCCAGGAATGGCGCGGCGTAAAGGTACCCGGCCACGTCGACGCCGTGCTCGCCGCCGCCCAGGCATTGAACAAGGGCTAATCCCGCCCCAATGAAAAAAGGCCGCAATCGCGGCCTTTTTTCATTTATCCCGATCTAGAAATGCGCTGTCCGGACTCATCCTCACTGCACCACGGCATTTCCAGGGCCAGCCCGAGGCCAGGCATCCAGCACGGCCTTGAACAGGGTTGCCAGAGGAATGGCGAAGAACACACCCCAGAAGCCCCAGAGCCCACCGAACAGGAGCACGGCGCAGATGATCGCCACCGGATGCAGGTTCACCGCTTCGGAGAACAGCAGCGGCACGAGCACGTTGCCGTCCAGGGTCTGGATCACGGTGTAGACCACCATCAGGTAGATGAACTGGTCGCTCCAGCCCCACTGGAACAGCGCGATCACGGCGACCGGCACGGTCACCACCACGGCACCGATGTAAGGCACGACCACCGAGAGCCCTACCAGCAGGGCCAGCAGCGCCGCATAGTTCAGGCCGAGCCAGACGAACGCCACGTAGGTCACCGCACCACAGATGACGATTTCGATCACCTTGCCGCGGATGTAGTTGGCGATCTGGATGTTCACTTCGTCCCAGACCTGGGTCATCAAGCCGCGTTCGCTGGGCAGATAACCGCTGATCCAACGCCCAATCAGCACCCGATCCTTGAGGAAGAAGAACACCAGGATCGGCACCAGGACCAGGTAGATCATGATGTTGACCAGTAACGGCAGGCTGGACAGGGAGAAGGTCAGCGCCCACTGGCCGAACTTGGCAACTTCGCTGCGGGTGACCTCGATGGCCTTGAGTACCTGCTCATCGGTCACCAGATGGGGATAGCGCTCGGGCAGGAGCAGCAGCAACGACTGCCATTCGCCAAGCATCCCGGGCAGTTCCTGGAACAGCTTGCTCAGCTGTTGCCAGAGCAACGGCACCAGGACACCGATAATCAGGGCCAGTGCACCGATGAACAGGGCGAAGACGATCCAGACCGCCAGGGACTGTGGCAGTCGCAGGCGCTCCAGCAGGTTGACCAGGCCCTGCATGAGAAAAGCCAGGACCATTCCCGCCAGGACGGGCGCCAGCATGTTGCCGAGGGTAAGGACGACGGTGAAGCCGAGAACGAGGACCACAGCCAGCACAACGGCTTCTTCGTCAGAGAAGTAGCGCTGGACCCAGTCGCGAAGCACCTTGAGCATCAGAATTCCTTGAATGGCCCGCCGGAGCGGGCCAGGGTCAGGCCTTGCGCAACCAGTAGCGGAAGACGCCGTCTTCGACCTCTTCGCGCAGCAACTGGTGCCCGGCCAACTGCGCGAACGCACGGAAATCACGCTGGGACCCGGCGTCGGTAGCGATCACCTTGAGCACTGCGCCACTGGCAAGGCGATTGAGCTCGAGCTTGGCCTTGAGCAGGGGCAAGGGGCAGTTCAGGCCGCTGGCATCCAGCTCGACGTCGAAATCGTCGGTTCGACTGGAGGTGTCAGTCATGGTGAGTCTCCGGGAAGGCGCCTGGCGGGTCGTTCGGGAAGGTCGCGGGGCGGAAATACTTGAGCGGGCGGTTAGGATACCGAAGGCAGAGCGCCGCTGGCCAGCCAGCCGCGCTGGAGGCTACAGTTAGGCCTTTGCCGCCAACGAGCCCAGTGCATGAATCTTCTGCGCCCCACTCTGCTGACGCTTGCCTGTTTTCTCGCTCCACCGCTCATCGCCGATGATCTGCCATCGCTGGGGGATTCCAGCTCTTCCATCGTATCCCCGGAACAGGAACATCAACTGGGTCGCGCCTGGCTGAGCCTGCTCCGCGGCCAGGTGCCGCAACTCAATGACCCGCAATTGAAGGACTACGTGGAGTCCAGCGTCTATCGACTGGCCGAAACCAGCCAATTGCAGGATCGCCGCCTGGAGTTCGTCCTGCTCAACAGCCCGCAATTGAACGCCTTCGCGGCTCCGGGCGGGATCATCGGCGTCAACGGCGGCCTCTTCATCTATGCGCCTACCGAAGCCGAGTACGCCTCGGTACTGGCCCACGAATTGGCGCACTTGTCGCAACGCCACTTCGCGCGTGGCGTAGAAGCCCAGCAGCGCATGCAGATTCCGGTGATGGCAGCGATGCTTGCAGGTATCGTCGCAGCCGCAGCCGGCGCCGGCGATGCGGGCATGGCGGCAATCATGGGCACCCAGGCCGCGGCCATCCAGGAACAGCGCCGCTTCTCCCGGCAGAACGAACAGGAGGCCGACCGCATCGGCCTGCTCAATCTGGAAAAGGCCGGCTACGACCCTCGCGCGATGCCGCGCATGTTCGAGCGCCTGATGCGCCAGTACCGCTATGACGCCAAGCCGCCGGAATTCCTCCTGACTCACCCGGTGACCGAAAACCGTATCGCCGATACCCGCAACCGCGCTGAACAGCTGCCGCCAGGTGGCGTTGAGAACAGCCTGCGCTACCAGCTGATGCGCGCCCGTGTGCAGCTCATGTTCGAGGAGACCCCAGGCATCGCCGCCAAGCGCTTCCGCGCCCAGCTCGAGGAAGATCCGAAGCTGGACGCCGCCCGCTATGGACTGGCGATTGCTCAGATCAAGGGCGGCCAGCTCAACCAGGCGCGTGACAACCTGGCACCGCTCCTGGCCAAGGCGCCCAACGAGATCGTCTACAACCTGGCGCAGGTGGACCTTGACATCACCGCCAATCGCCTGCCCGATGCCCAGCAACGCGTCGACCGCCTGCTCGCCCAGTACCCCAACAACTACCCACTGAAACAGATGCGCAGTGACCTGCTGATCAAGCAGAACAAGGCGAAGGACGCGGAGAAAGTACTCGACGGACTGCTGAAGAGCCGCCCGAACGATCCGGACGTGTGGTACCAGGTGGCGGAGGTACGCGGACTGGCCGGCAACACTATCGGCTTGCACCAGGCCCGTGCCGAGTACTTCGCTCTGGTGGGCGACTACGACCAGGCCATCGAGCAGCTGGACTTCGCCAAACGTCGTGCCGGCGGCAACTTCCCCCTCGCTGCGCGCATCGATGCCCGCCAACAGGAAATGGCCGATCAGCAGAGGATGCTCAAACAGATGATGCGTTGATCGAGGCTGCTCCCTCGATTGGCCCAGACACAAAAAAGCCCGGACAAGTCCGGGCTTTTTCATGGGACGGAATCAGGCGTTACCGGCCTGCTTCATGCGCGCGGCCTGGGTGAAGTCCAGCATGCGCTTCAGCGGCTTGATCGCCTTCGGAATCAGCGCCGGATCGACGAAGATTTCGTTCGTGCCTTCGCGCAGGCACTGCAGGGTGCGTTCCAGGGTGTTCATGGCCATCCACGGGCAGTGGGCGCAACTGCGGCAGGCGGCACCATTGCCGGCGGTCGGGGCCTCGACGAACTGCTTGTCGGGGCACAACTGCTGCATCTTGTAGAAGATGCCGCGATCAGTGGCAACGATGAACATCTTGTTCGGCAGCGTCTGCGCCGCCTTGATCAGTTGGCTGGTGGATCCGACCGCGTCGGCCAGCTCGATCACCGCCTCGGGAGATTCCGGGTGCACCAGCACCGCCGCATCGGGATACAGGGCCTTCATATCCTGCAGCTGCTTGGCCTTGAACTCTTCGTGGACGATGCAGGCACCGTCCCAGAGCAGCATGTCGGCCCCGGTTTCACGCTGGATATATCGGCCCAGGTGCTGATCCGGCGCCCAGATGATCGTTTCGCCGTTGTCCATCAGGCTCTCGACGATTTCCAGTGCGCAACTGGAGGTCACGACCCAGTCGGCACGGGCCTTCACGGCTGCGGAGGTGTTCGCATAGACAACCACGGTGCGCTCCGGATGCTGATCGCAGAACGCCGAGAACTCATCGACGGGGCAACCCAGGTCCAGGGAGCAGGTCGCTTCCAGGGTGGGCATCAGAACGCGTTTTTCCGGATTAAGGATCTTCGCGGTCTCGCCCATGAAGCGCACACCGGCAACGACCACGGTCTTTGCCGGGTGCTGGTTGCCGAAGCGGGCCATCTCCAGGGAATCGGAGACGCAGCCACCGGTTTCCTCTGCCAGCGCCTGGATGACCGAGTCGCAGTAATAGTGCGCGACCAGAACCGCGTCACGGGCCTTCAGCTCAGCAGCGATGGCGGCACGGTAGTGCGCCTCCTCCTCGGCCGTCAGCGGTTTGGGCTGCTTGGCGGCAAGATGGGCCTGGACCAGAAAGCGTTCGGAAAGCTGTGTCATGGGAGCGGGACCTGCGAGCGCAACGGCGCGAAGACGATTATACATCCGCCTCTGTAGCCAGGGGCTTCAGGGGGGGGGCGGATGATAACGCAGATTTGGCGGCGCTGGGACAGGGCTGGCAAGCGCCATCCATCAGGTACGCCCGGGGCATTCCACGAGCGACTCAAGGCCCGGGAACGAAAAAGCCCGCCTTGAAAGGCGGGCTTTTGGAAGTTGGTGGGTCGTGTAGGATTCGAACCTACGACCAATTGGTTAAAAGCCAACTGCTCTACCGACTGAGCTAACGACCCAACGCGAGGCGCATGATACTGATTTTATTCAGGAATTCAACACCCCTCGTAAAAAAAATTACTGATAGCGGGTCGGATCCTTTACTCCGGCAGCACTGAAGCCTGCCGCACGCAGCCGGCAGCTGTCGCACTTGCCGCAAGCGCGGCCGTCATCGTCAGCCTGATAGCAAGACACGGTAAGCCCATAGTCGACGCCATGACTCAGGCCTGCCTGGACGATCTCGGCCTTGCTCAGGTTCTGCAACGGCGCCTGGATACGGAAACCATCCCCTTCCACGCCCGCCTTGGTGGCCAGGTTGGCCATACGCTGGAACGCCTCGACGAACTCGGGGCGGCAATCCGGGTAGCCAGAATAGTCCACCGCGTTGACGCCGATGAAGATATCCCGCGCCCCGAGCACCTCGGCCCAACCCAGGGCCAGGGACAGGAATACGGTGTTCCGCGCCGGCACATAGGTCACTGGAATGCCTTCGGTCGGGCTTTCAGGCACATCTATGGAGGTGTCGGTCAGGGCCGAGCCGCCAATGCCGTCCAGGTTGAGGCCGATCACCTTGTGCTCCACCACACCCAGTTGGCGGGCCACACGCTCGGCGGCGTTCAGCTCGGCGCGATGCCGCTGGCCGTAGTCGAAACTCATGGTGTAGCAGGCATAGCCTTCGGCACGGGCCAGCGCGACTACGGTGGCCGAATCCAGACCGCCGGACAGCAGGATGACCGCTTTCTTCTCGCTCATGGGATACCTCTCGAAATCGGCCTGCCCCGCGCGCAAGTCACGGGGAGGCATGGTGCGCAATCGAGCCGGATCAGTGACCCGGTTCGTCGTTCCAGAGAATTTTGTGCAACTGCAGTTGCAGGCGCACGGGCAGGTTGTCGGCGACGATCCAGTCCGCCAGGTCGCGCGCACTGACCTCCTTGTAGCTAGGAGAGAACAGCACCTCGCCGGCCCGCTGCTCCAGGCGATACTCGATCAGCTTGGACACCGCCCAGTCATAGTCCTCGCGGGAGCAGATGACGAACTTCACCTGGTCATTGGCCGTGAGGTGGGCAATGTTTTCGTAGCGGTTGCGGCCGACTTCCGCCGAGCCTGGAGTCTTGAGATCGACGACTTTGCTCACTCGCAGGTCCACAGCGGACACATCGAGCGCACCACTGGTCTCGATCGACACCTCGTAGCCGGCATCGCACAGGCGTTGCAGCAGCGGGATGCAGTTCGGCTGGGCCAGCGGCTCACCGCCGGTGACGCAGATATAGCGCGGCTTGTAGGCGGCGACGCGCTCGAGGATGGTGTCGAGCGTCATGAGCTCACCGCCACTGAAGGCATAGGCGGTGTCACAGTACTGACAACGCAGGGGGCAGCCGGTCAGGCGCACGAAAACCGTCGGCAGGCCGGCGGTACGTGTTTCCCCCTGCAACGAGTAGAAAATCTCGGTAATTCGCAGGGTTTGATGCATATCAGCCACGGGCGTGACGGCGAAACAGGCCATCCGCCTCCGTTGCGGGAATGAAGGTTGGGGGCGGGGATTCTAACGAAAAAACCCGCGACTGGCGCGGGTTTTCGTGATTCGGAGTTTAGGCCTCAGGGCAGGCGCTGGAGATCGCGCTGGGCCAACTGGGCGGCCGAGCTGCCTGGGAACTGGCTGATGACTTGCTGAAGAATGCTCTTGGCCTTGTCGGTATTGCCAAGGCGCTGCTCGACATCCGCCAGCTTGTACATGGAGTCCGGCACTTTCGGGTGCTGCGGATAGGCCTGGCCCACTCGGGCGAAAGCCTGGCTGGCACCTTGCAGATCGCCCTTCGCGAGGTTCACCTCGCCCAACCAGTACTGCGCATTGCCGGCGTACTGGCTGTTCGGATACTTGCGCAGGAATGCGGTGAAGGCCTGGCTGGCCTTGTCGAAATCCTTTGCCTTGATCAGGTCGAAGGCAGCGTCGTAGTAGAGCTTTTCCTTCGCGGGGTCACCCGGCTCGCTGCTGGCAGCCGGTTGCTGCGCGGGAGCGGCGGGAGCGCCGTTGGCAGCGGGGGCGCCAGCGGCAGGGGAATTCGGGGCTGCCGGTGCACCGGCTGCGGCGCCACCGGAAAGACGGCGATCCAGGTCCTGGTATCGCTCCAGGCTTTCCTGTTTCAGGCGCTGGATTTCGTACTGCTGCTCTTCAAGCATGCCACGCAGGCGAGCGATCTCTTCCTGCATCTGCTGCAGCTGCATGAACAGCTCGCCCTGCGCGGAGACGGGAGCTGCGGGAGCCCCCGTTCCTGCGTAGGCGGCACCAGTCGTGCCGTAACCGGCCGGAGGGTAACTGCCGCCGTAACCGGCGTCGTTATCCACAACGGGAACCTCAGCCAGCGCCACAAACGGCAGGCTGGAGAGGGCCAGGATGGTCAGAGCACGACTGGACTTGCGCATCGCGAATTACTTACGCAGTTCTACGCGGCGGTTTTGCGCCCAGGACTGCTCGTCGTTGCCAGTGGCAACCGGACGCTCTTCGCCGTAGGAAACCAGTTCAGCCTGAGCCGGGGAAACGCCCTGCAGAACCAGGTAGCGCTGAACGGCCTTGGCACGACGCTCGCCCAGAGCCATGTTGTACTCGCGGGTACCGCGCTCGTCGGTGTGGCCTTCCAGGACAACGCGGTTGCCGTTGGCTTTCAGGTCCTTGGCGTGTACGTCCAGAGCGCGCATGGCTTCCGGCTTCAGGTCGGAGCTGTCGTACTCGAAGTAGAAGGTGGTGATAGCGCGCAGAGCGGCTTCTTCGCTCATGCTGCCGTCTACACCGCTGCCACCGGCGTTGTAGCCCGCGTTCGGGTCAACAGCGCCTTCACCGGTGCCTTCGCCGCCTTTGGACGAGCAACCAACAGCTACGGCCATGGCCAGAGCGAGAGCGGCAAACTTGCCGAATTTCAGCATTTCCATCATGTAACTCCTAATGAACCCCAGGTGTGTTTAGCAAAGGTATTTTTTTAAAGACCGCTTCAGTTCAGGTACGGCGACCAGGAAGGTTCGCGAATGTCGCCCTGAACTGTGGGAATCGGGACTCGTACGCGCCCGTTTGTAGACACGAGCATCAGCACGCCGCCCCCCTGCTGGCGAGTTGCGTAGATTAGCATGGTGCCATTAGGCGCAACAGTGGGCGAGTCGTCCAGGGTGGTGCCTGAAAGGATGCGCGGAGCGCTGCCCGAGCGGGTCAGATCCTGTGCAGCCACCTTGAAGTTGGTGAAGCCATCCTGACGATGGATCATCACCAGCATCTTCTCGTCAGCCGAGAGCTTCGGGTTGGCGTTGTAGTTGCCCACGAAGGTCACGCGCTGCGGCTCGCCGCCGTTGATGTTGGCCTTGTAGATCTGCGGCTTGCCGGCGCGATCCGAGGTGAAATAGATGGTCTGGCCATCAGCACCCCAGAACGGCTCGGTGTCGATGGCCATATTGTTGGTCACGCGACGAATCTGGCGGCTGCCCAGGTCCATCACGTAGATCTCCGGGTTGCCATCACGGGACAGCACGAATGCCAGGCGATTGCCTTCCGGCGACCAGGCCGGCGCACCGTTCAGGCCTTCGAAGTTGGTGATCTGTTCGCGGCGGCCGGTATCGATGTGCTGGATGAAGATACGCGGACGGCGTTGCTCGAAGGACACGTAGGCGATGCGGCGGCCATCCGGTGCATAGCGCGGCGACAGGATGGGCTCGCGGGACTGCAGCAGGGTTACCGCGCGCTGACCGTCGTAGTCGGAGCGCTGCAGGGTGTAGCGGGTGTTGTTCACCGAGAAACGTTCGGCGGTCACGTAGAGCATGCGGGAGGAGAACGCACCCTTGATGCCGGTGAGCTTCTCGAACGACTGGTCGGCGATGTAATGCGCCATGTCGCGCAGCTGGTCGGTCGAGCCGCTGACATTGCCAGCCATGACCTGTTGTTCGGTCGTGACGTTGAACAGCGCGAACTGCACCTGCAGACGGCCACCGGACGGAACGACGCTACCGACCAGCACGTACTGGGCGCCCAGGGCTTTCCAGTCGCGGAAGATCACTTCGCTGGCCTGGGTCGGCAGGCTGATCATGTTCTGCCGCGGGATCGGCTCGAAGTAGCCGGAATTGCGCAGGTCATTGCCGACCACTTCGGAGATGTCGGTGGGCAGCACGGTGCCGCCCTGCCAGCCAAAGGGCACCACGGCGATCGGGGTCGCCCGGTCGGTACCGCTGGTGATGACCAGCGGGTCGGCGGCCTGGACGGAGCCGACCAGCATGGCCACTCCGAGCAGGACGATACGAATGAGGGTATTCACAGACCTAAATCCTCCGGTTTGAAGATGATGCGGCGCTGCCTGTACATCTGGTCAAAGGTAGCGCGATCCAGTTGTTGCATCTCTGGGATACGCCCCACGCTGCGCACGGCACTCACGGCCGAGCTGTCGAAGGGCGCATCACCGCTGGAGCGGGTGACACTGGCGTTGGTGATGGTGCCGTCCGGCAGCATCTCGATCATTACCTCTACGCTCATGCCGTTACGTGCCGATGGCGGGCGACGCCACTGCTCGCTGACCAGCTTGATGATCAGGTCGTCGAGACTGCCCGCGACCTGGTCACCGACTTCGTCGGCCAGCGCCTGCTGGTGGCCCACATCCTCGGATAGGAGTTCAGCCAGGGCGGCGGCTTTCTTGTCCTCGGCGGCCTTGCGCTTCGCTTGCTCAGCCGCTTTTTTCTTCGCGGCATCGGCGGCGGCCTTTTTCTTGGCATCCTCGGCAGCTTTCTTCTTCGCAGCTTCAGCAGTCGCCTTCTTCTTCGCCTCTTCAGCGGCCTTTTTCTTGGCCTCCTCAGCGGCTTTCTTCTTCGTCTCTTCGGCCGCCTGCTTCTTGGCTTCCTCTTCGGCTTTCTTCTTGGCGAAATCAGCCTGTTTCTTCTCTTCGACCTTCTTCGCGTCTTCGGCTTTCTTGGCTTCGGCTGCCTGCTTGGCTTCCTCGGCCTTCTTCTCCGCCTGCTCGGCCTTTCGAGCTTCCTCGGCTTTCTTTTGTTCCGATGCCTTGGCCGCAGCCGCTACCTTCTGTTCCTCGGCCTTCTTCTGCTCCAGTTGCTCGGTCTCATACTGAGGAGCAGTGGTCTGCTTCTTCTCACCAGCGATTTTCTGGTTGGTCTGAGTAGTGGCCTGGCTCTGGGATTTGAGCTGGTACAGGGTGGCCTGCACGATCGGTCGGGACGGTGGCAGTTCCGGGGTGAAGGCGAAGCTGACGAACAACATGCCGAACATCAGGACGTGCAGAGACACGGCCCAGACGGTCGGCCAGAAGTAACTTTCCGAGGAGGAGCGTTCGCTCTGCTGCTGCATCAGGGCGCCTCGGTGATCAGCCCGACGTTGGCCACGCCGGCCTTCTGCAGGCCGCCCATCACCGCCATCACGGCGCCGTAGTCGACCGTCTTGTCACCACGGACGAAGACCTGGACCGTCTTACCCTGGCGGCTGTTCTCGGCCATGATGCCGGAGGCTGCCTGGACCAATGCATCCAGGGAGACCGAGGTCTCGCTCTTGCGGGTCTGGTCGGTCTCTACTTCTTCACCCATGTTCCAGTAGTAGGACTTGTCGGCCTTGATCGAGATGGTCAGGACGCGGGCATTGTTGTCCTGCGGCAGGGCCTCGCTGGAAACCTTCGGCAGGTCGACCTTGACGCCCTGGTTGAGCATGGGCGCGGTGACCATGAAGATCACCAGCAGCACGAGCATGACGTCGATGTAAGGCACGACGTTCATCTCGGCGACCGGTTTGCGTTTTTGGCGGATTCTGGCCATGGCTTGAAACCTTTCCTCTCAGGGGCCCGGCGACTTACTCGTCGCTGGTGTGCACTTTGCGGTGCAGGATGGCCTGGAACTCGTCGGCGAAGGTGTAGTAGCGACCGATCAGGGTCTCGCCACGAGCGGAGAAGCGGTTGTAGGCGATGACCGCCGGGATCGCGGCGAACAGGCCGATCGCGGTGGCGATCAGGGCCTCGGCAATACCGGGCGCCACGGTTGCCAGGGTCGCCTGCTGCACCTGGGCCAGGCCGCGGAAGGAGTTCATGATGCCCCACACGGTACCGAACAGGCCGATGTACGGACTGGTGGAACCCACGGTGGCGAGGAATGGCAGGCTCTGCTCGAGCTTCTCTTCCTCACGGGAAATGGCGACGCGCATGGCGCGGGCCACACCTTCCATCACGGCGTCCGGGTCCACACCGGCTTGCTGGCGCAGACGGGAGAATTCCTTGAAGCCGGCGCGGAAGATCTGCTCGACGCCGCAGTCCGGGTCCGGGTTGCTGCCGGCCTGGCGGTACAGCTTGGACAGGTCGATACCCGACCAGAAACGCTCTTCGAAGGTTTCCAGCGACTTCTTGGCGGCGCGCAGCATGTTGCTGCGCTGGAAAATCATGATCCAGGAGGTGACCGATGCGGCCACCAGGATCAGCATGACCAGCTGCACCACGATACTGGCGTTGCTGATCAGGCTCCACATGGAGGTATGGTCGACGACGTTGGCTTCCACGCTTAATCTCCTGCTGGGAATAGACCCGGGTCGGCGGCGAAGGCTTCACGCAGCGCTTCGGGGATCGCCCGGGGTTTCAAACTGTCGGCACGTACACAGGCAATCAGGAACTGCCCTTCGCATAGCAATGCGTTATCGGTGGCTCGCCTGACCTGTTGACGAAAACGCAGGCTGGCACGGTTCAACTCCATGACCTCGGCACTGACGTCCAGTACGTCGTCCAGCTTCGCGGGCGCCAAATAGCGCGCTTCGGCCGAATGAACGACGAACAGCAGGTTCTCCCCGGCCAGCTCGGACTGGGCAAAGCCCAGACTGCGCAGACGCTCGGTTCGAGCCCGCTCCATGAACTTGAGGTAATTGACGTAGTAGACGATGCCGCCGGCGTCGGTGTCTTCGTAATACACACGACAACGATGCTGAAACGGCTGGGCCCCATTTTGCGCGCGCATACTCTAGTGCTTACTCCTAAGGTTGCCAATCCGGCCAGGCAACTGTTTTTTCATGGCTACCCTTTGCCGAGCGCTTCGACCACAAAAGCGCCTATTCGTCACCCGAGCCGAAAAGATCGGCGGTCGGATTGTCCGCCATGCGTTTGGGCAGGTTCAGGCCGAAGTGTAAGTAGGCGTGACGGGTCACCACCCTCCCCCTCGGCGTGCGCATGATGTAGCCCTGCTGGATCAGGTAGGGCTCGAGAACGTCCTCGATCGTGTGGCGTTCTTCGCTGATGGCTGCCGCCAGGTTGTCGATCCCGACCGGTCCGCCATCGAATTTGTCGATCATGGTCAGCAGTAGACGCCGGTCCTGGTGGTCGAAGCCACGCTCGTCGACGTCCAGCAGGTTCAGAGCCTTGTCGGCGATGACGCAGGTGATCTCGCCCTGACCACGCACTTCAGCGAAATCACGCACTCGGCGCAGCAGCCGGTTGGCGATACGCGGGGTGCCTCGCGCACGACGCGCGATCTCGAACGCACCCTCCGGCTCGATATGCAGACCAAGGATGCCGGCGGAACGCGCAACGATGGTGGCCAGGTCCTGGGTGTTGTAGAACTCCAGTCGCTGGACGATACCGAAGCGATCGCGCAGCGGGTTGGTCAGCATGCCGGCCCGCGTGGTGGCGCCGACCAGCGTGAACGGCGGCAGATCCAGCTTGATCGAACGGGCCGCTGGGCCTTCGCCGATCATGATGTCCAGCTGGAAATCTTCCATCGCGGGATAAAGCACTTCTTCCACAATGGGCGAGAGGCGATGGATCTCGTCCACGAAGAGCACGTCGCCCGCCTCCAGGTTGGTCAGCAGCGCTGCCAGATCGCCCGGCCGCTCCAGCACGGGGCCGGACGTACTCTTGATGGCAACGCCCATCTCGCTGGCGATGATGTTCGCCAGGGTAGTCTTGCCAAGGCCAGGCGGGCCGAAGATCAGGGTATGGTCGAGGGCCTCGCTCCGCCCCTTTGCAGCCTGGATGAAGAGCTCCATCTGCTCACGCACGACCGGCTGACCGATGTAGTCGGCAAGCTTCAGCGGGCGAATCGCACGATCCAGCTGCTCGTCGCGATCGCGGCTGCTGGCGGTGATGAGGCGGTCGGCTTCGATCATTCGGACTTACACCATTCCTTTCAGGGCGCGGCGGATCATTTCTTCGCTGGACAGTCCTTCTTCCTTGATCGCGGACACCGCTCGACTGGCCTCTTGAGGCTTGAATCCCAGGGCGATAAGCGCGGCGAGCGCATCATTCTCCGCGCTGGAGACTGCCACGCCAACCCGGGGTTCGACCACCAGGGTAGCGATGGCCGGCATGGTTTCCCAAGCCTTGAAGCGGTCCTTGAGCTCCACCAGCAGGCGCTCGGCGGTTTTCTTGCCCACGCCAGGAATCTTCACCAGCGTGGAGGTGTCCTGGGCCTGTACACAGCGCACCAGCTCATCCACCTCCAGGCCAGACATCAGCGCCAGGGCCAGCTTCGGGCCGACGCCGTTCAAGCGGATCAGCTCACGAAACAGCTCTCGCTCGCGTTTCTCGAAGAAACCATAGAGCAGGTGAGCGTCTTCGCGCACGACCAGATGAGTGTGCAGCGTCACCGGCTCGCCCACCGAAGGCAGGCGATAGAGGGTGGTCATTGGGACTTCCAGCTCGTAACCCACGCCGTTGACGTCGAGGATCAGATGCGGCGGTTGTTTCTCCGCCAGGTTGCCGCGCAAGCGTCCAATCACGAATTGCGTCCTTTGAATTGATTACAGACGAAGACGACCGCCCCGCCGTTTGGCGGTAGCCAGGCCATGGGGAATCAGGCTTTGTCGGTGGTGTGCATGGCACAGGGCGATGGCCAGGGCATCGGATGCGTCGATCTGCGGCTTCTGCACCAGCTTGAGCAGATGCATGACCATCATCTGTACCTGCTGCTTGTCGGCGCCGCCGGTTCCGGCGATAGCCTGCTTGACCTGGCTGGCGGTGTACTCGGCGATTTCCAGTCCAGCCTCGGCGGCAGCGACTATGGCCGCACCACGAGCCTGGCCGAGCTTGAGTGCGGAATCGGCGTTACGCGCCATGAACACCTGCTCGATGCCCATGGTCACCGGCTCGTAGGAGCGGATGACCTCGCTCACGCCGCGAAAGACGATCTGCAGGCGCTCGTGCAACACGCCAGCGCCGGTACGGATGCAGCCCGAGGCAACGTATTCGCAGCCGCGCCCTGTATCGCGAACCACACCGTAACCGGTGATACGCGAACCGGGGTCGATACCAAGAATCAGGGTCATGCCGCCGCAAGCTCCACGGAGCCGACCCAAGGCCGGCACACTGTCTATTTATCCAGCCGCGAGTATACGGAGTGGCCCGCCAACAAAAAAGCCGGAAGCGCGCGGGGCGACTTCCGGCTTCCGGATCACGCAGCACTCGAACCTGGTCACGATCTTGCGAGCTAGAGCCATGCAAGGCAAAAACAGGAGAGGAAGCGGAGTTTACGAGCTGTAAATGAGCATTCCGAGCCTGTTCTTAACGCCGCAGGGCCGACGCGCAGCTGATCGTGATCAGGTTCTCAGCCGAGCTGCTCCATGATCTCGTCCGGGATCTCAGCGTTGTGGTAGACGTTCTGGACGTCGTCCAGGTCTTCCAGCATGTCGATCAACTTCAAGACCTTCTGCGCAGTCTCCAGGTCGGAGATGGGGGCGGCGATCGACGGGATCATCGCCACTTCCGCCTCGTCGCCCTTGAAGCCGGCGGCGGTCAGCGCTTCGTTCACCGAAAGGAAGTCGGCGAACGTGGTGTAGACCTCGACGGACCCGTCTTCTTCAGCCACGACGTCATCGGCGCCCGCTTCCAGGGCCGCTTCCATCAGGGCGTCTTCGTTCACGCCGGGCGCGAAGCTGATCTGGCCCTTGCGGTCGAACATGTAGGCGACCGAACCGTCGGTGCCCAGGTTACCGCCGCACTTGCTGAAGGCATGACGCACTTCGGCCGCGGTGCGGTTGCGGTTGTCGGTCATGGCTTCGATGATGATGGCCACGCCACTCGGCGCATAACCTTCGTAGCTCAGCTCGACCATGTTGTCGGCTTCGTTCGAGCCAGCGCCGCGCGCAATCGCACGATCAATGGTGTCGCGGGTCATGTTCGCAGTCAGCGCCTTGTCTACGGCCAGACGCAAACGCGGGTTGTCCGCCGGGTTGCCACCGCCATGCTTGGCGGCGACAGTCAGCTCACGAATGAGCTTGGTGAAAATCTTGCCGCGCTTGGCGTCCTGACGTTCTTTGCGGTGCTTGATGTTGGCCCATTTGGAATGACCAGCCATAACTCACTCCGTACTTTCTGAACGGACGGCGCCGTCTGGCGCCGCCTCGGGTTGGTTCTGATTACTCGGCCTTGGCCTGCTCGCGCAGACGGATGTTCAGCTCGCGCAGGGCCTTGGCATCCACGGTGCCCGGCGCCTGGGTCATGACGTCGCCGGCGCTCTGGGTTTTCGGGAAGGCGATCACTTCGCGGATCGACGCTGCGCCGGTCATCAGCATCACCAGACGGTCCAGGCCGAAGGCCAGACCACCGTGCGGCGGCGCACCGTACTTGAGCGCATCGAGGAGGAAGCCGAACTTCTCTTCCTGCTCCGCATCGTCGATGCCGAGCACGCGGAACACCGCCTGCTGCATGGACTTGTCGTGGATACGGATGGAACCGCCGCCCAGTTCGGTGCCGTTCAGCACCATGTCATAGGCACGGGACAGGGCGTCGGCCGGGTTGGCCTCCAGCTCCGCCGGGCTGCACTTAGGCGAGGTGAACGGGTGGTGCAGCGAAGTCAGGCTGCCGTCGTCGTTCTCTTCGAACATCGGGAAGTCCACGACCCACATCGGCGCCCACTCCTTGGTGAGCAGCTTGAGATCATGGCCAACCTTGATACGCAGGGCGCCCAGCGCGTCGCAGACGATCTTTGCCTTGTCGGCGCCAAAGAACACGATGTCGCCATCAACCGCGCCGACGCGGTCGAGGATCACATTGAGGTTCTCTTCGGGGATGAATTTGACGATGGGCGACTGCAGGCCCTCAACGCCCTTGGCGCGCTCGTTGACCTTGATGTAGGCCAGGCCCTTGGCACCGTAGATACCGACGAACTTCGTGTAGTCGTCGATCTGGCTGCGCGGCATGGAAGCGGCGCCCGGCACGCGCAGGGCGGCGACGCGGCCTTTCGGATCGTTGGCCGGACCGGAGAAGACTTTGAATTCCACGCCTTTCAGTTGGTCGGCAACGTCAACCAGTTCCAGCGGGATACGCAGGTCGGGCTTGTCGGAGCCGTAACGGCGCATGGCCTCTTCGAACGGCATATGCGGGAATTCGTCGAACTCGACATCCAGCACTTCCTTGAACAGCTGGCGCACCATCTTCTCGGTAATGCCGATGATGTCGCTCTCGTCCAGGAAGCTGGTTTCGATGTCGATCTGGGTGAATTCCGGCTGGCGGTCGGCACGCAGGTCTTCGTCGCGGAAGCACTTGGCGATCTGGTAGTAGCGGTCGAAGCCGGCCACCATCAGCAGTTGCTTGAACAGCTGCGGCGACTGCGGCAGGGCGAAGAAGTGGCCCGGGTAGGTGCGGCTCGGCACCAGGTAGTCGCGGGCGCCTTCCGGAGTCGGGCGACCCAGGATCGGGGTTTCCACGTCGAGGAAGCCGTTCTCGTCCAGGTAGCGACGGATGCTGCTGGTGATGCGCGCACGCAGCTTCAGCTTGGCGGCCATTTCCGGACGACGCAGGTCGATGAAGCGGTAGCGCAGGCGGGTTTCCTCGCCGACGTCGGAGTATTCGTCCAGCGGGAACGGCGGGGTCTCGGCCTGGTTCAGCACTTCCAGCTCGTAGCCCAGCACTTCGATGGCACCCGACGCCATGTTGGAGTTACGCGCGCCTTCCGGACGCAGGCGGACCTTGCCGGTGATCTTGACCACGAACTCGCTGCGGACGCGGTCGGCGCGGGCGAAGGTTTCTTCGCGATCCGGGTCGAATACCACCTGGGCCAGGCCTTCGCGGTCACGGATATCGAGGAAAATGACCCCGCCGTGGTCGCGGCGGCGGTGTACCCAACCGCAGAGGGTGATTTCCTGGCCGTCCAGGCTCTCGTTCAGTTGGCCGCAATAGTGGCTGCGCATCATGGTCGTGTTTCGCTTCTCTTGAGTCGTGAATTCGTCCGTCCGCCAAAGGGCGTCGGAGCATCCGGCGGAGGTGCAACCCCCTGCCGGACAGGCCGGGGTTCGCGGCAAAGAGCGGGATTATATAGCGTAAATTGCTACCGTGCAGCCGCCCTCCCCGCCACCCCGCGAGCCCTGATCGGGAGCGGGTTCCCTTGCTGGGCCACTGGGCAGTGTCTAAGCTCGCCAGCACTCGCCCGACGGACGGACGCGAAGCACACAAGGAAGGAGTGAAGATGCAGTCGCTTGCTGGAAAAGTTGCAGTCATCACGGGCGCGGGTTCCGGCATCGGCCGCGCACTGGCCAGCGAGCTTGCCGCACTGGGTTGCCACCTTGCACTTGCCGATGTCGATGCCGATGGCCTGGAGGCCACGGCCTCGACCCTGCGTCGAGACGGCCTTCAGCTCTCAACCCATAGCCTGGATGTCTCCAACCGGGAAGCCGTGCATGCCTTCGCCGATAGCGTCCTGACCCAACACGGTCAGGCGCACCTGGTGATCAACAATGCCGGCGTCGCCGTTTCGCAAACCATCGCAGAACTTCGCTACGACGACTTCGAATGGCTGATGGGCATCAACTTCTGGGGCGTCGTCCACGGCACCAAGGCCTTTCTTCCCCATCTGCTGGCCCGGGGCGAGGGCCACATCGTCAACGTGTCGAGCATCTTCGGCATCGTCAGCATGCCCACCCAGGGCGCCTACAACGCCAGCAAGTTCGCAGTGAGAGGCTTTACCGAGGCACTGCGCCAGGAGCTTTGCGGCACGGCCATCAAGGTGAGCTGCGTGCATCCCGGCGGTATTCGCACGAACATCGCCCGCTCGGCGCGCTTCTACCAGGGCATCGACGGCAAGACAGATGCTTCGAAGGCGGCAGCCCGCTTCGACAAACTGGCACGTACCTCGGCGGAACAGGCTGCGCAACAGATCATCAAGGGCATACGGACCGGCCAGCCCCGTATCCTGATCGGCGCCGATGCTCGCCTGCTCGACCATATCCAGCGCCTCATGCCCGCCAGCTACCCCCGCCTGCTGGCCAAGTTGTTGAAGAAGGCGTGAACCCTGCGCAGACCAATGATTTCTGAGCATGGCTTTCATTGATAGAAGACAAGACTGCCCCATGACCGCCCCGTGCTAGGCTTTGCCGACCACGTGCCCGGTCCGGGCCGCAAGCTACCGAGAGGAGAACTGGCATGGAAATCAACATCGGAATCGCCGAACAGGATCGCGCAGCCATCGCCGAGGGCCTGTCCCGCCTGCTCGCCGACACCTACACCCTCTATCTCAAGACCCACAACTTCCACTGGAACGTGACAGGGCCGATGTTCAACACCCTGCACCTCATGTTCGAAGGCCAGTACAACGAGCTGGCACTGGCTGTGGACGCCGTAGCCGAACGAATTCGCGCCCTGGGCTTCCCGGCTCCCGGCACCTACGCTGCTTACGCACGACTCTCCTCCATCAAGGAAGAGGAAGGCGTGCCGTCTGCCGAGGACATGATCAAGCAGCTCGTGCAGGGCCAGGAAGCGGTGGTACGCACCGCCCGCGGCATCTTCCCGCTGTTGGACAAGGTCAGCGACGAGCCGACCGCCGACCTGCTGACCCAGCGCATGCAAGTTCACGAAAAGACTGCGTGGATGCTCCGCAGCCTGCTCGCCGCCTGACCTCCAGGCAGATCAAAAAGGCCCGGGAAACCGGGCCTTTCGCTATGCGCGAAAGCCCGCCTGCTCTATGCTCTGGCAATTCGACATCTCCCCACAGTGAAGTGCATGAGCCAGCCTCCGAAATCGCCGTCGCTGCTTGAGCTTTTCCCCGAAGAAACCCGTGAGGCGGCTGACCTGCTGAAGCAGGCGGTACCGCACATGGTGCGCCATGCGATTCCGCCGAATCCGATGCACTACGCGCTCTGGTACACCTACAGCAAGGGTGTGCAGCCGGACCTCAATCGCCGCCTGGACAAGATCACCAAGGACTTCGACGTCTTCCCGCCGGAATCGGCCCTCAAGCTGTTTCGCGAATACATCATTCGTGGCGAACTCGAAGAGGCCCGGCAGGGACAGCAACAGGTCATCGATCTGGTCGACGATATCGAGGGCGATGTCAGCCGCAGTGTCAGCGGCAGCCACGCCTATCAGAACAGCCTGGCAGCAGGCCTGGCTGCGTTGCACGAACCCATAATCGATGACCTGCCCAGCGTCCTGAACCATCTTCAGGAAAGCACCCAGTTGATGCAGGAACAGCAGGAACAGTTCCTCTATCGCCTGCAAGCCGCCCAGGCGGAAATCCAGCAACTGCGCAATCAACTGGAACGCGCCCAGCTGGCCGCCACCCTGGATGGCCTGACCCAGGTATTCAATCGCCAGGCATTCACCCGCCTGCTGGAGCAGTCACTGAAAAGTGACCAGGAAGGCCTGGCGCTGGTCATGCTGGATATCGACCACTTCAAGCAGTTCAACGACCAGTTCGGCCACCCACTGGGAGATCGTGTGCTCCAGCACGTGGGCCAATTGCTTCGGGAACTATTGCCGCCGCGCGCCATGGCGGGCCGTTACGGCGGCGAAGAATTCTGCGTCGTACTGCGCGACTGCAAGGGACTGGATGCTGCGCGCACCTTCGCAGAACAATTGCGCAGCAAGATGCAGGCGCTGCGCGTGAAAGTCCGTCGCACGGACCAGGTGCTCGACACTATTACCGCCAGCTTCGGCCTGGCCCTGGCGGAACCGGGCGATACCCTGGAGAGTCTCATCACCCGAGCTGACGACGCCCTCTACCAGGCCAAACGCAATGGCCGTAATCAAGTGCATCCGCCAGCGTCTGAAGCAGCGCTAACCGCTTGATTTGAGTAGCCCTCTCCTTTGCTGTTAAATACAGCCGGTGCCGCGCGTCGATCCAGAGACCTGCGGCATAGGCCGATGCCCATGCCTTTTTCATCCCGCATGGCCCGGCTCTTCCGTTAGAGATTCCGTTTCCAAGGTGAATCCATTGAACATCCTGAAAATCGTCCATCTGTTGACGGGCGCTGCCGCTTTGCTGCTGTCCTTCATTCCCAGTCTGCGCGCCGAAGCCCTGCCCTACCTGCAACAACCCGAGGCTCTCTACCTGGCCTTCTGCGGCCTGCTCAACCTTCTGCTGGCTCCGGTGGTTCCGGCCTGGGCAAAAGGCCTGCGTAACCAGCTGCAAAGCCTGGTTTCCGCCCTTCTGGTATTGGCGGTCGTCCTGCAAACCCTGATTCTCCTGGCGCCCCTCCCGGTAATCGGCGAGCAACCCGCAATTCTCATCAGCCTCCTGGCTGTGATCGTCGCCGTTGCACTGCACCTCTGCATCAACCTGCGCAAAGTCACCCAGGCACCGCTACTGCCCCAGGACATGTCCAATCGTGAAACCGGAACAGTGAAGTGGTTCAACACTTCCAAGGGCTTCGGTTTCATCTCCCGGGATTCCGGCGATGACATCTTCGTCCACTTCCGCGCCATTCGCGGTGAAGGCCACCGCGTCCTGATCGAGGGTCAACGCGTGGAGTTCTCGGTCATCCAGCGGGACAAGGGCCTGCAGGCCGAAGACGTGATTGCCGCGCTTCCCAGCAGACGCTGAAGCAGAAATGAAAAAGCCCGCCAATTGGCGGGCTTTTTATTGGCTGATCAGTAATGCGGCGGCGGCGCCTCATCTTCACCTGGGCCGTACTGACTGAGCAGCTCTTCCTGGCGTTTGGCCAGTGCCGCTACCTGTAGTTGCAAGCGATCCACCAGTCGCTGCTGCTCAACCAGAACATCGTTCAGCGTCTGGATGGTGTCATCCTGGAAAGCGAGTCGGCTCTCCAGGTCAGCGATGCGCATTTCAAGCGTCATGACTCACTCCCCACGAACTGGAAATCATCCGCCAGGACCAAACGAAGCTTGGCGCGAATGGCCGCTACCTGCTCGGCCGAGTAGGCCACGGCCGGCTGACGCCCCCAGACTGGCGCAGGCCAGGCAGCATCTTCACGACGACGCACGATCACATGCATGTGCAGCTGGCTGACCACATTGCCCAGGGTCGCCACATTCATCTTGTCAGCGCCGAAGGTGTCCTTGAGGGTTTCCGCCAGGAAGGTGGTTTCCTGCCAGAGCTGCCGTTGCTCGTCGACACCGAGCTGGAACAGCTCGCTGACTTCTTCGCGTCGCGGCACGAGGATGAACCAGGGGTACTGTGCATCATTCATCAACAGCAGCCGGCACAGGGGAAAATCACCGATGGGCAGGGTGTCCTGCTGAAGTCTTGGGTCCAGGGCGAACATACTGGCCTCTCCTGTTCGACTGTAGGAAGTTCGAGATTAACACCACGCCCCGGTCAGCGACCGAAACGCGGCCGCGCAGCATAGCCAAGGCTCACGCCGAGCGGAACTCACCCTACCTTCCTGCCTATATAAAGGAAGGGGGCGTCACCACACGCACCATAAGTGCTCACAACCTGCATTTGCGTTACTTCTCGCCACACCCCGGTTACGCCCAACCACTGAAAACAAGGAGCACGCACTCTTCAGCCCAGCGCACAACTGCCTGTCAAGAGCCACCCACCATGCAGAATGCTTCATTTAAGGGCACGTCCTTTTGGTAGCGATCACATAAGGATCAGGGGTTAGCGGAGCTGGAACGAGCGCACCAGCTGGGCGAAGGGATTTTTCTCTCCACCATCTACGTTTTGTGCACGTTTGTTGCTTGTGAGGTGCCAGGTCACACGCGAGGCCGGGAACTACGCCACGGGCGCCCGCTCGCAAAGTGCCCCGGATACATAGGGGATGAAGGGATGCAAGAACGAACCTATAGATATGCGACACAGGTCTTTTCGATTTGCGACAGCACTGTGAAGAAATCGTAAGGACCCGGTTTCAACTATCGCCAATATTGTCGCCGTGCTATAAGTTAGCGCCGACACAAAAAGAAAGAACCGCCTTCAATCAATAAAGAAAGCGGCGAGAATCTTCAAAACCAAAGGAGCAATCACAATGCAAGTGATGAAGTGGAGCGCACTGGCTCTGGCCGTGACCGCCGGTAGCATGCAGTTGGCTTTTGCCAGCGCCCAGGAAGAGTCCAAGGGCTTCGTAGAAGACAGCAACCTGACTCTTCTGAACAAGAACTTCTTCTTCTACCGCGACTTCCGTAACAACCCCAACACCAGCCAGAACTACCGTAAAGAATGGGCCCATGGCATCAGCGCCATGTACGAGTCCGGCTTCACTCAAGGTACCGTTGGCTTCGGTGTTGACGCCCACGGCATGCTGGGTCTGAAACTGGACAGCGGCAACGGCACCAATGGCACCGGCCTGCTGCCGACTGGCTCCGACGGCCGTTCCCAGGATGACTACTCCTACGCTGGCGGCTCCGTTAAAGCCCAGATCTCCAACACCCAGCTGAAGTACGGCAACCTGTTCCCGACCGCTCCGGTATTCGCCACCGGTACCGCTCGCCTGTTCCCGGGCTCCGCTGAAGGCTTCCAGCTGACCAGCAGCGAACTGGAAGGCCTGAACATCGACGCCGGCCACTTCACCTCCATTCGCGACGGCAGCGCCTCCACCAACCGTCACGGTGAAATCACCACTACCTACACCGGTCTGGCCAGCAACAGCGCCGACTACGTAGGCGGCTCCTACTCCTTCACCGACAACGTCAGCGCCAGCCTGTACGGTGCCGAGCTGGAAGACATCTGGCGCCAGTACTACGGCAACCTGAACTGGAACATTCCGTTCACTGACACTCAGGCCCTGAACCTGGACTTCAACGTCTACCGCACCACCGACAAGGGCGACGCCATCGCTGGCGACCTGGATACCACCGCCTGGTCCGCTGCCGCCGCCTACTCCATCGGCGCTCACAAATTCACCCTGGCCTACCAGAAAGTGAACGGCGACGAGCCCTTCGACTACATCTCGATGGACGGCCAGAACTCCGGCGACTCCATCTTCCTGGCCAACTCGGTCCAGTACTCCGACTTCAACGGCCCGAACGAGAAGTCCATCCAGGCTCGCTACGACCTGAACATGGCTGAGTTCGGCATCCCCGGCCTGAGCTTCATGGCTCGCTACATCACCGGTGATGACGTTGACGGCACCAAGGCTGACCCGAACGGCGCCTTCGCTGGTGCAATCGGCGAAGACGGCAAGGAATGGGAACGCGACATCGAAGCCAAGTACGTGGTTCAGGAAGGCGCTGCCAAAGACCTGTCCATCCGCATCCGTCACGCCAGCTGGCGTGCCAACAGCGACATGGCCTTCTTCGGCTCCGCTGGCGGTACCGCGAACGACGAAATCCGCGTAATCACCGAGTACCCGCTGGATATCCTGTAATATCCTCTGCGTACACGTAAGTGATAGAAGAAACCCGGCCTAGGCCGGGTTTCTTTTTTTTGGGTGGAGGAACTTGACTCCGGAGTTGATCAAATCGCCACCAAGCGATTGCTCAAACTTTAATCAAGTAGTGGTAGGGCGTAAGTACCTGTCACGTGAGCGACAAGATCATCTTCCGCGCCCAATGAATAAAGTGACACTTCACACACCGCTTGACGTCGACCAAGTTTAAGTATCCGCGCCTCGGCAAATAGATCCACCGGCCTGGGCCTGGACAGGAAGTTGATGTTCAAGTTGGACGTCACCGCCATTTCAACTTTCCCCAGTCTGCCCAGTACTACTGCGTACATGGCGGCATCAGCCAGCGCCATGATGGTGGGACCGGACAAGGTTCCACCCGGACGCACCAATCTGGACTGGAACGGCACCCTGGCCAACGCTCCCTGATCGTCCATCCGCTCGATCCGCAGATCGATCTCGTCCGCCATCGGCACTCCATTGCGTATCAGCGCCTGGACCTCTGTCGCTGTCAGACTCACTACGTCGCCCTCCTCGCTCAACCGGACCGCAATCCTGTACGCCACTTGATCAGCGCCGTACAATGCCGAGCCATTCAAATCCATCGCAACCGACAAAACGGCCAAACATGCGTACCAGTCAGTACCTGCTGTCTACCCTCAAGGAAACCCCCGCCGATGCCGTGGTGATCAGCCATCAGCTGCTGCTGCGCGCTGGCATGATCCGCAAGCTTGCCTCCGGCCTCTACACCTGGCTGCCAATGGGCCTGCGAGTACTGCGCAAGGTCGAGACGGTGGTGCGCGAAGAGATGAACGCCGCTGGTGCGCTGGAAGTATTGATGCCCGCCGTCCAGCCTGCCGAGCTGTGGCAGGAGTCCGGTCGCTGGCAGCAGTACGGCCCGGAACTGCTGCGCCTGAAGGACCGCCATGAGCGCGACTTCTGCGTCGGCCCGACCCACGAAGAGGTCATCACCGACATGGCGCGCAACGAGCTGAACAGCTACAAGCAGCTGCCGCTCAACTTCTACCAGATCCAGACCAAGTTCCGTGACGAGATCCGTCCGCGCTTCGGCCTGATGCGCGGCCGCGAGTTCATCATGAAGGACGCCTACTCCTTCCACATGAACCAGGAGTCGCTGCAAGAAACCTACGATCGCATGCACCAGGCGTACTGCAATGTGTTCAGCCGCCTGGGCCTGGACTTCCGCCCCGTATTGGCGGACACCGGCTCCATCGGCGGCACCGGCTCCCATGAATTCCATGTGCTGGCCGAATCCGGTGAAGACGACATCGCCTTCAGCGACAGCTCCGATTACGCAGCCAACGTCGAGAAAGCCGAAGCCCTGCCGCGCGAGACCGAACGTCACGCCCCGAGCCAGGAAATGAAGCTGGTCGACACCCCGAATACCAAGACCATCGCCGACCTGGTGGAAAACTTCGACCTGCCGATCGAGAAGACCATCAAGACCCTGGTCGTCCACGGTGCCGAAGAAGGCAAACTGATCGCCCTGATCGTTCGCGGCGACCACGAACTGAACGAAATCAAGGCAGCCAACCTGGCCCAAGTCGCCAGCCCGCTGGTGTTCGCCAGCGAAGCCGAACTGCGCCAGGCCATCGGTGCCGGCGCCGGCTCGCTTGGCCCGCTGAACCTGCCGCTGCCCTGCGTGATCGACCGCTCCGTTGCCCTGATGAGCGACTTCGCCATCGGCGCCAACATCGACGACAAGCACTACTTCGGCGTGAACTGGGAGCGCGACCTGCCGCTGCCGGAAGTCGCTGACCTGCGCAACGTGCTTGTCGGCGACCCGAGCCCGGACGGCAAGGGCACGCTGGTGATCAAGCGCGGCATCGAGGTCGGCCACATCTTCCAGCTGGGTACCAAGTACAGCGAAGCCATGAAGCTGAACGTGCTGAGCGAACAAGGCAAACCGGTGACCCTGATCATGGGCTGCTACGGCATCGGCGTATCCCGCGTGGTGGCTGCCGCCATCGAGCAGAATTACGACGAGCGCGGCATCCTCTGGCCGGAAGCCCTGGCACCGTTCCAGGTCGCCCTGGTGCCGCTCAAGTACGAGACCCCGGCCGTCAAGGAAGCCACTGACAAGCTCTACGCCGAACTGCGCGCAGCGGGCGTCGACGTACTGCTGGATGACCGTGACAAGAAAACCAGCCCCGGCGTCAAATTCGCCGACATGGAGCTGATCGGCATTCCGCACCGCATCGTCGTGAGCGAACGTGGCCTGACCGAAGGCAGCCTGGAATACAAGAACCGCCGTGAAACCGACAACCAGAACGTGCCGGTCTCCGAAGTTCTGTCCTTCATTACCGCCCGCGTGAATCGCTGATCCAAGATATGTCCAAGCGTAGTTCCCATTACCTCGTCGGCGCCGCCCTGTGCGGCGCCCTCTTCGTCAGCGGCTGTGCCAATCACTTGCCACAGCGCAGCGAGCACGAGGAGCGCGTCGAGCGCAAACTGCTCAACCACAGCCTGCAGATCGATGTCGGTGATCCACAGGTACTGGAACTACCGCAGCGACGCATCCGCATCAACGAGCAGAAGACCTTCGAAGTCACCGAATTCGAGGTCAGCCGTCACTACGACCGTTACACGCCCTATCAACCCTGGCGGGAACTCTACGAAGTTCCGCTGGGTGCGGTGGCGGTGGTCGCAGGCGTCGGCGCGAACGTGGTGAACGTGGTGCTGCTCGGCAGCCTGCCGGACACCGCCACCAAGGACTGGATCAGCTACGGCTTCGCCGGCCTCAACCCCGCGATGAACGTCGAGTCCAATGGTCGCTCCGAGCAGAACCTGGCCAGCATCGACGAGAAGCAGCTGGACAAGCGCATGGAGTATTCGAGCCTGCCCTGGGCCGAGCGCCCGGTGCTGGTCAAACTGGGCAACCACACCCATGAGCTGGCGACCGACCGCAACGGAATCCTGCGCCTGAACTTGCTGGATGGGCCATTCGCCGACCAGGACGTAAGCCGCATCGGCAAACTCCAACTGAGCGTCGAAGACCCCCTGGACAACGCCCGTGGCGATACCACCCTGGGCATCAGCCATACCCTGCGCGGCAAGTTGGTGGAAGCCCATGCACTGATCTTCGAAGACCTCGAAGACGACGAAGTCCCGCAGTGGGTCCACCGGGTCAAGCGCCTGTCGGAACTGGGCATGGAAGAAGAAGCCAGCGAACTGGAGCAGAGCCTGATCGAGCTGACCCGCAACGATCCGGAGCTGCAGCAGGAATTTCTCCACTCGCTGATGAAAGATGCCGGTCGACTGGCTGCCGATCCCGGCGATTCGGACTGATTACCTCAGGGAGCGAGCCTGGCTCGCTCCCGCATTGCGGCGTCAACGCCGCACGATGAAGCCGGTGATGCCCTGCACTGGCTGCTGCTGAAGCTCGACGCCAGTCACCTTTGCATCGGCAGGCCCCTGTTCCAGCCAGGCAGCCATCGAGCGAACGGCATCCTCCTCACCCTCAAGCAGCACTTCTACCCGGCCATCCGCCACGTTGCGCACCCAGCCGTCCAGCTCCAGCTGGTCAGCCTGCTCCTGGGTCGACTGGCGGTAATAAACACCCTGCACCTTGCCACTTACGTAGCCGTGCAAACAGATTCGCGCCATTGCCCTAGCCCCCCTTGCGCAGTTCGTCCAGACGCTCGGTCAGGCCTGCAGCGCTCTGCTCACCCAGCAGCCGCTCCCGCATCTTGCCCTGAGCATCGATGATGTAAGTGACCGGCAATGCTTCGCTGCGCGGCAAGTCGTAACGCTTCGAAGGGTCTTCCGCCAGCACGGTGAACTGAATGCCCATTTTTTGCGCGGCATCGCCGAGTTCGTCGCCCTGGAGCCCATCGAAATTGACTCCCAGCACTTTCACGCCCTTGTCCCGCTGCTGTTCAGCGAAGGCGTTCAGCTCGGGGATTTCCGTGCGGCAGGGCGCACACCATTCCGCCCAGTAATTGATGACCAGCCACTGGCCTTCGAGGCGCTCAACCGCTACCTTCTGTCCATGCTGATCGACACCGACGTCGTCTGAGCAACCGGCCAGGAACAGGCCGGCGCCCATCATTGCGAATACCCCTATTACAGCCTGGAGTCGCGATCCCATGCATTCGGTCCTCGTTTACGCGGGGTTGATATGACGCTGGATGCCCTGCGCTTGGAAGTGCCGGACATCCTGGAGGAAAACAGCACTCCACTGGCAAGTGTCCCGACGCTTCTCGCAGAAGCGCGCCAACTCCCTCAGGATAGTGCCCTGCAGCAGGTCCTGGGGCATTTGTTCAGGCTCAACCGCAGCGCACTGACCTTACTCGAAAGGCAACGCGTGCTGCAAAGCTTCAGCGAGGAGTTTCGCCACTACACCCAGGCCTACCACGACCGGACTGCGCCGCCCACGCTGTTCGTCAAGCTATGCGACGAACTGGCCTGCGGTTTCAAGCGCCTGCTGCTGCAGATCCTCCAGGGTCACCAGCCATCGCGCCCGCATCTGGCCTGGTGCCTGTACATGGCCCAGCATTTCCTCGCCCAGACCCAACTGCGTCACTACCAGCTTTACCAGGAGCCGAACCCGCGACTGTGGCGCGACAGCCACCTGCTCTACTGGATAGGAGAGCACCAGGGCTGCCTCGACGAACCGGTTGCAGCGGCATTCCGCCCCACACCTGCCAATACCTTGCGCGGGCTCTACCAGCAGATGCTGCTGCTCGCGCTGAGCAACCCCTTCCATCTGAGCGAAGGCGAATGTCCCCTGCTCTTCGGCGCCCTGGCGCCCCTTGCCAGCCTGGGGAGGCTGTTGCCCTGGGATGAAGAGGACGACAACGGCAGTCCGACCGTGGACCTGACCGAATCCCAACCCTGCCTGCCATTGGACCAGCGCCCGGATGGCGCCAACGGCTATCTGCGCCGCTTCGAGCTGGGCGCCCTGCTGATCGCCGTGCATGAACCCGCGCCCCTGCGTAGCGAAATCGAACGCCAGCTCCTGGAACGGGTTCGCCAGCACTGGCTGGGACGCCAGCAGCGCCGACATCCGCGCACCGAACAATCGGGAAGCTGCCAATTGATCGTGGGCCTGCCCGCGATCCATGCCGATCTGCTGGCACAGCATCCCGGCCGCTGCGATGCACAGCTGCTGGACGCCAGTCCTGGCGGTGCCCGGCTGCTCTGTCACGGCGACCTGGGCAACCAATTGCCGGTGGGGCAACTCGTCCTGGTGCAAAACCAGAGCACGCCGGTTCTCGGCTTGGTGCGCTGGCGCTATCAGAACGGTGAAGGCCTGCACCTCGGCCTGCGTTACCTCAAAGGCTTGCCGCGCCCGGTCTGGCTGCGCCGCGCACCCAGCGCCCAGACCCATCCCGGTGTCCTGCAGAGCACGCCTGAACCCGGCAACGGCTGGCACCACGGCCTGTGGCTGCCCTGCAAGCAGTTCGTCGAAGGGGAAAACCTCTGGCTGCAACTGGCCAGCGTGAACAACCAGGCCATCGTCCCGCTGCCGGAGCCCAACCTCGTTTCGTCCATGGTGGCGCGCTATCCCCTGCGGCTCGCCTGAGTGATCAAACTGCGAGACGGGTCACGCCCAGCGAGGGCCAGGGCGCACAGATCGCAAGGGAATGGCTGCTTATAATCCAGCCCTATCGGTACGAGCGTACCTTTCCAGCCTGGATGCCCCATGCAACAGCAAGACAGCCTGATCGGCCCTGTCCCTGCCCGAGTCGTCGAAGTCGCGCGCTCCACCGTCACGCCGTTCGAAGGCAAGGTGGCGGATTTCAATGTGGCGGCCTGGCTGCATCTGCCTGGGATGACCGATCTGCCCGTCTCACTGCTGGTGAACTACATGGATGGCGACAAGCGCCGCGAGGTGGCGGTGGATCACGGCAGGCTGAACGCCAAGGGCAAGATCCTGCTGGCCGGCATCGCCCGCGTGCCCTTCAAACAGAGAATCGAGCAGATGCAGGTTCGCCTGCGCTCCGCGGTGCCGATCAAGGGATTGCTGGTGGAAGAACTCTTCGTTCAGGCCGTGGAACTGGCCGAACCGGCAAAAAGCCAGGTTCGCGCCTGAGCCGCAACTCAGCCGGGTAACGCCCGGTTGTTCTCCTGGAGCGGCTGCTCCGCGCTTTCCCAATCCTCCTGCACGACTACCGGTGCCAGCGATTCCGGCCAGTGACGGAATTCCAAGCCGGTCACCCGATTGAGTCCTTCCAGCGCCCGTTGCGGTGCGCGCTCGTGCAGGCGGACCAGTTTGTCGTTCTTGCTACCCATCGCTCTCATCCCCTGGCCATCGGCTGATGGCCTCTTCCCTGTCAGTGCCATAAGCATGCCAATCGCACAGGCCCGCATTCGCACGGGCTGCTGTTGCGTCCAGCAGGCGTTCCCTTGCATGTGACTGACAAATTTCGTCAGTCGTTCCCCGGCTTGAGCCACTGCGCCAGGCTGCCGCCAAACAAGGCCTGCTGCTCTTCCTGAAGCAGCTCGAGGGCCTTGCGTAGCGGCGGATACCATTCCTCGTCCAGGTGCGCGGGCAACTGGGCCAGCCGTGGAAGCGGCCAGGGCATATGAACGAGCAATTGATAGAAACTGTAGCCGCCCAGATCACGGCAAAGCACCCAGGTTCCTCCGCTGGCGCGGCAGACCAGGTGCTGGCTTTCCAGCAGTTCCAGCATCTCCAGCCATTCGTCTTCCGGCAGATGCCAACCGGCCCGCTGCACGTCGAGATGCCGCACCGGCATGCCACGCATCTGTCGGTCATGGAACACCCGCAGGATGCCCAGCAGCACCAGCAGGCGCGGCAATGCGCGGCGTCGCCAGTGCCAGGGCGTCGAAAGGTTACACACCAGCTCGGCGCCAAACAGCACGATCACCCAGGACAGATAGATCCACAGCAGAAACAACGGCACTGTGGCGAAGGCGCCATAAATCAATTGGTAGCCGGGGAAGAAGCTGACATAGAGGCCGAACAGCGCCTTGGCGGCCTCGAACAGCAATGCCGTGAAGACACCGCCTGCCAGCGCATGGCGCACAGGCACACGGGCGTTGGGCACCGCAGCGTAGATCAGCGTGAAAGCGGCGATGCTGGAGAGCAGCGGCATGAAGCCCAGCAGCGTCTTGACGCCGATCAGCGCATCCGGACCGGAGATCAGCGAAAGCGATGTGATGTAGGTGCTGACGGCGAAGCCCGCCCCCAGCAGCAACGGGCCAAGGCTGAGAATTGCCCAATAGAGCAGGAAGCTGGATACGCCGCGCCGAGGCTGGCGCACGCGCCAGATGGTGTTGAAGGCCTTTTCGATGGTTACCAGCATCATGAACGCCGTAACCACCAGCAGCCCCACCCCGACCCATGTCAGGTGCCGGGCCTGCACCGTGAAACCACGCAGGTACTCCTGCAGGGTTTCGCCGGTGGACGGAACGAAATTGCGGAAGATGAAGCTCTGGATCTGCTCGCCCGTCCCCTCGAAGGCCGGGATGGCCGAGAGCATGGTGAAGGTCACCGTCATCATCGGCACTACAGCGAACAGGCTGGTGTAGGTAAGGGCCGCAGCGCTGTTGGTGCCGTGATCGGCAATGAACCTCTGCAGCAGGAAGCGCCAGAATTCGACGACGTCGGTAAGGCGTTGGCGCATTCCATCTCCTTGATTCAGATCGATTCGGCCAGGCTCAGCAGACCGCAAGCGCAGCGCACGGTTCAGACCAGCACCACGACGCGGTTAGAATAGCCGCCTCGACCAAGCCCATGCGACCCCCGACATGACCGAATTGACCCTCTACCACAACCCGCGCTGCTCCAAATCCCGCGGTGCCCTGGAGCTGCTGGAAGCTCGTGGCCTCGCGCCGACCATCGTGCGCTACCTGGAAACCCCGCCCAGCGCCGCCGAACTGCGCGACCTGCTGGCCAAGCTGGGGCTCTCTGCCCGCCAGCTGCTGCGCACCGGCGAGGATGAGTACAAGGCCCTCGGTCTGGACGATGCCAGCCTTTCCGAAGAGCAACTGATCGCCGCCATGACCACTCACCCCAAGCTGATCGAGCGCCCCATCCTGATCGCTGGCGACAAGGCCGTGGTAGGCCGTCCGCCGGAGAAGGTCCTGGAGATCCTTCCTTGAGTACGCCCTACATCCTGGTCCTGTACTACAGCCGCCACGGCGCGACCGCCGAAATGGCCAGGCAGATCGCCCGTGGCGTCGAACTGACTGGCCTGGAGGCGCGAATCCGCACCGTGCCGGCAGTGTCCACCGAGTGCGAAGCAGTGGCCCCGGACATTCCAGCCGACGGCGCCCTCTACGCCACCCTGGACGACTTGCGCCATTGCGCCGGACTGGTCCTGGGCAGCCCCACCCGCTTCGGCAACATGGCGGCCCCGCTCAAGTACTTCCTCGATGGCACCAGCAGCCTGTGGCTCACCGGCGAACTGGTTGGCAAGCCGGCGGCGGTGTTCACCTCGACCGCCAGCCTGCACGGCGGCCAGGAAACCACGCTGCTGTCCATGCTGCTGCCGCTGATGCACCACGGCATGCTGGTCACGGGCCTGCCCTACAGCGAACCGGCGCTGCTGGAAACCCGTGGCGGTGGCACCCCCTACGGCGCCAGTCACCATGCTGGCGCCGATGGCAAGCGCCCGCTGGACGAACACGAAATCACCCTCTGCCGCGCCCTGGGCCAACGCCTGGCGCAGACCGCCCAACGCCTGGAGACTCCGCGTGGCTAAGAAACCCAAGACACTGCCGGAACTGGCGTGGCTGACCCCGCGCATGAACGCCAGCCGCGTTGTCAGCCTGGCGAGCTTCATTGCCCTGGCCGTGCTGCTGGCGGTCAACACCCTGTTCTTCGCCGACCTGCATGGCGCCAGGACCTGGGTAGTCCTGGCCATCCTGCTGGTTCCGCTGGCGTTACTCGCCCCCGGCATGATCCTCGGCAACGCTCGCGCCCACGCCTGGGCGTGCTTCGTGGTGAACCTCTACTTCATCCAGGGCGTACTCGCCGCCATCGACCCGGCGCGCAGCCTGTTCGGCTGGCTGGAAGCCGGTCTCAGCCTGTTGCTGTTCTGCGCCGCCCTGCTCTATACCCGCTGGCGCTTCCAGTACAACCGCAAGCTGGCCGGGGAGTGATTCCCGCCCGGCAATGAAAAAGCCCGGATTCAGATCCGGGCTTTTTATTGGGGAGCATCAGGAAGCGCTGGCTACCAGCCGAAGATTTCCTTGAGGAAGGGAATGGTCAGCTTGCGCTGGGCCTGGAGCGAGGCCTGATCGAGGATATCCAGCAGGTCGAACAGCAGGTTCATGCTGCGCGGACCGCGAGTCAGGATGAACCGCCCGACTTCGTCGGTCAGGTGCAGGCCACGGCGCGAAGCCCGCAACTGCAGCGCGCGCAGCTTGTCCTCGTCGGACAGCGCGTGCAGCTGGAACACCAGCGCCAGGGTCAGACGCGACTTCAGGTCAGGCAGCTTGATCCCCAGTTCGCGAGGCGACTTGCTGGCCGAAAGCAGCAGTTTGCGACCGGCATCGCGCAGGCGGTTGAACAGGTGGAACAGACCCTCTTCCCACTCCGGCCGCCCGGCCAGGGCATGCAGGTCGTCCAGGCAGACGAGTTCACATTGTTCCAGGTTGTCGAAGACTTCCGGCCCGTAATGCACCAGTTCGTCCATGGGCAGGTAGATCGCCTGTTCGTCGTGCTGCTCGAAGCGCAGACAGGCGGCCTGCAGCAAGTGGCTGCGCCCGGCACCTTCGCCCCCCCATAGATAGATCAGGCTTTCGGTCCAGCCGGCGTCGGGCTCGCACAGGCGCTCGACGTAGCCGAGTGCCGCAGCATTGGCGCCGGGATAGAAGTTGGCGAAGGTGGCGTCGTCACGCAGACGCACACTCAGGGGAAGCTGGATCGGTGTCATGCCGTACTGGAAGGGTCGTCTGGACCGCTACTCGACTGTCCGTAAAGGTCGGAAAGTTTATAGAAATCATGCGCATGGCGCAGCAAAACCATGATGATCGCTGCAACCGGCAGGGCCAGGAGCACGCCGGTGAAGCCAAACAGCTGGCCTCCGGCAAGTATCGCAAAGATAACCGCCACCGGGTGAAGGCCGATGCGATCGCCCACCAGCAGTGGCGTCAGCAGCATTCCTTCAAGCAATTGTCCCACGGTGAACACAGTTACGACGCCGAGCAGCGGATAGAGTTCGAAACCGCCGAACTGGAACAGCGCGGCGATCACCGCAGCGCCGAAGCCGACCACGAACCCCATGTAGGGCACGATGCTGGCCAGGCCCGCCAGCAAACCGATCAGCAATCCCAGATCCAGGCCAACCAGCATCAGGCCGGCCGCATAGATGATGCCCAGCGCGAGCATCACCAGCAATTGGCCGCGCAGGAAGGCTCCGAGCACTTCGTGGCATTCACCCACGAGTCCGACCACGAAAGACTCACGGTTGCGCGGCAGCAAGACACGCAGCTTGGCCACCATGAGGTCCCAGTCGCGCAGCAGATAGAAGCCCACCACCGGGATCAGCAGCAGGTTGCCGAACCACGCGAGCACGGCCAGCCCCGAGGCGGTGACGCTGGCCAGCAGGGTGCCGGCGAAATCCGTGGTCTGGCCGAGATGGCCGCTGATCACCGCCTTGAACCTGTCGAAACGCCAGAACTCCCCGGGCAGGCCGAGCTTGATCTGCACCCAGGGCAAAGCCGTCTGCTGCAACCAGTCGATCATCTGTGGCGCCACCTCGTAGAGGCGGAAAAGCTGGCGGCCGAGCATGGGCAATATGACCAGCAGCGCTGCGAGCAGGACCAACCCGAACAGGCCGAACACCAGCACGACGCCCCAGGTACGCGAAAGGCCCAGGCGCTCCAGACGGTCCACCAGTGGGTCACCGAGGTAAGCCAGGAGCATGCCGATCAGGAACGGCGAGAGAACAGGGTGCAGCTGATACAGCAGCCACCCCAGAAACAGAAAGCCACCCAGCCATAGCCAGCGGCGCGAATCGGTCATGTCAGGCCCTCGTCCTTGCGTAGCGATATTTCCGTCCCCAATCCCAGATGTACTGCGCCCCGCTGCATAGCGTCACCAGCATGACCAGCCAGCTCAAGGGCCAGCGCAGTGGGGCCAAAGCCGGAACCAGGCTGAGTTCCAGCAACAGGCACAGTACCAGCAGCATCTGCAGCAATGTGCTCAGCTTGCCCAGCCAACTCGGCGAGAATTCGGCAGGCCCCGCCAGCACCCGGAACAGTCCGGCACCGAGCAGGATCACCAGGTCTCGCAGGAACACCACCAGCGTCAGCCAGAACGGCAGTACCTGGGTCATGGTCAGGCAGATGAAGCTGGTCACCAGCAGCAGCTTGTCGGCCACCGGGTCGAACAGCGAGCCGAAGCGACTGGTCCATCCATAGCGTCGGGCGAGGAAACCATCGAGGCCGTCGGAACAACCCGCCACGGCGAACAACACCAGCGCGTGCACATGCCGATCGGACAGCAGAAGCCCGGCAATGGGAAGAACCAGTGCCAGGCGCAGCAGAGTCAACAGGTTGGGCAACTGGTGCATGGCATCCCCGTCACGGGTAGGCCAGAAGTTTACGCCCGCTACCAGTGGAAGCGCAGCAGGTTGTTGCGCGGTATCACCTGGGGCGCCGGCGCGGCCTGCGGATCAGCGGAGGGGGCCGGTGCGGCCGGTGCTTCGGCCGCCGACTCCTGCAGTCCAGCCAGGGACAGCTGGGCGCGGAGCTGTTCAGGACTGGCGTTGACCCGGTACTCCAGGCGGTCGCCATCCACCTTCAGCAGACGTGCGCCAAACGGTTCCAGCAAACGAGACAGCTCGGCATAACGGGCCAGATTCGCACCCTGCACTTCCAATTCCAGGTTCTGCCCGGCGCCGGGAGCCACCACGAAGCGCGGCGCCAGACGCTGGCTCACTGCGGACATCACGGCATCGGCCAGCGCGGCACTGTCGGCACCTTCGGCGGTGCCCTGTTCGCGGCTGTCACCCAGCCACAGGCGCCACTGGGCCTGCCATTTGCCGTCTGCTTCGCTGGCATCCACCGCCAGCAGGGCATCTGCGCCATAGCGCTCGGACGCCTGGGTCAGCGCACCCGGCTTGGCGGAAGTCAGTTGTTCGGGCGTCGCCAGCAGCTGTTCGTCGAGATCAGCGATCGGCAGGCGCAGCGGCAAACCGCTGTTCTGCGCGGCCTGGCGCAGCGGGGTCGCGGCGTCCTGGCCGTCGCCCACCAGGTTGTTGCTGCCTTCGCCGGAACGATTCAACCACCAGGCCAGGATGGCCGGACGATTGGCACTCCACAGGGGGATACCAGCCTGGCGCAGGGTCCGTTCGGTCGTGACCGGATCGAAGTCGACCACCAGGGTCTGGCCTTCATAGCCGTATTGGCTGATGAGCTGCTGCGGGTCCTTGCGCACGGCCTCCAGCGCGGGGCTCTGGGCGGCCTTGGGATCGCCCGACAAGCGCACTACCAGGGTTTCCAGGGCGCGAACGAGGGCCTGGGTACGCTCCTCCGGCTGCTGTGATGCGACGGGCTCGCGAACCTGGTAGAGGTTCTCGGCCGTTTCGGCGTGGGCGGGCAAGCCCAGCAGCGTGAGGCAAAGCAGGACAGCGGAAGCGATCAGGCGCATGGGGAATTCTCTGTAGGCGAACAGATGCAGCATAGGCCGCAATCGAAGGGCTATACCTTAATCAGCCACTTCCTCCACGGCAACGCAGGCGTTTTCACACTGTTTTATCCCCGGGGCCGACCGCTGCCGATGGCCGCTACGGGGCAAGCCTGATAAAATCGCGCGCCTTCGCAAACCGGCAGCCAGACTTGCCGGTCGATCCTCGAATTTCCCCCTATAGGCCTGGATTTATGAGCAAGCAACCCTCCCTGAGCTACAAGGACGCCGGTGTAGACATCGACGCTGGTGAAGCCCTGGTCGAACGCATCAAAGGCGTGGCCAAGCGCACCGCGCGCCCGGAAGTGATGGGCGGCCTGGGTGGCTTCGGCGCCCTCTGCGAAATCCCGGCAGGCTACAAGCAGCCGGTCCTGGTGTCCGGCACCGACGGCGTCGGCACCAAGCTGCGCCTGGCGTTGAACCTGAACAAGCACGACAGCATCGGCCAGGACCTGGTGGCCATGTGCGTGAACGACCTCGTGGTCTGCGGCGCCGAGCCGCTGTTCTTCCTCGACTACTACGCCACCGGCAAGCTCAACGTTGACGTGGCCGCCACCGTGGTCACCGGCATCGGCGCCGGCTGCGAACTGGCCGGCTGCTCCCTGGTGGGCGGCGAAACTGCCGAAATGCCCGGCATGTACGAAGGTGAAGACTACGACCTGGCCGGCTTCTGCGTCGGCGTGGTGGAAAAAGCCGAGATCATCGACGGCTCCAAGGTCCGCACCGGCGACACCCTGATCGCCCTGCCCTCCTCCGGTCCGCACTCCAACGGCTACTCGCTGATCCGCAAGATCATCGAAGTCAGCGGCGTCGATATCGAGCAGGTCCAGCTCGACGGCAAGCCCCTGGCCGACCTGCTGATGGCCCCGACCCGCATCTACGTCAAGCCGCTGCTGCAGCTGATCAAGGAAACCGGCGCGGTGAAGGCCATGGCCCACATCACTGGTGGCGGCCTGCTGGACAACATTCCGCGCGTCCTGCCGGACAACGCCCAGGCCGTGATCGACGTGGCCAGCTGGCAGCGTCCGGCGGTATTCGACTGGCTGCAGGAACAAGGGAACGTCGACGAGACCGAAATGCACCGCGTGCTGAACTGCGGCGTGGGCATGGTCATCTGCGTTGCGCCGGAGCAGGCCGAAGCCGCGCTCAAGGTCCTGCGTGCCGCTGGCGAACAGCCCTGGGTCATCGGTGAAATCGCTGCGGCCGCCGAAGGTGCCGAACGCGTCGTACTGAACAACCTGAAGAGCCACTGATGGTTGCACGCTGTGATGTGGTGGTGCTGATTTCCGGTTCCGGCAGCAACCTGCAGGCGCTGATCGACAGCATCACCGGCGACGACCATCCGGCACGCATCCGCGCGGTGATCTCCAACCGCGCCGATGCCTTCGGCCTGGAGCGGGCGAAGAAGGCCGGCATCGACACCGGGGTACTCGACCACAAGGCCTACGCCGACCGCGAAGCCTTCGATGCCGCCCTGATCGAAGCCATCGACGCCTACGCTCCGCAACTGGTGGTGCTGGCGGGTTTCATGCGGATTCTCACGCCCGGTTTCGTGCGTCACTACCACGGGCGCCTGCTGAACATTCATCCCTCGCTGTTGCCCAAGTACAAGGGATTGCACACCCACCAGCGCGCGCTGGAAGCCGGCGACTCCGAGCATGGCTGCAGCGTGCACTTCGTCACCGAAGAACTTGATGGTGGCCCTCTGGTAGTGCAGGCCCTGATCCCGGTAGAGTCGGACGACACGCCGGATAGCCTGGCCCAGCGGGTTCATGTACAGGAACACCGCATTTATCCGCTGGCCATGCGCTGGTTTGCCGAAGGCAGACTGCGCCTGGGCCCGAACGGCGCCGAAATGGATGGACAAGCGTTGCCCCCCTCGGGGCAACAATTGCGTAACTAGGAGATTCGCCAATGCGTCGTGCCTTGCTGTTGCTCCTCGCCCTCGTGACCCTGCCCAGCATGGCGGTCGAGCTGAAACCCTTCGAGGCCAGCTACACCGCCGACTGGAAACAGCTACCCGTCAGCGGCACTGCCGGCCGTAGCCTGAAGCAACTCGACAACGGCCGCTGGGAGCTGGACTTCGAAGCTTCCATGCTGGTCGCCAGCCTCAGCGAAGTGAGCACCTTCCGCCTCGAGAACAATGCCTTCCTGCCCCTGACCTACCGCTTCAGCCGCAGCGGTCTGGGCAAGAGCAAGCAGGTGGAGTTCGATTTCGACTGGGCCCAGAAGCAGATCATCGGCAACGACCGCGGCAATCAGGTGCGCCTGCCCCTGAACCGTGGTTTGCAGGACAAATCCACCTACCAGCTGGTGCTCCAGCATGACGTCGCCGACGGCAAGAAGAGCATGAGCTACCAGGTGATCGACGGTGACGAGATCGAAACCTACGACTTCCGCGTACTGGGCGAAGAGCGTGTACCCACCAAGGCCGGCCTGGTGGAGGCGATCAAGGTCGAGCGTGTGCGTGACCCCACCCAGAGCAGCCGCAAGACCGTGCTCTGGTTCGCCAAGGACTGGGATTACCTGCTGGTCCGCCTGCACCAGGTGGAGAAGGACGGCAAGGAATACCAGATCATGCTCAAGGAGGGCACGGTGAACGGCAAGGCGGTAAAAGGCCTGCAGGAGTAACACCCTCCCTCACGAAGAACCGGGCCAGGCGCCCGGTTTTTTTGTGCCCGCAGGAACCCGCCAAACCTTGGTCGGGCCCTCGTTAAGCGAAACAGGCCGATACTGGAAGGAAAGCCATGGCGCGCACACAGTGCCTATGCTGTTCATCCGACATGCCGCAGAGGAAACTGCCATGAACGAGGAATACCTGCCGCTTTCCTGCGACCTCTACGACTACATCGAGATCGCCTGCCTGCATCGCTACCAGTTGCACATCGAGCTGGCCGGCGGCGCGCGCCTGGACGCCCGCGCCATGACCACCCTGACGACCCCGGACAAGGAGGAGTTCCTCGTCGTACAGAACGAAGGGGGTCAGGAGCGCCTGCGACTGGACCAGATCACCGCGATCACCCCACTGACGGAGGGGGCAAGTTTCGGGCGGGTGTTGTTGGGGAACCAGATTTGCTGAAGCGCGGCGCCAGCGCGATAGGGTAGGAGACGCTCCGACCACATTCTGACAATCAGGCATCAGGACGTGGTTTCCCTCGTTCAAATGAAAAACCGGGCCGAGGCCCGGTTTCTTCACATCACCACATCAGGTCGTCCGGCACCTTGTAGGCCGCGTACGGATCATCGGCATCCGGCTCTTCGGTCTGGGTGTTGAGCAGCACCACCCGGCGCGGGTCACGCTCCTGGATGCGCAGGGCGGCATCGCGGGGAATGATCTCGTAGCCACCGCCATGGCGGACGACCGCTAGCGAGCCGCGGCTCAGTTTGTCCCGCAGCATGGCGTTGACGGCGATGCGCTTGACCTTCTTCTCGTCGACGAAGTTGTAGTAATCGTCTGTGGTCAGCTTCGGCAGGCGGGAGCTTTCGATCAGTTGCTTGATCTGCGCTGCCTTGGCCTTCTGGTCGGCCTTTTCCTGCTGCTGGCGATTCAGCTCCTGATCGCGGGCGGCCTTCTCGGCCTGGGCCTGCAAGGTGGCCTGGCGCAGGCTGTCGTCCTTCTCGACCTGGTTCTTCTTCTCCAGGCGCTGTTGTTTCTGTTGCTGCTTGCCGGCCTGTTTGACCTGCTTTTCGTTCACCAGCCCGGCTTTCAGCAGCTGGTCGCGGAGGGAAAGGCTCATAAAGGAATTCAGTCTCTCGAATTTTCAGGCTGTTGAAAAACTACCTGCTAGCAGCCAAGGCTGAGTTTTTCTTGCTTCTTGGCTTCGCCCCAGAGGGCATCCAGTTCTTCCAGGGTGCAATCTTCGATGGGACGACCCGCCTCGCGCAATGCCTGTTCGATAAAACGGAAGCGACGGTCGAATTTTACATTGGCGCCACGCAGGGCGGTCTCGGGATCGACCTTCAGGTGACGGGCCAGATTGACCACCACGAACAACAGGTCACCCACCTCATCGGCGATGGCCTGCGGGTCGTTTTCGCTCATGGCCTCCAGCACTTCGTCCAGCTCTTCGCGGAGCTTGTCGACTACCGGCAGCGCCTCGGGCCAGTCGAAGCCCACCTGGGCCGCGCGTTTCTGCAGCTTGGCGGCACGGCTCAGGGCCGGCAATGCCGTCGGTACGTCGTCCAGCAGTGAAAGCTGCTCGGGCGCGTCAGCCTTCTCCGCGCGCTCCTCGGCCTTGATCTCTTCCCAGCGCTGCTTGATCGCGGCCTCTTCCAGCCGGGCCATGTCCGGCGCGCCGTAAAGGTCGCCGTCGGGGAAGACGTGAGGATGACGACGGACCAGTTTGCGGGTGATGGCATCCACCACACCGGCGAATTCGAAGCGCCCCTCCTCCTTCGCCAACTGGCTGTAATAGACCACCTGGAACAGCAGGTCACCGAGCTCACCCGGCAGATGATCGAAGTCGCCGCGCTCGATGGCGTCAGCCACCTCGTAGGCTTCCTCGATGGTGTGCGGGACGATGCTGGCGTAGTCCTGCTTGAGGTCCCAGGGACAGCCGTACTGCGGGTCGCGTAGACGGGCCATGAGGTGCAGCAGGTCGTTGAGTTGGTACATGAAGGAATCCTGTGGGGATCTTCCGTAGGTTGGCGCAGAGCGGAGCGAAGCCCAACAAAGATGTTGGGCCTCGCTAGCTCGGACCAACCTACGTCAGGCGGCCCGGTTACGGCGCGCTTCGATAATGTTCGGCAGCTGCGAGATACGCGCCAGCAACCGACCCAGCGCATCCAGACCTGGGATCTCGATGGTCAGCATCATGGCGGCAGTGTTGTCTTCCTTGTTGGAGCGGGTATTCACCGCCAGCACGTTGATGCGCTCGTTGAGCAGCACCTGGGAGACGTCGCGCAGCAGGCCGGAACGGTCGTAGGCGCGAATGATGATGTCCACCGGATAGGTCTGTACCGGCACCGGACCCCAGCTCACCTGGATCATCCGCTCGGGCTCGCGGCCGGCCAGTTGCAGCGCCGACGGGCAGTCCTGACGGTGAATGCTGACACCACGGCCGAGGGTGATGTAGCCCACGATGGGATCGCCCGGCAGCGGCTGGCAGCAGCCGGCCATCTGCGTGAGCAGGTTGCCCACGCCCTGGATCTGCACGTCGCCGCGCTTGCCCGGTTTGTACTGGGAAGGCCGGCGCGGGATCAGCTCCAGCTGCTCGCTGTGTCCACGCTCCGGCTCCACCAGCGCCTGGGCGCAGTTGACCACATGGGCCAGGCGCAGGTCGCCCGCGCCCAGCGCCGCGTGCATGTCTTCGGCGGTGCGCAGGTTGCACTTTTCGGCCAGCTTCTCGAAGTCCACCGGCGGCAATGCCAGGCGCGACAATTCGCGCTCGAGCATCGCCTTGCCCGCTGCGACGTTCTGGTCGCGAGCCTGCAGCTTGAACCAGTGGACGATCTTCGCCCGGGCACGGGAGGTGGTGATGTAGCCGAGGTTCGGGTTCAGCCAGTCGCGGCTGGGCGCACCGTGCTTGCCGGTGATGATCTCCACCTGCTCGCCGGTCTGCAGTCCGTAGTTCAGCGGCACGATACGACCGTTGACCTTGGCCCCGCGGCAGTTGTGGCCGATCTCGGTATGCACGCGGTAGGCGAAGTCCAGCGGCGTGGCGCCCTTGGGCAGGTCGATGGCGTGGCCATCCGGGGTGAAGACGTAGACCCGATCCGGCTCGATATCCACCCGCAACTGCTCGGCCAGGCCGCCGATATCGCCCAGTTCCTCGTGCCATTCGAGTACCTGGCGCAGCCAGGCGATCTTTTCTTCGTAGTGGTCCGAACTCGATTTGACGTCCGTGCCTTTGTAGCGCCAGTGGGCGCAGACCCCGAGTTCGGCTTCCTCGTGCATGGCGTGGGTGCGGATCTGCACTTCCAGCACCTTGCCGTCTGGGCCGATCACTGCGGTGTGCAGGGAGCGGTAGCCGTTCTCCTTGGGGTTGGCGATGTAGTCGTCGAATTCCTTGGGAATGTGCCGCCAGAGGGTGTGCACGATGCCGAGTGCGGTGTAGCAGTCGCGCACCTCAGGCACCAGCACGCGCACGGCGCGCACGTCGTAGATCTGGCTGAACTGCAGGCCCTTGCGCTGCATCTTCCGCCAGATGGAATAGATGTGCTTGGCGCGGCCGCTGATGTCGGCCTTGATGCCGGTGGCGGCCAACTCTTCGCGAAGCTGCTTCATCACATCGGCGATGTATTGCTCGCGATCGAGGCGACGCTCATGGAGCAGCTTGGCGATCTGCTTGTATTGCTCCGGCTCCAGGTAGCGGAAGGACAGGTCCTCCAGCTCCCATTTGATGTGACCGATGCCGAGACGGTGGGCGAGCGGCGCGTAGATGTCGAACACCTCGCGGGCGACGCGATGCCGCTTCTCCTCGTCGGTGTTCTTCACTTCACGAATGGCACAGGTACGCTCGGCCAGCTTGATCAGCGCGACGCGTACGTCATCGACCATGGCCACCAGCATCTTGCGCAGGTTCTCCACCTGCGCCTGGGTGCCGAGGACCATGGATTGCCGAGGATTGAGGCTGGCGCTGATGGCGGCCATGCGCAGCACGCCTTCGATCAGCTTGGCGACCACCGGACCGAAGCGTTGTTGCACGGCCTGCAGCTGGATCTTGCCTTCACGCACGCCACGGTAGATCACCGCGGCCACCAGCGATTCCTGGTCCAACTTCAGGTCAGCGAGGATCTCGGCGATCTCCAGACCCGTCTGGAAACTCGAGTTACCCTCCGCCCAGCTGTTCTGCGCGGCGATGGCCTGTTGTTCGGCGTCGCGGGCGAACTCGCACGCCTCCTTGAGGACCGCGCGGTCGAGCACCGGATCGAGGCTGATGACATGGTCCAGCCATGCCTCGAGGTTGATGCTGCCGTCCGTATTGACCGGCTGTTGCGCTCTCACCTGTACCATCTTGCCTACCTTCCCTACGACGTGAACCCCTCACGTCGAATTGTCGCCAGCCTCTGTCGTGCCGGTCGGATTACGCGGGCTTCCTAGCCCACCTCGAATAACGCCATGGCCTCGACATGGGCCGTTTGAGGAAACATGTCGAGAATCCCGGCCTTCTTCAGCTGGTATCCCTGCTTGACCAGTTCGGCACTGTCACGCGCCAGGGTCGACGGGTTGCAGGATACATAGACCACTCGTTGCGCACCGGTTGCAGCGATCTGCCGAACGGCTTCGTAAGCACCGTCCCGTGGCGGATCGAGCAGCACGGCATCGAAACCCTGCCGCGCCCAGGACGCATCGGCCAGGGGGTTCGACAGGTCGGCCTGGAAGAAGTGCACATTCTCCAGGCCATTGGCCGCGGCATTGCCGCGCGCCCGTTGCACCATGGCCTCCACGCCTTCCACCGCCACCACCTCGCGCACCTGGCGCGCCAGCGGCAGGGCGAAGTTGCCGAGCCCACAGAACAGATCCAGCACCCGGTCGCCCGGCTGCGGCTTCATCCAGTCTAGCGCCTGCGCCACCATTGCCTCGTTGACCCCTTCATTCACCTGGACGAAATCGCCGGGGCGATATTCAAGCTCCAGGTTCCAACGGTCCAGGCGATAGCCCAGGTGCGCAGCGGGCTGATCCGGCTGGGGTTCGCCCTCACCGTGCAGCCAGAGCTGCGCCTGGTGCGCCGCGCAAAACTCACGCAGTCGCTGCAGGTCGACCTCGCCCAACGGCTGGGTATGACGCAGCAGCAATGCCGATGCGGTGCCATGGAAAAGCTCCACATGCCCGATCGCCTGGGGTTTCTCCAGGCGTCGGAGCAGGTCAGGCAATGCCCGCATCAACGGTGGCAAGGGCTGTACCAGCACCTGGCAATCCTTGATTCCGACTATCGCCTGGCTGGAAGCCGCGCGGAATCCGACTTCCAGCTGACGCGCCTTGGCGTCCCAGCGCACGGCGATGCGAGCGCGGCGCCGATAACCGAATTCGGTCCCCACAAGTGGGGCCACCCATTCCTGTGGCTGAAGGTCGGCGAAACGCGCCAGCTGTTCAGCCAGCGTGCGCTGTTTCAGGGCGAGCTGTTCGGCATGGGGCATGTGTTGCAGCGTGCAACCGCCGCACTGGCCGGCATGGGCACAAGGCGGCACCAGGCGCATCGGGCTGGCGCTGAATACGCGCTCTGCACGAGCCTCCACAACCTGGCTGCGGGCGGCAAGCACACGGGCTTCCACCTCTTCCTCCGGCAGCGCGCCAGAAACGAACCAGGTACGACCCTCGACGAAGGCGATGCCTCGTCCGTCGTTGGAAAGGCGCTCGATGACCAAACGCTGCTTCTTGCCAACCGGAACTTGCTGGCTCCGCGCTCCGCCGCTGGGCTGGAAGCGCAGGCCGGTGTTACGCCGGGACATTGGGGTCTTCGTAGATGCCGGTGGACAGATAACGATCTCCGCGGTCGCAGATGATCGCCACCATCACGGCGTTCTCGACTTCGCGGGACAGGCGCAGCATCGCGGCCACCGCACCGCCGGAGGAGACGCCGCAGAAGATGCCTTCTTCGCGGGCCAGGCGGCGCATGGTTTCTTCGGCTTCGATCTGGGCCATGTCGACCACGCGATCGACACGGTCGGCCTGGTAGATCTTCGGCAGGTATTCCTGCGGCCAGCGGCGGATGCCGGGGATGGCCGAACCTTCCTGTGGCTGCAGGCCGACGATCTCGATATTCGGGTTCTGCTCCTTGAGGTAACGCGACACGCCCATGATGGTGCCGGTGGTGCCCATGGAGCTGACGAAATGGGTGATGGTGCCCTGGGTCTGCTGCCAGATTTCCGGACCGGTGCCGACGTAGTGGGCTTCCGGGTTATCGCCGTTGGCGAACTGGTCCAGTACCTTGCCACGGCCACCGCGCTGCAGGCTTTCGGCGAGGTCGCGAGCCCCTTCCATGCCCTCTTCGCGGCTTACCAGGATCAGCTCGGCGCCGTAGGCAGTCATGGCGGCCTTGCGTTCGGCGCTCATGTTGTCCGGCATGATCAGCATCATCTTGTAGCCCTTGATGGCCGCAGCCATGGCGAGGGCGATACCGGTGTTGCCGGAGGTGGCCTCGATCAGGGTATCGCCGGGCTGGATGTCACCGCGCAGTTCCGCGCGAGTGATCATCGACAGCGCCGGACGGTCCTTGACGGAACCGGCGGGGTTGTTGCCTTCGAGCTTGACCAGGAGGGTATTGCTGGTTTCGCCAGCCAGGCGCTGCAAACGCACCAGCGGAGTGTGGCCGATGCAATCGGCGATTGTGGGGTACTGCAGGGTCATGGCGGGTTTCGCAATCCAGACGCAGGGGGTGCATATGATAGCGGCAAACCGTGCAACTCCATATCGCGCGTGCGTTTCGGCTTATGGCGTGCAGCTATATATATGTAGCGGAAAGGCATTTCCCATTCCCCGAAAAGCGAAAGCCCCGGCGGGTTTCCCGGCCGGGGCTTCTGCTTGCTTCTCTTAGAAGTGCACGCTGGTGGTGAGCAGCGCGGTACGGCCAGCCGCCTGGTTGGCGAAGTGGGCCGAATAGGCCTTGTCGTAGTAGACCTCGTCGGTGAGGTTCTGCACGTTCAGCTGCAGGTCGACGTTCTTCGTCAGCTTGTAGCTGGCCATGGCGTCGTAGCGCCAGTAGGACGGCACGTACAGCGTGTTGTTGGTATCGCCGAAGACGTCGTCTACATAGAAGGCACCGCCCCCGATGGTCAGGTCCGGCAGCACTTCATAGGTGGTCCACAGGCTGAAGCTGTTCTTCGGCGTATTGGGCAATTCGTTGCCCTTGGCCGGGTTGATGCTGCTGGTCACTACGCCGCTGCGGTTGCCTACCGCGCCCGGATCGACCACTTCGCTGTCGAGGTAGCTGTAACCGGCGAAGACCTGCCACTTGTCGGTGAGCTTGCCGCTGGCGGTCAGCTCGATACCGTCGACGCGGGTCTTGCCGGCGTTCTCATAGGTGTAGTTGCTGACCAGGACGCGGGTGTTGTCCTTCTCGGTTCGGAAGATCGCCGCGGTCAGCGACAGGCGCTGGTCCAGCAGGTCCCACTTGGTGCCTAGCTCGTAGTTGGTGGTTTCTTCCGGCTCCAGGTCGCTGACGATGCTGGTCGGGGTGCCGACGGAAGTGTCCAGCGGGTTACCTTCCTGGCCCTCGCCGAGCATGGTGCCGGGCGGAGTCGCGGAAGTGGCGTAGGACGCGTAGACGCTGCCGTTCTCGGTGGGTTTCCAGACCAGGCCGATCTGCCCGTTGACGAACTCGCTGGTATCCGAGGTCTTGAAGGTGGTGGCGCCCTCGGCGGACTTGGTCTTGGAGTCGGTCTGGAAGTTGTCGTAGCGCAGGCCCAGGTTCAGCAGCCATTGCGGGTCCAACTCGATGGTGTCGAAGGCGTAGAGGGCACGGGTATCGCCGGTGGACTCGGTGCTGGCGTAGTTGCGCGCGATGCTGCCGGACCAGGGATCGTTCGGGTTCGGGTTGGCCAACGAGGTGCAGTTGTAGCCGCTCGGCGCGCCGATGGTTGCCGGGGTGCAGTTGGTGGTGGCGGCTGCGGTTGCCGGCGTGGTGTCGGTGTTCACCGTGTAAGAAGAACGATCGCCTTCTTCGCGCGTGAGTTCGATGCCGGTGGAGAAGCTGTGCTTGAGGCCGGCCAGTTGGAACTCACCGAACAGATCGGTCTGGTTGGTGGTGGTCGTCGTGTTGCTCACACGGGTGTTGACGCGACGCCAGACGGTGCCATTGCGCACGTTGCCCTGACTGTCGTCCGGCTGGGTGAGGATGTAGTCCTGCATGCTGCTGCCGTGACGCAGGGTGTTCTTGATGGTCAGGGCGTCGTTGAAATCATGCTCGAAGCTGATGGTGGCGATGTCCGCACGGGTCTTGCGGAAGTCGCGGTTGGTCAGGCCGTAGAAGTTGCTGCTGTCGCCGCCGTCGACCGGCTTGTCCGGATTGGCGGCGGTGTGAGTGGTGCCCACCGAGTAGCCATAGGGAACGCCCGAGTCCGGCAGGTCGTTGCTTTCCATATGGTAGAAGTCGAGGTTCAGACGGGTGTCGGTGCCCAGGCCGAACGCCAGGGACGGCGCCACGCCCCAACGGTCGTAGTTCACTTCGTCACGGCCAGCGACATTGCTCTCGTGGCTCATCAGGTTGAGGCGGAATGCGGCGTTGTCGAGGAACTGGCGGTTGATGTCGGCGGTGTAGCGCTGGGTCTGGTCGGAGCCCCAGGTGAAGCCGCCGTTGGTGAAGTCGCCGAGACGCGCTTTCTTGGTCACCAGGTTGATGCTGCCGCCGGCCGAACCACGGCCGCCGAAGGAGGAGTTCGGGCCCTTGCTGACTTCGATGGACTCGATGTCGAAGATCTCGCGAGTCTGGGAGCCGGTGTCACGCACACCGTCGAGGTAAGTGTCGCTCTGGGCGTCGAAACCACGAATGAACGGACGGTCGCCCTGGGGGTTGCCACCCTCCCCCGCGCCCATGGTGATGCCCGGCACGGTGCGCAGGGCATCCTGCAGGGAAACGGCGGCGGTGTCCTTGATGACCTGCTGCGGTACCACGGTCACCGAACGTGGCGTGTTCACCAGCGGCGCAGTGTACTTCTGGGAAGAGGCGCGCTCGACCTGGTAGCTGGTGTCCTCGGACTTCTCACCCACCACCGACGTGGCATCCAGGGAGACGACGCCGTCGCTCTCCTTCTTCGTCTCGGCCGCTTGCAGTACGGGCGCGGCGGACATGGCGCCGATGGCCACGCCAATGGCGGACGCCAGCAGGCGTTGAGTCGAGATGGTGGGTTCCACAGCATGACGCGACATCGTTTTCCCTCCCCAGGGATTTCAGAGGCCGCGAAATTTATTTCAAATAATTAACAGCAACAATTGGCATAGATTCTCATTCGCGTCTTTTTTACAACATTTACAAAGTCGCCACCGAACGCGAAATCGCCCTCCAGCGCCTCGGTTTTACAGGCTGAATGAAAATAAATACTATTCGCCTCCCACTCAGATCACCCGGTGTACCGCCATGCTCCTGCACATTCCCGGCATCTTCACGACAGAAGAGGCAACGCGTATCCGCGAGGCCCTGGAGCAGGCAGACTGGGCAGACGGCAAGGCCACGGCGGGGTACCAGTCAGCCAAGGCCAAGCAGAATGAGCAGCTGGCCGAAGGTGATCCGCTGGCGCGCGAAATCAGCACCGCCATGCTGCAACGTCTGTGGAACCACCCCTTGTTCGTATCGGCGGTCCTGCCGAACAAGGTCTATCCGCCCCTGTTCAATCGCTACCGGGGCGGCGGCACCTTCGGCTACCACATCGACAACGCCGTGCGCCCGATCAAGGGCAGCCCCGAACAAGTCCGCACCGATGTCTCCGCCACGCTGTTCTTCAGCGAGCCGGACGCCTACGACGGCGGTGACCTGGTGATCCAGGACACCTACGGCGCCCACCGCGTGAAACTGGCCGCCGGCGACCTGGTGATCTACCCCGCCAGCAGCCTGCACCAGGTGGAGCCGGTCACCCGTGGGGAGCGCATCGCCTCGTTCTTCTGGATTCAGAGCATGATCCGCGAGGACAGCCAGCGGACCTTGCTGTTCGAAATGGACCAGGCCATCCAGAGCCTTGCGCGCGACGTGCCGGACCACCCCGCGCTGGTCCAGCTCACCGGCAACTACCACAACCTCCTGCGCCGTTGGGTCGAGGTCTAGGCATGAGCTTCACCCTGACCCGCACCGAAACCCTCAGCAGCGAAGAACTACGCCAACGTCTGGCCAGCGACCCGCGCCAGGCCGCCCGCACCATCCTGGGCGCCGCGCGGGATGGCATGACCGAAGCACAAACGCTGCTCGGCCAGATTCTCCTGGACGGCCAGGGTATCGAGCAGGACGCCGCGCTGGCGCGCACCTGGTTCCAGATCGCCGCCGAGCGCGGCGACGCCATGGCCCGGAACATGCTCGGGCGCTGCCTGGAACAGGGCTGGGGTGGCTCGATCGACCTGCCGGGTGCCGCCAGCCAATTTCGCACGGCTGCCGCCGCAGGACTCGACTGGGGGATGTACAACTACGCGGGCCTGCTGGCCACCGGACGCGGTGTCCAGCGCGACCAGCGCCAGGCACTGGCGCTCTATCTGCGCGCGGCGCAACTGGGCCACGCCAAGTCAATGAACCTCGTGGGTCGCTATTACGAGGAAGGCATCGCTGTGGAGCCCGCTCCCGAGGTTGCCTTCGACTGGTATCGCCGCTCCGCCGAGGCGGGCGACTTCCGGGGCCAGTTCAGCCTCGCCGCGGTGCTGGCTGCCCTAGGTGAGGTGGATGAAGCCCTCGTCTGGATGGAGCGCGCCTTGGCAGAAGGCAATCTCAACTTCCTGCGCGCCAGTCGCGCCAGCCTGACGGAAGCACCAGAACCCCGCATCCAGGCGCTGGCCCTGTCCTATCACCAGCGCGCTGCCGAACTGGGCGATGACAGCGACGGCGAGGCGCTACAGAAATATCTGTTAACAGCGCACCCGTAAACCAAACGTAAAACAGTTTCTTTTGCGAAAAACTCTCATCTAGCTTCCCCCGATTCATTCACATGGGGAGAACTCAGATGAGCACCTACACATCCACGGGCGCGCCTCAGCCTTCGGCAAACCTTTCCAGCTCCGCGGTCGGCCTCGCCCTTGCGTCCTGCGCAACCGTCAGCCTCGCTGCGGAAAACCGCCAGGACGAACAACCTCCGGCTGCACCTTCCGCCATCGAACTGGGCAGCACGGACGTCCGTTCGACCCATGTCGAAGGCTACAAGGTCGATCAGGCCTCCTCACCCAAGTTCACCGCGCCACTGCGTGACACGCCCAAGTCCGTGACGGTGATTACCGAAGACCTGATCAAGGAACGCGGTGCCAGCTCGCTCAAGGACGTACTGCGCACGACACCGGGCATCACCCTCGGTGCTGGCGAAGGCGGCACTCCGGTGGGCGATCGCCCCTTCATCCGCGGCTACGAAGCGTCCACCGACATCATGATCGACGGCGTTCGCGACGTCGGCCGCAATGCCCACGAAGCCTTCAACCTGGAGCGCGTGGAAATCATCAAGGGGCCGGGCTCCGCCTACACCGGCAGGGGCGCCACGGGCGGCAGCATCAACCTGGTGAGCAAGGTCGCCCAGACCGAGGACTTCACCGCCGGCAGCCTGACCTTGGGCACTGACCAGCTGTGGCGCACGACCCTGGACGTCAACCGATTCGTCGCCGAGCAAGGCATGGCCTTCCGGCTCAATGCCATGAAGCACGAAGCCGACACGCCCGGCCGCGAAGATGTGGACGTGAAGCGCTGGGGCATTGCGCCGACCGTGACCTTCGGCCTGCACACCCCGACGCGCGCCACCTTCAGCTATTACCACCTGGAAACCGACGACATGTCGGACCTGGGGCACCCAGTGTCCAACATCACCGGCAAACCGGTGAAGGTGGATCGCGACAACTTCTATGGACTGGTGGACCGCGACTTCAGCAAAACCAGCGCGGACATCGCCAGCATCGTCCTGGAACACGATTTCAGCGAAGCCCTGTCCCTGCGCAACACCACGCGCGGCGGTCGCACCCTGCTCGACTACGTGATGACCCGGCCAAGCTTTGGCAACACCAATACCCCCGCGCAACTGAATGCCGCGATCAACCGCGAGCTCAATGGTGAGGTGATCCGTGATGGCCGTGCGCGCAACAGCGTGACCAAGACCCTGGTCAACCAGACCGACATCTTCGGCGAGTTCTTCACCGGCGGCCTGCAGCACAGCTATTCCGCCGGCCTGGAATTCAGCCGCGAGACCATCGACCAGAAGGATCGCTACAGCGTCCGTGCCGGCTCCAACGCTGACCTGGAAAGCCCCAATCCCCACGATCCGTTCCCGCCGGTGACCCGTGGGACGGGTTCGGTCAGCGAAACCAAGCAGGACGTGCGTGCGGCCTATGTGTTCGACACGCTGAAACTGCACGAGCAGTGGGACTTGAACCTGGGCCTGCGCTACGACGATTACTACGTCACCAACGGCAGCGCCTCCAACTCCAGCGAATTGTTGAATTACCAGGTTGGCCTGGTGTTCAAGCCCTTGCCCAACGGCAGCATCTATCTGACCTACGCGACCAGCTCCAACCCGGCCGGAGAAACTGTCGGTCAGGCCGGTGGCGCGGATGGTGCCGCCGGCGGGGCAGCCGTCAACAACCTCGACCCGGAGAAGAACCGCAGCCTGGAACTGGGCACCAAGTGGGACGTGCTCAACGAACAGCTCTCGCTGACCGCGGCACTGTTCCGCATCGAGAAAACCGATGGCCGCTCCCAGGACCCGGTCACCGGTGATGTCACCCTCTCCGGCGACAGCCGCGTGGACGGATTCGAGCTGGGCGCAACCGGTCGCATCAGCGATGCCTGGCAGATCTGGGCCGGCTACACCTACCTCGACCCGACCACCCGCAAGTACCGAAGCGGTGGCGTGGACTACGCCGGCAACCAGATGAAGTTCATCGCCCCGGAAAGCTTCAGCCTGTGGACCACCTATGCGCTGGACGACAAGTGGACCATCGGTGGTGGCGCGAACTACATGGACGAGCGCTACCTGGACGACGCCAACACGCGCAAGCTGGAGTCCTACTGGCGCTACGACGCGATGCTCGGCTACAAGGTCAACCGCAACCTGGACCTGCAGCTGAACATCCTCAACCTGGCGGACGAGACCATCTACGATGCCTCCCACGTCGGCGTGTTCGCCAACGTCGCACCGGGCCGTTCGGCCGAATTGACCGCCAACTTCAGGTTCTGACCTGTGGCAGGGCAGCTCAGCCCGGGCTGCCCTGCCAGGCCGGCAGACGAAGGTACATGCCCAGGCCGGGATCGAGGTTGCGCGCCCAGACCGCCCCACCCTGCAGGACGATCGCGCTGCGGGCGATGCTCAGGCCCAGGCCGAAACCGCCGTCTCCCGGACGCGCCTGATTGAGCCGGGCGAAGGGTTCGAACATCAGTTCCAGCTGTTCTTCGGGTACGCCAGGGCCTTCATCGCGCAGGTTCAGGCACCAGAAATCGCCTTCGCGCTGGCCGGACAAAGTGATCCGGCCCGTTTCCGGCGAGTGGCGGATGGCATTGCGCAGCATGTTCTCCAGCGCCTTTGCCAGGTCATTGAGGTTGGCCCTGACGGTGCAATCCTCGTCCAGTTCGAAATGCAGGCGCTCCTTCGGCCAGCCCGTCTCGAAGCTGGCATCTTCGGACAGTACGTCCCATAGCGGACGCAGGTGCACCGCCTCCTGGGCGAATCGCGGTCGTTCCGAATCCAGCCAGGCCAGCTCCAGTGTGTTCTCCACCAGTTGCTGCATCACGCCGACTTCCCGCTCCAGCCGCTGCCGAAGGCTGTCCAGGCTCTCCTCCCGCTCACTGGCCGCTCGCAGCCGGCTCAACGGTGTACGCAACTCGTGGGACAGATCGCTGAGCAGGCGCCGCTGATACGTCACCGTGCCTTGCAGGCGCCCGGCCATGTGGTCGAACGCGCGCGCCAGCTCGCCCAACTCGTCGCGACGGTCGGCCAGCGGTGCCCCGAGGCGGGCGCTGAGGTCATCGGCACTGAGCGCGTTGGCCTGCTCGCGCAAGCGCGCCAAGGGTGCGATCAGCAGGCGGAAGAGAACGACGCAGAGCGCCAGCGCGAGGATGACCGGTGCCACCCGGTAGGCGAGGAAATACAGCAGCGGCCGCGGTCCCCAGGGACTGAATCGTTGCGGCAACTGCATCACCAGCTGGCCGTCACCGCCCTTGAAGGGAATGCTGAGGATACGCGGCTGCGACGTTTGTCGGCCCATGCCCCAGTGCAGCTGGCGCATGAAGCTCAGGTGCTCGCGCTGGTCAGCGGTCATCACACGGGTACCCAGGGGGAACAGGTGCGGGTCCAGCACCAGCACCCAGCCGCCCTCGGCAGCCTCCAGTTCAGCCTGCACGGCATCGACCGCGCTCGCTCCGCCCTGGCGCCAAGCCGACTCGGCACGATCCGCGTAACCGCTCAGGACGGTCTTCGCCTCATCCGAGAGATAGGAAGTCTGCTCGCCGATGCGCTGCCCCCAGGAAAGGGTCAGGGCGATCATCGCCAAGCAGAAACCGGCCAGCAGGATCGCCAGCTTCCAGAACAGCGAGTTGCGCCCCGGCATCATTTTTCCCTGCTGGTCATCACGTAGCCCTTGCCCCAGATGGTTTCCAGGCGACTACCGGTGTAGCTCAGACGCTGCAGCTTGCGGCGAATGTGGCTGACGTGCATGTCCAGGCTGCGGTCATGCTGCGAGTAGGCCCGGTGCAGCACGTGCTGATAAAGGAAGGCCTTGCTCAGTGCCTCCTCCATATGCCGCGAGAATGTCACCAGCAGACGGTATTCGGTCGGTGTGAGTTCGGCCCATTGCCCCGCATAGGCAACATCCGCGCGGCCTTCGTCGAAATTCAGCTCCAGGCCTTCGCCCGGGGTCTCCGGTTCACCGCGTTCATAGGCCACCCGCCGCAGAACGGCCTCGATGCGCACTTCCATCTCCCCCATGCTGAACGGCTTGGGCAAGTAGTCGTCGGCACCCTGGCTGAATCCGGCGATGCGGTCCTGCTCGGCGCCGAGGGCGGACATCAGGATCACCGGCACCTTGCGCTCGCGGCGCAGGTTGGCCAGCACCTCCAGGCCATTGCGGCCGGGCAGCAGGATGTCCATGAGAATCAGGTCGAAGTCTTCATCGCGCGCATGGCCCAGGCCTTCCTCGCCATCCTGGCGGAGGGTGACGTCGAAACCGCGGCCCTGCAGATGGTCGTGCAGATGGGCCGCCAGCAGCGGATCGTCCTCGATGGCAAGGATGCGAGCGGGGGTGCGAGGAGTGGCCAACATGGAATCACCTGCAAATGCTAACTATTGCCGAATGCGAATTCTGACAAAACTGCCGCAAGATTCCCATGCAATTGGTCGCTACACTGCGCGGAAAGCGCATGGGGAGAGGATGGGCGTGTACAAGGATCTGGGTATCAAGGGCCGCGTGCTCATGCTGACGCTGCTGCCCACCAGCCTGCTGGCACTGGTACTGGGCGGCTACTTCACCTGGGTGCAGCAGGCCGACATGCAGGCCCAGCTGCTGCAACGCGGTCAGATGATCGCCGAACACCTGGCGCCCCTCGCCGCTCCCGCCCTGATTCGCGGAGACGCCGTGCTGCTGGAGCGCATCGCCGACCACGCGCTGGACCAGGCCGACGTGCGCGCAGTGAGCTTCATCGGCGCCAACCACAAGCGCCTCGCCCATGCCGGACCGCGCATGCTCAACGAGAGCCCGGACGGAGAAGGCAACAACCTTTCGCTGACGAGCAACACCGAGGCCACGCGCTTCCTGCAACCGGTGTTCGAACGCCATCGGGTGCTTTCCGGCGGCAAGACGCCACTGCCTAACGACAACCTGTTGGGTTGGGTCGAACTGGAAATGTCCCACCAGGGCACCTTGCTGCGGGGCTATCGCAGCCTGCTGGCCAGCCTGCTGCTGATTACCACGGGCCTCGGCGTCACCGCCCTGCTGGCGCTGCGCATGAGCCGCGCGATCAACGATCCGCTGCGGCGCATCAAGCAAGGGGTGGCGCAGCTCAAGGAAGGACGTCTGGAAACCCGCCTACCCCCCCTGGGCAGCCATGAACTGGATGAACTGGCCTCGGGCATCAACCGCATGGCCGAAGCCCTGCAGACCGCCCAGGAAGAGTTGCAACACAACATCGATCAGGCCACCGAAGACGTCCGCCAGAACCTCGAGACCATCGAGATCCAGAACATCGAGCTGGACCTGGCACGCAAGGAGGCCCTGGAGGCCAGCCGCATCAAGTCCGAGTTCCTTGCCAACATGAGCCACGAGATCCGCACCCCGCTCAATGGCATCCTCGGCTTCACCAACCTGCTGAAGAAAAGCGACCTCACCTCGCGCCAGCAGGACTACCTGGCCACCATCGAGAAATCCGCCGACAGCCTGTTGGGCATCATCAACGAGGTACTCGATTTCTCGAAGATCGAGGCCGGCAAGCTGGTCCTGGAGAACATCCCCTTCAACCTTCGTGACCTGATCCAGGACACGCTCACCATCCTCGCCCCGGCCGCCCACGAGAAGCACCTGGAACTGGTCAGCCTGGTCTACCGGGATACCCCGCTGCACCTGATGGGCGATCCGATGCGCCTCAAGCAGGTGCTGACCAACCTGGTGAGCAACGCCATCAAGTTCACCCGCGAAGGCAGCATTGCCGTACGCGCCATGCTCGAAGACGACAGCGACGACGAACTGGCGCAATTGCGCATCAGCGTGCAGGACACAGGTATCGGCCTCACCGACACCGACTTGCGCGCCCTGTTCCAGGCCTTCACCCAGGCCGACAACTCCCTCTCGCGCCAGGCCGGCGGCACCGGTCTCGGTCTGGTGATTTCCAAACGCCTGATCGAACAGATGGGCGGCGAAATCGGCGTCAGCAGTACACCGGGTGTCGGCTCGGAATTCTGGATCACCCTCAGCCTGCCCAAGTCGCTGGACGAGATGGACAGCGGCGTACAAGCCCATCTGGAAGGGCGTCGCGTGGCCGTCCTGGAACCGCAGGAACTGACGCGCCAGTCGCTGCATCACCAACTGGAAGATTGCGGCCTGGAAGTGCTGGACTATCCGAGCATCGGCACCCTGGTGGACGACGTCGCCGCGCGCCGCCTGAGCAAGCGCCCGATCGGCCTCGCCGTGATCGGCGCCGATGTGCAGGCGCTTTCGCCGGAACAACTCAGCCAACGGGTGTGGGACCTCGAGCAGCTCGGCTGCAAAAGTCTGGTGCTCTGCCCCACCACCGAACAGGCGCTCTACCACCGCGCCCTGCCCGAAGCCCATAGCCAGCTGCAGGCCAAGCCCACCTGCACACTCAAGCTGCAACAGGCCCTGAGCGGCCTGGTCATCCCCCGCCAAACGCGCGTCGAGCCGCCGCAACCGAACAACAGCCGTGCGCCGCGCCTGCTCTGCGTCGACGACAATCCCGCCAACCTGCTGCTGGTGCAGACCCTGCTGACGGACATGGGCGCCGACGTACGTGCGGTCGACAGCGGTTTCGACGCCATCGAAGCCGTGCAACGTGAGCGCTTCGACCTGATCCTCATGGATGTACAGATGCCCGGCATGGACGGCACCCAGGCCACCGAAGCGATCCGCCGCTGGGAAAGCGACCAGCGCATCGACCCGGTGCCCATCGTCGCCCTCACCGCCCATGCCCTGGCCAACGAAAAACGCGCGCTGCTCCAGGGCGGCATGGACGACTACCTGACCAAGCCCATTGGCGAACGCCAACTGGCCCAGGTGGTGCTCAAGTGGACCGGTCTCAGCCTCGGTAGCCAGCCCATCCAGCGCCCAGGTCGCGAAGGCCGGGTCCATGATGGCCTGGACGTGCTGGACCCGGAGGAAGGATTGCGCCTGGCCGCCGGCAAGGCGGACCTGGCCGCGGACATGCTGTCCATGTTGCTGGCCTCACTCGACGCCGACCGCGAAGCCATCCAGCTTGCCGCTCGCAGCGGCGACCGCACCACTTTGCTGGAACGCGTCCACCGTCTGCACGGTGCCACTCGCTACTGTGGCGTGCCGCAACTACGCGCCGCCTGCCAGCGCAGCGAAACCCTGCTCAAACAGAACGACCCCAGCGCCCCGCAAGCGCTGGAGGAACTGGACGCAGCCATCACGCGCCTGGCCGAGGTGGCGCGAATGGAGGCCTGACCCACAGCAACGTGCAGTGGCCAGACGCCAGCTATGCTGCTGGGCAACCAAGGAGATCCCATGCGCACCATTCTGTTCAGCAGCCAGGCCTATGACCGTGAGAGCTTTCTCGGCGCCAGTCCCAACTTCGAGCTGCACTTCCAGCAGACGCGGCTGACACTCGACACCACGGCGCTGGCCTATGGCTTCGACGTGGTCTGCGCCTTCATCAACGACGACTTGTCCGCCCCCGTGCTGGAGCGCCTGGCCAGCGGCGGCACGCGGCTGATCGCTCTCCGCTCGGCCGGCTACAACCATGTGGACCTGGCTGCCGCCAAGCGTCTTGGCCTGACCGTTGTGCGGGTGCCAGCCTACTCGCCCCATGCGGTGGCCGAGCACGCTGTTGCACTGATCCTCGCGCTCAATCGCCGCCTGCACCGTGCCTACAACCGCACCCGGGAAGGCGACTTCACCCTCCATGGCCTGACCGGTTTCGACCTGGTCGGCAAGACCGTTGGCGTGGTCGGCACTGGCCAGATCGGCGCCACCTTCGCGCGCATCATGGCCGGCTTCGGCTGCGGCCTGCTGGCCTTCGATCCGCAACGCAATCCCAGTGTTGAAGCGATGGGGGCGGTCTATGTCGAACTGCCGGAATTGCTGGCCGAGAGCGACATCATCAGCCTGCATTGCCCGCTCAACGACGCTACCCGGCATCTGGTCAACGCCCGCAGTCTGGAGCAGATGAAACCCGGCGCCATGCTGATCAACACCGGGCGCGGTGCCCTGGTGGATACGCCGGCGCTGATCGACGCGCTGAAATCCGGCCAGCTCGGCTACCTGGGCCTGGATGTCTATGAAGAAGAAGCCAACCTGTTCTTCGAGGACCGTTCCGACCTGCCCTTGCAGGACGACGTGCTGGCGCGGCTGCTCACCTTCCCCAACGTGATCATCACCGCCCACCAGGCCTTCCTTACCCGCGAAGCCTTGGCCGCCATCGCCCGCACCACCCTGGACAACATCCTCGCCTGGGCCGCCGGACGACCGTGCAATCAGGTGGACGCCTAGGCCGTGTTAGCATGCGCGGCGCTTCCGGAGGACCTATGGCCGAACACGATTTCCGTTACAACCTGCTCAACCCCGCCCACACCCTGAACGAATGCCGCGCCCTCTCCCCGGGCCTCTACCAGGTCACGGGTACCGGCGGCTCGATCAAGAGCGGCGACACCCTGCTGGTGACCCTCAAAGGCAGCCGCGACCTCAGCATGCGCCTGACCGTGGACAAGGTCCGCCACCTGATCAACCCGCCCGGCCAATGGCTGGCGGTGGCCAAGGGCCCGGTCTTCAAGGAACTCTCGATCCACAACTGGCAAGTGGACTGCGACGCCTGCGGCGCGCACCTGGACTTCGAGTTCGCCGTCGACGGCGGCCTCGGCAAGCAGGCCCAGGCACCCGCGGCCGAAGCACGTATCGCGGAGCTGGGCTGGCGTGGCCAGGCTGGCAAGCATTACTGCCCGAACTGCCGTCAGGAGGACACTCAATGACCCGAAAGGCCCTGCTGCTGACTGCAGTGGCCGTAGCCCTCACCGGTTGCGCCACCGATCGTCCGCAACTGGAAACCGGCACGACCTATCAGGTGGAGTGGATCGGCGAACGCCCGCTGATCGACCGCAGCCACCTGACCATCACGCTGGGCGACGACAACCGCGCCTACGGCAACGCCGGCTGCAACCACTGGTTCGCGTCCTACACCCTGGAAGGCGACAAACTCACCTTTGGCATGCCCGGCAGTACCCGCAAGATGTGCGCCCCGGCGTTGATGGAGCAGGAACAGCGTTTCCTCGATTCGCTGGGCAAGGTGCAACGCTGGGACATCTCCCCCATCGACCAACTGCGCCTGTGGCCCGCCGAGGGCAAGCCGATCCGGCTTTGGCCGGTGGAAGGCTGAGCTTCGCCGCGTCGATCCCCTCTCTTGTAGGGGCGAATTCATTCGCCAAGGGCAGCAACGCTGCCCCTCTCGGCGTCGAAGGGCAGACCTTCGGCCTGCTTGGCGAATGAATTCGCCCCCACAGGTAAAAGCAGGTCGTGCCTTAAAAGAGATTCAGCTGCTCGACCGCGCCACGCAGATCCTGCAGCCTCACCCCCACTCCGATCAGGCGCACCGGCTTGTCGCCACGGGCAAATGCCGTGCTGAGCAGTTGCCGATAGCTGTCCAGGTCTCGACGGGCGCCCGACTGTTCCAGGGTGGTCTGCGTGAAATCGTGGAATTTCAGCTTCACGAAGGGTTTATCCGGCTTGTAGCTGGCATCCAGCCGCGCCATGCGCCCCCGCAGCTCGTCGAGCAGGGCGGGTAGCTGTTCCAGGCAGGCGTCCAGATTCGGCAGATCCTGGTCGTAGGTGTTTTCCACACTGATGGACTGTCGACGGCTGTCCACCTGCACGATGCGGTCGTCCTGGCCACGGGCCAGGTTGTAGAGGCGCTCGCCGAAGCTGCCGAATTCCCGCGCCAGCGCCAGCTTGTTCCAGTCGCGCAGGTCCGCGCAGGTACGAATACCCAGGCGCGCGAGCTTCTCCGCCGTCACCTTGCCCACCCCATGCAGCTTGCTCACCGGCAACGCAGCGACGAACTCGTCCACCTGGTCCGGCGTGACTACGAACAAGCCATCCGGCTTGCGCCAGTCACTGGCGATCTTGGCGATGAACTTGTTGGGGGCGACACCGGCGGACACCGTGATGTGCAGTTCCGCTGCCACTCGCCGGCGAATTTCCTGGGCGATGCGCGTGGCGCTGCCGTTGAAATGCGGGCTGTCGGAGACATCCAGGTAAGCCTCGTCCAGGGACAGCGGCTCGATGATCTCGGTGTAGTCGCGGAAAATCTGGTGGATCTGCCGCGACACTGATTTATAGACATCCATCCGTGGCCGGACGATGTTCAGGTCCGGACACAGCTTGACCGCCGTGCGCATCGGCATGGCCGAACGTATCCCGTAGGCGCGGGCGTCGTAATTGCAGGTGGCCACGACCCCGCGCTTGTCCGGGGAGCCGCCCACTGCAAGGGGTTTACCCGCCAGTGCCGGGTCATCGCGCATTTCGATCGCGGCATAAAAGCAGTCGCAGTCAATGTGGATGATCTTTCGTTGCGGCATGGCGGGCTGGTGACGCGCAGAGGGTTCAGGTAACCGGCGATGATACAGCAGCCGGCACTCTCTCCGGCCGCTCTAGCGCAGTAGTGAGCCAGCCTTCGTGATCATCACGATTTGCTAAATATTTGAGGGAAAAAGAATTTTTCTGAGAAATCGTTTGACAGCCCTCCGCAGAACTGTAGAATTGCCGCCGCGGGATGGAGCAGTCTGGTAGCTCGTCGGGCTCATAACCCGAAGGTCGTTGGTTCAAATCCAGCTCCCGCAACCAACATTAGAAAAAGGCCACTCTTCGGAGTGGCCTTTTTCGTTTGGGTTCGAATTAAGTATTTGATTTAAAAAGCAGAAATCGTTTGACAGCCTCCCGCCGATCTGTAGAATTGCCGGCGCGGGATGGAGCAGTCTGGTAGCTCGTCGGGCTCATAACCCGAAGGTCGTTGGTTCAAATCCAGCTCCCGCAACCAACATTAGGAAAAGGCCACTCTTCGGAGTGGCCTTTTTCGTTTCCGCCTCCCCGTCCGTCCAGGCTGTTCGTCAGCCGACCGACCGGACAAGACCCGGCCTCTATACTTCAAGCGCACCCATCCACCAGATGGAGGTTGGCCATGGCCGACTACTGCGCCTCCAGCGAGGAAGTCGAATACCTCAACCGCGCCCTGCGCACGGTGAGCGGCTGCAATCGCGCCCTGTTGCGTGCCGAGGACCCCTGCTTCCTGTTCAAGGAAATCTGCCGGGTGGTGGTGGAAGAAGGCGGCTACCGCATGGCCTGGGTCGGCCGCGCCGAACATGATGAAGCGCAAACGGTAACGCCCCTGGCCCATGTCGGGCTCGACCGCGCCTATATCGATTCGCTGAACATCACCTGGTCCGACAGCGAACGCGGACACGGCACCACCGGCACCGCCATTCGCACCGGCAAACCGAACATCACACGCGATATCCTCACCGACCCCAGGCTCAGCCCATGGCGGGAAAGCGCCGTCACCCACGGCATCGCCTCGATCCTCTCCCTTCCCCTGCGGGTGGACGGCCAGATCTTCGGCGCCCTGGCCATCTGCGCCAAGGAGCCCGACGCCTTTGGCGAACGCGAACTGGAACTGCTCAGCGAAGCCGCCGATGACATGGCGTTCGGCCTTCAGGCCCTGCGTAGCAAGGCGCGCCGCCGTCAGGCCGAACTCCAGGTGGAATCCCTCAATCGCGCGCTGGCCACTCGCGTAGCGGTCAACCATGCGGTGATCCACGCCACCAGCGAAATCCCGCTGCTGGCAGACATATGCCGCGTCCTGGTGGACGAATGCGGCTACTGCCAGGCCTGGGTCGACTACCGCCAGGACGATTCGGCACATCCTTACAAGGTGATGGCCTGCCACGCGGCCAATGGCATCTGCCAGGGCTGGGGCGCCGGCAGTCATGACCGGACCTTCCACGGCGAACTGGAGCAGGCGCTGCTCGCCGGTAATCCGCTGGTAATGCGCGACCTGCTCGGCGACTCCGCCGCCGCACTGCATGAAGAAGCTGTCGAACTGGGGTTCTCCGGTGCCCTGGCACTCCCGCTGCAAGTTGAAGGAAACCTCATCGGCATGCTGGTGATCATGGCCACCAGTGCCGACGCCTTCGATGAAAAGGAAGTGGAATTGCTGCTGGCCATGGCCAACGACCTGGGTTTCGGCATCGCCACGTTGCGCACCCGGTCCCGCGCCCTGGAAGCCGAAGCGACCATTCGCAGGATGGCCTATGAAGATGCGCTGACCGGCCTGCCCAACCGGGTACGCCTGCACGAGTTGCTGGATAGCGCCATCGCCACCGCCCGCCAGGAACGCCGCCCGCTCGGCCTGCTGCACCTGGAAATCGCCCGCAACCAGGAAATCAACGAAACCCTCGGCTACCGCGAAGGCGACCGCCTGCAGATCGAGATCGCCTCCCGCCTGAAGCAGGTGGTAGGGCCGGAACGTACCGTGGCGAGGATGGGCGAGTGCGAATTCGCCGTGCTCATGCCCAACAGCGGCGCCGAGCATGCCTCACAGTTGGCCAAGCAGATTCTCACCGCGCTGTACGACCCGGTGGAGCTTTCCGGGCTCTATCTGGAAGCCCGCGCCAGCATCGGCATTGCGCTCTATCCCGGCCACGGCACGGCGCCGGAAGCGTTGATCCGCCGCTCCGGCAGCGCCATGGAGCAAGCCAAGCGTTCCAATGCGGGCTTCGCGGTGTTCCAGGGTGGACTCGACCAGGAATGCGCCCAGCACCTGACCCTGATGGGTGACCTGCGCCGCGCCATCGACCGCAACGAACTGCTGCTCTACTACCAACCCAAAGTGGATATCGCCAGCAACCGTGTTTGCGGCACCGAGGCCCTGGTGCGTTGGCGCCATCCGCAGCACGGCATGTTGCCCCCGGACGAGTTCGTCCGCCTGGCGGAGAACACCGGACTGATCACCCCGCTGACCCTCTGGGTCCTGGATACCGCCCTGGGCCAGCGTTACGCCTGGCATGAGGAGGGTGATGAACGCCCCATCTCGGTCAATCTCTCCGCCCACGACCTGCGCGACCCACGCCTGCTGGAGCGTATCCAGGGCTCTTTCGCCACCTGGGGAGCCAAACCCCATTGGATCGAGTTCGAGCTGACCGAAAGCGCACTGATGGAAGACCCGGTTGCCTCGATGCAGACCCTCAGCGCGCTCAAGGAACTGGACGCCCACCTGACCATCGATGATTTCGGCACCGGTTACTCCTCCCTTGCGTATTTACAGCGGTTGCCGGTGGATTCGCTGAAAATCGACCAGTCTTTCGTGAGCGCCATGACCAGCAACGATGGCTCGGCGAAGATCGTTCGCTCCATCATCGAACTGGCCCATAACCTGGATCTGACGGTGGTCGCCGAAGGGGTCGAAGACCAGTTGACCCTCACTCAGCTCGGCCAATACGGCTGCGATATCGCCCAGGGCTACAAGATCAGCCAGCCGATCCCCGCCGACCAATTCCGCGATTGGGAGACCCGCTCGGTCTGGCATTGACCGGCGGGCCTGGCCGCGACAAATTGCCGCTCGCCTCCTGCCGCCCCCGACTCCCCGCGACAGCCGCTCCCCTGCACTCGCCTAGACTTGGCGCTAACCCGGCCGTTCCCCGTGCTTCCGCATGGCCGTGCCGGCGAAGAAAAAAGTTCTGCCCGGCACTTGGAACTTGCCGTCGTTGCCCACACACAGTGGCGCACATTGCCTAGAGGTGCTTGATGCGCGCCAACACTCCGCCAGCGGAAAACCCGGTCAACGGCCAACTCAACGAAGAACCCGCCCCGCTACGCTGGCTGGACGGCCTCACGGCTTATCGGCAGTGGATCGTCGTTGCATTCACCTTGCTGGTCTTCGTCCTCGGCCTGCTGGCCTGCTGGCACCTGCTGCGGGAACTGGACCCCAATGCATTGCGCGCCGCCATCCATGACGTCCCTGGCAGCAGCCTGCTCCTGGCCCTGGGCGCCACCGCGGTCAGCTTCATCGCCTACGTCGGCTACGAGTGGTCCGGCTGCCGGTTCGCCGGCGTGCACCTGCCTTTGCCGCGCATGGCCCTTGGGAGCTTCTGTGCGTCGGGAATCGGCAATGCCGTCGGCCTGTCCATGCTCACCGGCGGTTCGGTGCGTTTCCGCCTCTACGGACGCAATGACCTGGGCGCCGGCGACATCGCCCGCATCACGCTGTTCGCCAGCCTGGCCCTGGGCTCGGCGCTGCCGCCGCTGGCCGCCCTGGCTGCACTGAGCGCCCCGGCCGCCGCCTCCATTGCCCTGGGCCTGCCGGAAAGTCTGGTGATCATCCTTGCACTGGGCGTATTGCTGGCCGGTGGTGGGCTCGTCTTCTGGATTTCGCGTCAGCGTGCGGCCGAGCCGCCAGTGCCCGGCTGCATCGACCTGCCCCTGGGCAACCGCAGCGTGCGACTGCCGGGCCTGCGCCTGTCGGCACTGCAACTGCTGATCACCGTGGTGGACGTCTGCGCCGCGGCCTGCGTGCTCTATGTCCTGCTGCCGGAAGCACCGCCCCTTGGCGCCTTCCTGCTGGTCTACATGCTGGCCCTGGCCGCCGGCGTGCTCAGCCATGTACCCGGCGGCGTTGGCGTATTCGAGGCCGTGTTGCTGGCGGCCTTCGCCGGCCAGCTGGGGGCCGCGCCGCTGGCGGCCGCACTGCTCCTCTACCGCCTGATCTACGTCGGCCTGCCACTGGTGCTGGCCTGCCTGTTGCTGCTCGCCAACGAAGCCCAGCGCCTGTTCCCCGCCGGCCGCCAGGCCCTGCGTGCCGCCTCCGGCCTTGCTGCACCGGTGCTGTCGCTGCTGGTGTTCCTCAGCGGCGTGGTACTCCTGTTTTCCGGCGTCACTCCAGCTGCGGATGTCCGCCTGGAGCACCTGAGTTTTCTCATTCCCCACCGTCTGATCGATGCCTCGCACCTGGTCGCCAGCTTGGTCGGCGTGCTCTGCCTGTTGCTGGCCCACGGGCTGCGTCATCGCCTGTCGGCGGCCTGGGCGCTGACCGTGGTGCTGCTGCTCGCGGGTGCCGGGATGTCCTTGCTCAAGGGCTTTGACTGGGAAGAGGCGAGCCTGCTGACCATGACGGCCGTGCTGCTGGCCATCTTCCGTGCGGCCTTCTACCGCCCCAGCCGCCTGTTGGAGATGCCCTTCTCGCCGCTCAACCTGGCGGCCAGTGCCTGCGTCCTGCTGGCGGCGATCTGGGTGATGTTCTTCGCCTTCCAGGACGTGCCCTACAGCCATGAGCTCTGGTGGCAGTTCGAGGTAGACGGCGATGCGCCCCGCGCACTGCGCGCCTCCCTGGCCAGCGGCGTCCTGCTCGCCGGTATCGCGTTGGCCTGGCTGCTACGCCCGGTGCCGCCGACCATCCACGAGCCGACTGACGACGAACTGCAGCGCGCCTCCGCGGTAATCCGCGCCTCCGATCAGCCCGACGGCGGCCTGGTGCTGACCGGCGACAAGGCGTTGCTGTTCCATGCGCAGGGCGACGCGTTCCTCATGTATGCCCGGCGCGGCCGCAGCCTGGTCGCCCTGTTCGACCCCATTGGCCCGGCCTATCGACGCGCCGAACTGATATGGCAGTTCCGCGATCTGTGCGACCACCACCATGCGCGACCGGTGTTCTACCAGGTCCGTGCGGAAAACCTGCCCTATTACATGGACATTGGTCTGTCGGCCCTGAAGCTGGGCGAGGAAGCCCGCGTCGACCTGACCCGCTTCGATCTGGACGCCAAGAACAAGGCCATGAAGGACCTGCGCTATACCCTGAGCCGTGGCCAGCGCGACGGTCTCAACCTGCAGATCTACGAAGCCGGCACCGCGCCGCTGGACCAGTTGCAGGCCATTTCCGAAGCCTGGATGCAGGGCAAGCAGGCACGGGAGAAAGGCTTCTCCCTCGGCCGCTTCGACCCGGACTACCTGAGCCACTTCCGCATCGCCACCATCCAGTTCGAGGGCAAGCCGGTGGCCTTCGCGAACCTCCTGGAAACCGAAGGCAACGTCCTTTCCAGCATCGACCTGATGCGCGTCCATCCCCACGCGCCAAAGCTGACCATGGAGTTCCTCATGCTCAGCCTGCTGCTGCACTACAAGGAGCGCGGCCATGCCCGCTTCAGCCTGGGCATGGTGCCGCTGGCCGGCCTTCAGCCGCGCCGGGGCGCGCCCCTGACCCAGCGCCTCGGCGCGCTCATTTTCCGCCGTGGCGAGCAGTTCTATAACTTCCAGGGCCTGCGCCGCTTCAAGGAAAAGTTCCAGCCCGACTGGGAGCCGCGCTACATGGCCGTGCCCGCTGGCCTCGACCCGCTGGTGGCACTGGCCGATACCGCAGCCCTGATCGCAGGCGGCTTCACCGGACTGGTAAAACGCTGAGGTGCTCATGCTCAAACGCAACTGGCGACGCCTGCTGCTGATCCTGATCCTGACCCTGGTCGGCGCAGCCCTGCTGATCTGGAGCCGCCCGGCGCCCCAGGCCCGACTGGATCACCCTAAATCGCCGGATGGCAGCGCCATGACCCTGGCCAGTCCGGCTGGCGCCGTGCAGCACCGCGTGCTGTTGTTGGCCAGCGGCGACCAACGCCTGGCAGACGCCGACCTGCTGGCGCTGGCACGCAGCGGCAATGCACGCCTGCTTCAGCTGGACCTGCCGGAAAAGGACTGCGCGGCACAGCAGCAACACCTGCAACTGGCCCGTGACACCCTCGGCGGCGAGCCTGGGCTGGTAGCCGGCATCGGCCCGGGCGCGTCCTTTGCGTGGCGCTGGCTGGCAGGGCAAGACAACGATAACGCCCAGGCCCTGTCCATCGACTTCAGCCTCGATACCCCGGACTGCCCCGCTGCCCTGCCGCAACGGGCTCCCCACGGCCACTGGCTAGCGGCGTGGAACGACAACCCGGACGACCCCAGCGCCGCATTCGCGCGCAACCAGGCCAACGCCGAAACCCTGATCAGCGACTACGACACGAGTCTCGTGCAACTGCTCCAGCAGCGCCTCGCGAGCCTTCTGCAGGGCCAGGGCGAGCCTCTGCCGGTGGTGGAAGTGCCGGCGGCCAAACCCGTCGAAACCGTCACCCTGTTCTATTCCGGGGACGGAGGCTGGCGTGACCTGGACCGCGCCGTGGCGGACGAGATGGCCAAGCGTGAGCATCCAGTGGTCGGCATCGACGCGCTGCGCTACTTCTGGCAGCACAAGAGTCCTGAACAGGGTGCCGCCGATCTCAGTCGGCTAATGAAGCAGTACCGTGAAAAGTGGGGCGCCAAGCGTTTCGTGCTGGCCGGCTACTCCTTTGGCGCCGACGTGCTGCCCGCCTTTTACAACCGACTGCCCAAGGCCGACCAGGACCAGGTGGACGCGATCCTGCTGCTGGCCCTCGCGCGTAGCGGCAGCTTCGAGATCGAAGTGCAGGGCTGGCTTGGCAAATCCGGCCAGGAAGCCGCCACCGGCCCCGAACTAACCAGACTGCCGCCCGCCAAGGTGCTATGCGTGTTCGGCAAGGAAGAAGCCAACGAAAGCGGCTGCACCCAACCGGGGGCCGTCGGGGAAAACCTGGAGCTGCCGGGGGGCCACCATTACGACGAGAACTATCCGGCATTGGCGGAGAAACTGCTGGCAGCAGTGGAGAAACGGCAGGCATCGCTGGCAAGGGATTGATCTGGGTTCAGATTCGCTTAAGACAAAGCGGCTATCCTCTCCGGCCGTTTCGATAACGAGAAAGAGGAACCGTGATGATTCTCAAGAACGCACCTGCCCGCTACGGAAGTCTGTCCATCGCCCTGCACTGGCTGATGCTGGTCCTGATCGCTGCCGTGTATGCCTGCATCGAGCTGAAGGGCAACTTCCCCAAAGGCAGCGAAACCCGCGAACTGCTCAAGCACTGGCATTTCATGCTCGGCCTGGCCGTGTTCTTCCTGGTTGGGCTGCGCCTGATCGGGCGGATGATGTCGCCAACTCCGGCCATCCAGCCCGCGCCGTCAAGCTGGCAGAACGCCCTCGCCAAGCTCATGCACCTGGCGCTCTACGCCCTGATGATCGGCGCGCCCCTGGCCGGCTGGCTGATCCTCAGCGCCGCTGGCAAGCCCATCCCCTTCTTCGGCCTGGAACTGCCCGCGCTGATCGGCCCGAACAAGGAACTGGCCGGCCAGATCAAGGAACTCCACGAACTGGCCGGCACCGCGGGTTACTGGCTCATTGGCCTGCATGCGGTGGCCGCGCTGTTCCACCACTACGTGAGCCGGGACAACACCCTGGTGCGGATGCTGCCGGGGCGCAACTGACCCCTCGTGACATCGGACGCGTTGGTTCGCCCTTGTAGGTTGGGCTGAGCGAAGCGAAGCCCAACGTAGGATGCCGACATCCGCCTCGTGGGGCGTTGCAGACCTGTAGCGCCCCCCTCAAATCTCTACCTGCGTTCCCAGCTCGATCACCCGGTTCAGCGGCAGGTTGAAGTACTTCAGGTTGCTGTTGGCGTTCTTCAGCAGGAAGGCGAACAAGGCCTCCCGCCAACGCGCCATGCCGATGCGTTTGGTGGGGATCACCGTCTCGCGGCTGAGGAAGTAGGTGGTGCTCATCGGGCTGAAATCCAGTTCATTGAGGTGGCAGAGCTTGAGCGCCGCCGGGACGTCCGGCTCCTCGATGAAACCGAAGTGCAGGATCACCCGGAAGAACCCATCGCCGTAGGCATCCACTTCGAAACGCCGATCCGTTGCCACCCGTGGCGTGTCCTCGCTGATAACCGTCAGCAACACCACCTGCTCGTGCAGTACCTGGTTATGCAGCAGGTTGTGCAACAGTGCATGGGGCACGGCGTCCGTCCGCGCGGTGAGGAATACGGCTGTGCCCTGCACCCGATGCGGCGGCTGCGAACGGATGCTGGCGATGAACAGCGGCAATGGCAGCGCGGATTCGTCCAGGCGCTCGACCACGATCTGCTTGCCACGCTTCCAGGTGGTCATCAGGACGAACAACGCGGTACCGGCAATCACCGGGAATGCGCCACCCTGGAGGATCTTTGGCACGTTGGCGGCGAAGAACAGGCTGTCGACGAAGAGAAAGCCCAGCAGCACCGGAACCGCCAGCCACCAGGGCGTTTTCCACAGCAGCAGCATTACGACCGACACCAGCAACGTCGTGATAAACATGGTGCCCGTCACCGCCACGCCGTAGGCCGAGGCCAACGCGCCGGACGATTCGAAGCCCAGCACCAGCAGCACGACGCCCACCATCAACGACCAATTCACCGCGCCGATGTAGATCTGCCCCTGCTCCTGCTGCGATGTGTGCTGCACGAACATGCGTGGGATGTAGCCCAGTTGCATGGCCTGGTGAGTCAGGGAGAAAGCGCCGGAAATCACCGCCTGGGACGCAATCACGGTGGCCATGGTAGAGAGCAGCACCATCGGCAACAGCGCCCAGCCCGGTGCCAATAGATAGAAGGGATTTCGCGCCGCGTTGGCATCAGCGAGGATCGCCGCGCCCTGGCCGAAGTAGTTCAGCACCAGCGCCGGCAGCACCAGGAAGAACCAGGCACGGGCGATGGGTTTGCGGCCAAAGTGGCCCATATCGGCGTACAGCGCCTCGGCCCCGGTCAGGGCCAGCACCACCGCCCCGAGAATCGCCACGCCCACACCCGGATGGGTAATGAAGAAATGCAGGCACCAGTACGGATTTATCGCCTTGAGCACTTCGGGCTGCTGGAGAACCCCGTAGACCCCGAGGGCACCCAGCACACTGAACCACAGCACCATGATCGGCCCGAAGAAAATCCCGATTCGCGCGGTGCCGTGTTTCTGGATCAGGAACAGCCCCACCAGCACGATCAACGACAGGGGCACCACCCAGTGGCTGATGCCGTCGAATGCCAGATCGAGACCTTCGATAGCCGAAAGCACCGAGATTGCTGGGGTGATCATGCTGTCGCCGTAGAACAGCGCCGTGCCGAACAGGCCGAGCAGCACCACCGTTAGCTTCAGCCTGGGGTAGGACTTGGCAGCGCGCTGAGCCAGGGCGGTCAACGCCATGGCGCCGCCTTCCCCGTCGTTATCGGCGCGCAACACGAACAGCATGTACTTGATCGAGACCACCCAGATGAGCGACCAGAAGATCAGCGAAAGAACCCCCAGGACCCCGTCATGGTTGACCTGGACCCCGTACTGTTCGGAAAACACTTCCTTGAGGGTGTACAGCGGGCTGGTGCCGATATCGCCGTAGACCACCCCGGCTGCGGCGACCAGCATGCCGAGGCCGGAAGCCGCGTGTCCGGTGTGCTGCTCGGCAGGTTGCGAGATGCTTCCGCTCATCTAAACCTTCCTGTTGATGACTGTTGCCGCGCATCAATTCGAGAAGCCTTCCCTGCAATGAGAAGCATCCCACTCATTCCTCACCAGCTTCCTACAGGCTAGCCGCGAAATGACAACAGATGAGGGTGGAAATGGCTGACGCCTGCCGCTAGAATTGCGCACTTTTTGATCAGAGGCGCCCTCCCGAGCGCCCATCGAGGTTAGCCGCAATGTCCACCGCTACTCCCAAAGTCGGATTCGTCAGCCTGGGTTGCCCGAAGGCCACTGTCGACTCCGAACGCATCCTCACCCAGCTGCGCATGGAAGGCTACGAGATCGTGCCGACCTACCAGGATGCCGACGTAGTCGTGGTCAACACCTGCGGTTTCATCGACAGCGCCAAGGCCGAATCCCTGGACGCCATCGGCGAAGCCATCGCCGAGAACGGCAAGGTGATCGTCACCGGTTGCATGGGCGTGTCCGAAGACTCCATCCGTGACGTGCACCCCAGCGTGCTGGCCGTGACCGGTCCGCAGCAGTACGAGCAAGTGGTCAGTGCCGTGCACGAAGTGGTCCCGCCGAAGGCCGACCACGACCCCTTCGTCGACCTGGTACCGCCGCAGGGCATCAAGCTGACCCCGCGTCATTACGCCTACCTGAAGATTTCCGAAGGCTGCAACCACAGCTGCAGCTTCTGCATCATCCCCTCCATGCGCGGCAAGTTGGTCAGCCGCCCGGTAGGCGATGTGCTGTCCGAGGCCGAGCGCCTGGTCAAGGCCGGTGTGAAGGAGCTGCTGGTGATCTCCCAGGACACCAGCGCCTACGGAGTCGACCTCAAGTACAAACTGGACTTCTGGAACGGCCAGCCGGTGAAAACCCGCATGCTGGAGCTCTGCGAAGCCCTGTCCGCCATGGGCGTGTGGGTCCGCCTGCACTACGTCTACCCGTACCCCAACGTGGACGACGTGATCCCGCTGATGGCCGAAGGCAAACTGCTGCCGTACCTGGACATCCCCTTCCAGCACGCCAGCCCGAAAGTGCTCAAGTCCATGAAGCGCCCGGCCTTCGAGGACAAGACCCTGGCGCGCATCAAGAAGTGGCGCGAGATCTGCCCGGACCTGACCATCCGTTCTACCTTCATCGTCGGCTTCCCCGGCGAGACCGAAGAAGACTTCCAGTACCTGCTGGACTGGCTGACCGAAGCCCAACTGGACCGCGTCGGCTGCTTCCAGTACTCCCCCGTGGAAGGCGCCCCGGCCAACGACCTGGGCCTGGAACCGGTGCCGGACGATGTGAAACAGGACCGCTGGGAGCGTTTCATGGCGCACCAGCAGGCCATTTCCACCGCTCGCCTGCAGCTGAAGATCGGCCGCGAAATGGACGTGCTGATCGATGAAGTCGACGACGAAGGCGCCGTGGCCCGCTCCTGGGCGGACGCACCGGAGATCGATGGCAGCGTGTTCATCGAGTCCACCAGCGTGAAGCCGGGCGACAAGGTGCGCGTGCGCATCGTCGACGCCGACGAGTACGACATGTGGGCCGAGCTGGTCTGAGTCGATAGCTGAATGGAAGAGCCCCGCTGATGCGGGGCTTTTTCTTTTGGGGCACACTCATGCGCCCTCTTGGTCGTAGGATGTGGTGGAGCGTAGCGATACCCATCACTGGAGCCTGAGCATGCTCAAGGTCTTCTACGACGGCGCCTGCCCGCGCTGTATTGCCGACCGTCGCTGGTACGATTCCCTCCCCCGCGCCGCCGCAGGCGTGGAATGGATCGACATCACCGGCCGCGACGGAGAACTGCGCGCCCTTGGCATCGATCCGTACCTCGCCCTCACCGAACTCCATGTCCAGGATGAAGCCGGCCGCATTCACCGCGAGCTGGATGCCTATATCCTCCTGCTTGCCCGTGTTCCGAGGCTGGCGCCGCTGGCCTGGATGATCGGCCTGCCGCTCATCAAACCGCTCCTGTCTCTGGCCTATCGCCGCTGGGTACTGCGCCGCCTGCGCCGGGACGGCAGGCTCTAGGGGCAAGGTCTAGACTCGCTTCATCCATGGACCACGCGGAACCAGAACAATGACTACCGAGAACCGCCAGGTAACCCTCTACCACTGCCCCTATACCCGATCCACGGGGGCGTTGACCCTGCTGGAGGAATTGGGCGTGGAGTACAACCTCCACGTGATGAATATGAAGCTCGGCGAGCAGCGCAAGCCCGAGTTCCTCGCCATCAACCCCATGGGCAAGGTGCCCACCCTCACCCACGGCGATGCGGTTGTCACTGAGCAGGTATCGGTCTACCTCTACCTCGCCGATCTCTACCCCGAAGCCAAACTGGCACCGCCGCTGGGCGATCCCCTGCGCGGACCGTACCTGCGCTGGATGGTGTTCTACGGCTCCTGTTTCGAACCGGCCGTGGTGGATCGCGTGCAGAAGCGCGAGCCAATCCCCGAATCGCGCTCGCCCTACGGCGATTTCGACAGCGTCATGAAGACCCTGCTCGGCCAGTTCAAGGAAGGTCCCTGGCTGCTTGGCGAGCGGTTCACTGCCGCCGACGTGCTCTGGGGCAGCGCGCTGAACTGGACGACCCAGTTCGGACTGATTCCGGAAGTCCCAGCGATCAAGGACTACATCGCACGCTTCATCGAACGCCCGGCCTACAAGCGCGCCCTGGCCAAGGATGCCGAGCTGGCGGCTTCCCAGGCGGCTCCGGCGTGACAATGCCGCTGCATTCCGCACCTCGATAATGCCCCCGCCCCGACTATGCCGGGGCTAGGGTATGGGCCTTTCCCGGCTCACTCGCGAGGTTCGCAATGCACACTTATTTCAGTCTTCAGGGCCGCACAGCCCTGGTCACCGGTGGTACCCGCGGCATCGGCCGAATGATCGCCCAGGGCTTTCTCGAAGCCGGCGCCCGCGTATTCATCTGCGCCCGCGACGCCGAAGCCTGTCGTGAAACTGCAGCCGAACTCTCTGTCTTCGGCCAATGCGAAGGCCTGGCTGCGGACCTATCCAGTGAAGAAGGCGCCAGGAACCTGGCCGAAGCGCTGGCGCAACGCACGGAACAGTTGGACATCCTGGTGAACAACGCCGGTACCACCTGGGGCGCGCCCCTGGAAAGTTATCCGGCGAAAGGCTGGGAGAAGGTCATGCAGCTCAACGTCACGTCGGTATTCAGTTGCATCCAGCAGTTGCTGCCGTTGCTGCGCAAGGCCGGCAGTGAAGCGAGCCCGGCACGGGTGATCAATATCGGCTCCGTGGCGGGCATTACTTCTCATGGCGAGGAAGCGTACGCCTATGGCCCGAGCAAGGCCGCGCTGCATCAGCTGTCGCGGATGCTGGCTCGGGAACTGGTGGCCGAACACATCAACGTCAACGTGATCGCCCCCGGCCGCTTCCCCAGTAAGATGACCCGCTTCATCGCCAACGACCCGGAAGCCATGGCACGCGATACCGCGCTGATCCCGATGAAGCGCTGGGGACGGGGTGAAGAGATGGCCGCACTGGCCATCAGCCTGGCCAGCACCGCGGGGGCCTACATGACCGGCGCCATCATTCCCATCGACGGTGGTTTCCACCTGTAGCCGGTCTATTGCGCGGCGCCCGGAGCGGCGCTAGGGTAGCCGCGCACTTCACCGGAATGACCCCATGCGCCTCACCCTCCTCACCCTGCTGCTGACCCTGGCCATCCCGAGCTTCGCCGCGCCGGTCCCGTTCTTCATCTGGCAAAGCAAGCTGGACGGCGCGCTGACGTGTGCCCAGACCAGCCCGGGCGAGGGTTGGCTGCGCCTGGGTGGGGCATTCCGCGACGCCGGCTGCCGCGTTCCCTACTGATATGCAGCACGTCATCTCGCCGGTCGGCTACGTCCGCTCCTGCTTCAAGGAAAAATTCGCCATCCCGCGCCAGCCGCATCTGGCTCCAGCCGCCCGCGGCGTGCTGGAACTGGTGCCGCCCTTCGACACAGGCGAAGCCGTGGCAGGTCTGGAGCAGGTCAGCCACGTCTGGCTGCTGTTTCTCTTCCACCAGGCGCTGGAAGACAAGCCGCGCCTGAAGGTGCGTCCGCCGCGCCTGGGCGGGAACCAGTCCATCGGCGTGTTCGCCAGCCGCTCCACTCACCGTCCCAACGGCATCGGTCAGTCAGTGGTGAAGCTGGAAAAGGTAGAGGCCGGCCGACTCTGGCTATCCGGCATCGACCTGCTGGACGGCACTCCAGTGATCGACATCAAACCCTATGTGCCCTACGCCGATCGCCAGGATGGGGCGCTGAATGCCATTGCCGATGCTGCGCCAGACCTGATTCCCGTGGACTGGGAACCAAGTGCCCTGCTCCAGGCCCATGAGCATGGCCAGCGCTTGGGCGAGCCCCTGGCCGAACTGGTCGAACAGTGCCTCGCGCAAGACCCGCGCCCGGCCTATCAGAAGCCCGAGCCCGAGCGCCGCTATGGCGCGCGGTTGTGGGATGTGGATGTGCGCTGGCACTACCCCGAACCGGGGCGGATTCGGGTGCTGGAGATTGCGCGGGGCTGAGTTTTCCGGGGCAGCGATTTCAATCGCGAGTAAATATCCACGATCCTGGAGCGTGGATTTGCTTTTGCTGGCGCATGATCCCTGCGCCTTGCTCATCGCCGAACCTACAAAAAAGAGCCGCTGTTCAGCGGGCCGGGTTGAGCGCCAGGGAGTCGGCTTCGATGCAATCCTGCTCGAGTATCAGCGGCTCCACCAGCGGCCGGCTGGCGAGGAAGTGCGGGGTCAGCATATGTGCCTCGAATGCGGCTTCGTCGGTATAGACCTCATAGAGCCATACCAGGTTGGGATCGCTGCGATCCTGAAGCACATCGAACACCAGGCAGCCGGGCTCATCGCGCACCGAGGCGGCGGCATTGATACGCATGGCATCCATAAATGCGTCCAGGCTACCAGGACGCAGACGGGTCTTGAGGAGAAGGCAGTACACGTTTAACTCCGTTTTGTCTTATATTTCCTGAAAATTGTATACAAAAACGGAGTCAAAGAAATGCCCAGCCGTCCAAGCCGTCTCAATGGCCTGCGCCATATCGCCATCGTCGTGTCCAATCTGGAGGAATGCGAGCGCTTCTACGTGGATGTGCTGGGCATGGAAGTCCTCAATCGCGCCAACGAGGACCTGGTCTACCTCACCTGCGGTAACGACAATCTCTCCCTCGGTCGCGCCTTTGCCCCCAGCAGCGGCGCGCAGGCAGTGGATCACTACGGCTTCGTGGTGGACAGTCTTGACGAGCTGGAGGCCTGGTACACCTACCTCAAGGCCCAGGGCGTGACCATGCTCGACCGTCCCTTCGCCCATGGCGACGGCGCCCACAGCTTCCACGTGCTGGACCCGGCCGGGAACAAGATCCAGCCGATCTACCACCCGGCGATCTCCGGGCAACGCTTCAGCTCTCCGGTCTGACTCCCTGGAAACGACAAAGCCCGCCAATTGGCGGGCTTTGTGTTGGAGCTTTCGAGGCTTACTTCTCTACGAAGGCGCGCTCGATCAGGTAGTCACCCGGCTCGCGCATACGCGCGGAGATCTTCAGGCCGAAGCTGTCGAGCACTTCGCTGGTCTCGTCGAGCATGCTCGGGCTGCCGCAGATCATCGCGCGGTCATCCTGAGGATTGATCGGCGGCAGGCCGATGTCCTCGAACAGCTTGCCGCTGCGCATCAGGTCGGTCAGACGACCCTGATTCTCGAACGGTTCGCGGGTCACGGTGGGGTAGTAGATCAGCTTGTCTTTCACGGCCTCACCGAAGAATTCGTTCTTCGGCAGGTGGTCGGTGATGAACTCGCGGTAGGCGACTTCGTTCACGTAGCGTACGCCGTGGACCAGGATGACCTTCTCGAAACGCTCGTAGGTTTCCGGGTCCTGGATCACGCTCATGAAAGGTGCGAGGCCCGTGCCAGTGCTCAGCAGGTACAGGTGCTTGCCGGGATTCAGGTCGTCGAGGACCAGGGTGCCGGTGGGCTTCTTGCTGATGATGATCTCGTCGCCTTCCTTGAGGTGCTGCAGCTGGGAGGTCAGCGGACCATCCGGCACCTTGATGCTGAAGAACTCGAGGTGCTCTTCCCAATTCGGGCTGGCGATGGAATAGGCGCGCATCAGCGGACGGCCGCTGGGCTGTTGCAGGCCGATCATGACGAACTGGCCATTCTCGAAGCGCAGGCCCGGATCGCGGGTGCACTTGAAGCTGAACAGCGTGTCGTTCCAGTGATGAACGCTGAGGATGCGCTCGGAGTTCATGTTGCTCATTTACGGGGCTCCGAAAGTTTGGGAATTCGCCAGCGCCGCACAGGTCAGGGGGCGCAATTGCGCGACATTGTAATGACCGCCACAATATCTGTTAACTGAATTATCAAGATATAGGTTATCGGTTATATAGATATGCGATTTACTCTCAGACAAATGCAGGTTTATGTCGCCGTCGCACAGCAGGAAAGCGTTTCCCGCGCTGCGGAGCAGTTGTCGCTGTCGCAATCGGCGACCAGTACTTCACTGACCGAACTGGAGCGCCAATCCGGCTGCCAGCTATTCGACCGGGCGGGCAAGCGTCTCAGTCTCAGCGCCCTCGGTCGCCAGTTGCTGCCCCAGGCCGTGGCTCTGCTGGACCAGGCGCGCGAGATCGAGGATCTGCTCAATGGCAAGACGGGCTTCGGCTCTCTTGATGTCGGCGCCACACTCACTGTGGGCAACTATCTAGCGACCCTCTTGATCGGCGCCTTCATGCAACGCCACCCGGAATGCCAAGTAAGCCTGCATGTGCAGAACACGGCGAATATCGTCCAGCAGATCGCTCTGTACGAACTTGATCTGGGTCTAATCGAAGGCGACTGCCAGCACCCGGATATCGAAGTCGTGCCCTGGGTGGAAGATGAACTGGTGGTGTTCTGTGCACCCCGGCACCCGCTGGCGGCCAAGGGCCAGGCGAGCATGGAGGAGCTGAGCCGCGAGGCCTGGATCCTTCGCGAGCGGGGTTCCGGCACACGGCTGACCTTCGACCAGGCCATGCGTCATCACCCTACTCCGCTGAACATCCGGCTGGAGCTCGAGCACACCGAGGCAATCAAGCGTGCGGTGGAGTCGGGCCTGGGCATCAGTTGCATCTCGCGCCTGGCGCTGCGCGATGCCTTCCGCCGCGGCAGCCTGGTGCCGCTGGAAACCCCGGACATCGATTTGCGTCGGCAGTTCTACTTCATCTGGCACCGGCAGAAATTCCAGACGGCAGCCATGCGCGAGTTTCTCGAACAGTGCCGGGAGCTGACCGCAGGCGTTAACCGCAGCGACGAGATCGTGCTACCGCCGATTGCCTGAGGATTAGCCGAGGAGAATGGTGGCCCAGACCGCCGTGATCAGGGTCAGTGCGGTGAACTGCGCTGCACTGCCCATGTCCTTGGCATTCTTCGACAGCGGATGGCGTTCGAGGGAAATGCGGTCGATGGCCGCCTCTACCGCCGAGTTCAGCAGTTCTACGATCAACGCCAGGAGGCAGGCGCCGATCATCAGTGCGCGTTCGCCACGACTGACATCAAGGAAGAACGACAGCGGAATCAGCACCACATTGAGCAGCACCAATTGGCGGAAGGCGGCTTCGCCGGTGAAGGCGGCACGCAGGCCGTCGAACGAATAGCCTGCGGCATTGAAGATGCGTTTGAGGCCGGTCTGGCCTTTGAATGGCGACATAGAAGAAGGGGCTTTTGAAAGGAGCGCGCAGCCTAACGCAACGCGCTTCAAATTTGCGTGAAATGCCCGGGCTCAGGCCGACGGAATCGATTCCATCTGTTGCAGCAGCAGCGCGGCCTGGGTGCGGGTACGAACGTTGAGCTTGCGGAAGATGGCCGTTACGTGAGCCTTCACGGTGGCTTCGGAGACATGCAGCTCGAACGCGATCTGCTTGTTCAGCAGCCCTTCGCAGACCATCGTCAGTACGCGGAACTGCTGGGGCGTCAGGCTGGCGAGTCCTTCGCTGGCGGCCTTGGCTTCGTCGGACAGGGCCTGGGCTTCCTGCAGCTGCGGCGGCCACCAGGTGTCGCCATCGAGTACCGCGCGCACCGCGCTCTGGATCACTTCCAGCGGGCTGGATTTGGGAATGAAACCACTTGCGCCGAACTCGCGGGAGCGTGCGACGACCGCCGCTTCTTCCTGTGCGGAGATCATCACGACGGGAATCTGCGGGTACTGGCCACGCAGCAGCACCAGTCCGGAGAAGCCGTAGGCGCCAGGCATGTTCAGATCGAGCAGGACCAGATCCCAGTCGGCACGCTCAGCCAGCCGGCTCTCGAGTTCGGCGATGCTCGCCGCTTCCACCAGTCGCACCTCAGGCCCGAGGCCCAGGGTCAGGGCTTGCTGCAGGGCGCTGCGGAACAGCGGGTGGTCATCGGCGATGAGAATTTCGTATGAGGCCATGGGCATGTCCTTTTTGTAATGGGCCCAGACACGCCTCTCTGGGGTGTGGAGAGGCATTTCGGCACAACGGGATACGCTGACCAGGACCCGAAGCTTGATACGGGCAGGCCGTAAAGCGGCGCCCAGAATGCCGAGCCGGGACGGGGTGGTCAAGTCGAACGCTTTGCGGCAAAGTTCTCGGCTTTTCCCGTCGAGAAACACCATGCGAAGCCAAGCGTTGCGCGCCGATATCCTGATGCTGATCACTGCCGCCATCTGGGGCGCAGCTTTCGTCGCCCAACGCCTGGGCATGGATGCGATCGGCCCCTTCCTCTATACCGGCCTGCGCTTCGCCCTTGGCGCACTGATTCTCTTGCCCTTGCTGCTGATACTGCCCAAGCCGGCGGTCAAGCAACCGCTCAATCGCGGCATGCTGCTCGGCGGACTGTTGATGGGTCTGGCGCTATCGCTCGGAATCAACCTGCAGCAGGTGGGCCTGCTCTTCACCAGCGTCACCAACTCCGGATTCATCACCGGCCTCTACGTCATCATCGTGCCGCTGCTGGGACTCTTCCTCGGCCATCGGACCGGCATGGGAACCTGGTTGGGGGCCAGCCTGGCGGTCATCGGCATGTTCCTGCTCAGCGTCGGTGAGGGGTTCCACGTGGCATCCGGTGACTGGCTGCAACTGGCGGGGGCCTGCGTCTGGGGTGTGCATGTGCTGCTGGTCGGTTTCTTCGCCAGCCGCTACGACCCGATCCGCCTTTCCATCCTGCAGTTCGCCGTGTGCGCGGTGGTCAGCCTGGTGCTGGCTGTCGTGTTCGAAGAAATCCGGTTCGACGCCATCCTCCAGGCCGGACCGGCCATCCTCTATGGCGGCGTCATCGCCGTCGCCATCGGCTACACCCTGCAGGTGGTTGCGCAGCGCCACGCCATCGCTTCTCACGCCGCCATCATCCTGTCCCTGGAAGCGGTGTTCGCCGCCATCGCAGGCGCCCTGCTGCTGGATGAATCCCTGCACACGCGCGGTTACTTCGGCTGTGCCCTGATGTTCACCGGCATGCTGGTGGCTCAGCTCTGGCCACAGAAACGCGAAGCCGAGACGACTCCGGCCAAGGCCGAAGCCTGATCAGAGAAAGACGCTGAGCGCCAGGTGCGCCGGGCTTGCCTCGTCCAGGGGCAGCTTGTGCTTGGCGCCCAGGTAACGCTCGGTGAACACATCCAGATAGGCGTTCAGCGCGCCCCCGGCCTGCTCATCACCCGCCAGCTCCAGGCACAGCGCGCCGACTTCGGCGGTGCATAGGTGCTCTTCGTTCTTCCTGCGGCGCAACTGATAGCGGGAAATCTGCTCCGGCGTCAGGCTGAGCACCGGAAAGCGGTCCAGATAAGGGCTCTTGCGGAACATTTTGCGCGCTTCGGTCCAGGTGGCATCGAGCAGGATGAACAGAGGCCTCTTGCCCTCCGCCACTTCGACGCTGTCCACCACGCGATCAGGCGCCGCGTACTCACCGGGGAACACCAGATAAGGCTGCCACTGCGGGTCTTCCAGCAAGCCGAGCAACGCCTCGTCCACCTCGGTACGCGACCAGCCGAACGCCCAGGTGTCAGGCACGAGGTCAGCGATCAGCCAGCCGGTGTTGCTCGGCTTCATCGGCTCGGAGTAGTACATCATCAGGCACACACCGGAACGCACTGGGACCTTGGGACGCCATGCGCAGAAGCAATATTCGAAGGCAACCCTGCATCCTGGGCAGCGCGGCGAACGCGACCCACGGGCCACGAAGGGACGGGTGCTGCGCGCAAGGCAATCGGCGCGCAGGCGGAAAACGGCGTGACTCATCGAAGCAGATTCCAGTACAGCAGCTGATCGACCCGCATACCGGAAGGCGGCCTGCGCGTCAGAATGGTCGGAAAGGATCGAACGATTCTACCAGAGGCGCCGTGGCGCGACCGGCTGCGACAGATTTTCCACGCGACAAGCCCTGCCTGCGAACGCACAATTGCCGCGCTGGTCAAACAGCTACTTTTCGTTAGGAGATTTCCATGCTGCGCCTCACCGCCCTCGCCCTCTGCGCGACCCTGCCCTTGTTCGCCCAGGCCGCCTCTCTGAAGGACTTCGAGCTCAGCAAGATGCTCGAGCAAGTGGCCAAGGAGAGCAGCGCCGGCACGCCCCGCGCAATCAACGAGGACATTCTCGACCAGGGCTACACGGTGGATGGCAATGAACTGGTGAACCACCTCAGCGTACGCGAGGGCCATGCCGCTCAGATGCGCGCAAACCCTGATGCTGTACGCGCGCAACTGGCCGCCAGCGTTTGCCGCAATACCGGTTACCGTCAATTGCTGGCACGCGGCGCTGGCCTGCGTTACGAGTTCAGTGAGTACAAGACCAATCGCCCGGTTACTTCCGAGCGTTTCACCGCCAAGGACTGCGGTCTCAAGGCGAAGACCAACTGATCGCTTGCGCGGCGCTCCCAGCTTCGGGAGCGCCTCCTCCTTGCTCTTCCCTGACGCGCTACGCAATGCTCCGGACTTTTTGCCGCTGTACATTCAGGCGGCTGGCTGGAAAAGATCCGCTCCCTGCCGCAAGCTGTAGTTGAGCGGCTCGCCTGGGTCGCCCGGATTCCGGACATAGCCAGCGGAGCTGCTCAGAGATGTTGATGAGCAAGGAGAATGCTATGCCCTATGATCCGGACGATTATCTCTCCCGGCACTTCCAGACCAGTGGAATCGATCTGACCCAGAAGGTCGATGAGCTGATCAACCTTACCGTTCCCAGCGGCAGTCCCAACCTCGCGCTCTACCGCGAAATGCTGATTACCGTCGTGCGCATGGCACAGGCTGACCGTAACCGTTGGGATGCCAAGATCATGCTGCAGACCCTGCGCGAGATGGAGCACGCCTTCAGCGTACTGGAGCAGTTCAAGCGGCGGCGTAAAGTCACCGTGTTCGGTTCCGCGCGGACCCCTGAGGGTCATCCGGTCTACAACCTCGCCCGCCAGTTGGGTGCTGAACTGGCCAAGCGCGACCTGATGGTCATCACTGGCGCCGGCGGCGGCATCATGGCCGCAGCCCATGAAGGTGCGGGACTTGAAAACAGCCTCGGGCTGAATATCACCCTCCCCTTCGAACAGCACGCCAACACAACGGTCGACGGCACCGAGCACTTGCTGTCGTTCCACTTCTTCTTCGTACGCAAGCTGTTCTTCGTCAAGGAAGCCGATGCGCTGGTGCTGTGCCCGGGTGGCTTCGGCACGCTGGATGAAGCACTGGAAGTGCTGACCCTGATCCAGACCGGCAAGAGCCCGGTCGTCCCGGTGGTGTTGCTGGACGAACCGGATGGCAGCTATTGGGAGGACGCCATCGGATTCCTCCACGAGCAACTTGAACGCAACCGCTACATCCTCCCCAGCGACATGAACCTGATGCGTCTGGTGCGCAATGCGGACGAAGCCGCAGCCGAAATCGCACAGTTCTACCGCAACTACCATTCCAGTCGCTGGCTGAAGAACAGCTTTGTGATCCGCATGAATCATCCGCTCAGCGGAAGGGCCCTCGACCAGATTCAGGAGCAGTTCGCCGACCTGTGTCTGGAAGGCGATTTCAGCCAACAGGCCTATCTGGAGTCGGAGAAGGATGAGCCGGAGTTCAGTGAGCTCATTCGCCTGGCATTTCGCTTCAATGGCCGTGACCACGGCCGCCTGCGCGAGCTGATCGACTTCATCAACCTGCCGCAACACTGGGCCAGCAACGTCTGATCCAGCGAGCGTAATCAATCCTGTCCAGCAACCAGCCATGCGCAGTCGCGCATGGCTCAAGGCTGCGTTCAGAAAAATCAGTCGTCGGAACCACCACGCAGGAGACGGCTGATCATCTCCATCGAATAGCCACGGTAGGCGAGAAAACGGCCTTGCTGGGCACGCTCACGAGCGTCCTGCGGCTGCCGATTGAACTTGCGGCGCCAGACTTCGCGAAGCTGCTCGCCCCAGTCGACATCGGCTTCCCGCAAGGCCTGGTCGATATCACTGCGGGGAAGACCACGCTGGGCCAATTCTTCGCGGATGCGTTGCGGCCCATAACCACCGCGGGCGCGGCTGGCAATGAAACTTTCGAGATAGCGGGATTCGGAGAGCAGGCCCTCTTCCGTCAAACGGTCGAGGGCACAGTCGATCAACTCGGGAGGGGCGCCGCGCTGACGCAGCTTGCGCGTCAGCTCGACTCGCCCGTGTTCGCGCTGCGCCAGCAGGTCCATGGCGGCCCGTCGCACTGCGGCGGGGCTGTCGAGCACAACGGGCATGGGAGGATCAGAGGTCTACGTCGGCCAGATCGTCAGCAGTAGCTGCCGACTTGTTGTTGGCAGAGGAGTCGACCAGCAGCCGCTCGCGGATGATCTTCTCGATGGCGCTGCCAACTTCCGGGTTGTCTTCCAGGTACTTGGCGGCGTTCGCCTTGCCCTGGCCGATCTTGTTGCCCTGGTAGCTGTACCAGGCACCGGATTTCTCCACCAGGCCTTGTTGCACACCCAGGTCGATGATCTCGCCGGTACGGTAGATACCCTTGCCGTACATGATCTGGAATTCGGCTTGGCGGAAGGGCGGGGCCACCTTGTTCTTCACTACCTTCACGCGGGTTTCGCTGCCCACAACTTCCTCGCCCTCTTTCACCGCGCCGGTACGGCGGATGTCGAGACGTACGGAAGCGTAGAACTTCAGGGCGTTACCGCCGGTGGTGGTTTCCGGGTTGCCGAACATCACACCGATCTTCATACGGATCTGGTTGATGAAGATGACCAGGCAGTTGGCGTTCTTGATGTTGCCGGTGATCTTGCGCAGGGCCTGGGACATCAGGCGTGCTTGCAGACCGACGTGGGAATCACCCATCTCGCCTTCGATTTCGGCCTTGGGTACCAGGGCGGCCACGGAGTCGACGATGATCACGTCAACGGCGTTGGAGCGCACCAGCATGTCGGTGATTTCCAGGGCCTGTTCACCGGTATCCGGCTGGGAAACCAGCAGGTCATCGACATTCACACCGAGCTTGCCGGCGTAGTCCGGATCCAGGGCATGTTCGGCGTCGACGAAGGCGCAGGTAGCGCCCATTTTCTGGGCTTCAGCGATGACGGAGAGGGTCAGGGTGGTTTTACCGGAGGATTCCGGACCGTAGATTTCTACGATACGGCCCTTCGGCAGACCGCCAATACCAAGCGCGATGTCCAGGCCCAGGGAACCGGTGGAAATAGCCGGAATGGCCTGGCGGTCATGGTCGCCCATGCGCATGACCGCGCCCTTGCCGAACTGTTTCTCGATCTGGCCCAGGGCAGCAGCCAAGGCGCGCTTCTTGTTCTCGTCCATTGAAGTCCTCACTAAAATCAAGAGGGCCTGGCGGCCACCAACAACTGTATAAGTAGACAGTATTATTCCATAGGGCAAGTCGCTCGCCTACCCCTGAACGGCTTTTTCTCCTGCAGCTAGTCGGATCAGCCCCCTGAGCGCTTCCGCAACGGTTTGTCGGCGTACGGCCAGGCGATCGCCCGGAAAATGGCGGCGTACAGCCTCGACGTCATTTCCATCGCCCCACGCCAGCCACACCGTACCGACCGGTTTTTCCGGCGAGCCCCCATCCGGCCCGGCCACGCCGCTGACCGCCACGGCAAAGCGTGCCCCGCTGCGCTGCTGGGCGCCATGCACCATGGCCTCGACCACCTCCTGACTCACAGCGCCCACCTGCGGGAACAACGTCGCCGACACTGCCAATTGCTCGGTCTTCTGCGCATTCGAATAAGTGACATAGCCCGCCTCGAACCAGGCCGAGCTACCCGGAATGCGAGTAATGGCTTCGGCGATACCACCTCCGGTGCAGGATTCCGCGGTGCTTACCGATTCGCCACGCGCCTTCAGTTCCTCACCCAGCCTGCCAGCCAGGGAAGTCAGCTCTTCATCGGTAACAGACATGTGCACTCCGGGGTTAAAGCGGGCCAACGGGATACCGTACACTAGCGCCTTTTGCACGCAAGGCCAGCCAATGAGTCAGAGCGATCTCAGCGAACACACACCCATTGTGTGGCAGTAGATCGCTATGGAGCACGGCAGCTTAGAGCCACCGAGCATTCCAGGCATTTTCAAACGATGCAGTCGGGATAGTTCTTGGCATTGAATGGCATGGTTTGGCGATCAACTTGCCCCATTTTTGCCCCATGCGCGCCGGCCGGCCTCACGCTTCGATTCACTCCCGCCAGCACTGCCCTGTTTCCGACGCTGGCCGTCAGAGCCTATCGTGCCTGCGACTTACCAAAAGTAATTTTGGCGGGTATATCAGGGAGTTACGCGCATATTGAGCTGACTTCCCTCCCCGCAAAAATCCCCCACAGTCCCCGCCTGTGGTACAGAAAGTGGTACAGAAAAAGCCCGGTCTTCGCCGGGCTTTTTTATGTCTGCCTTTGCCCTGCTCGGCCGGTCACGACAGGCAGAGACGGAAGTTCTATAAAAAATGGCTTACCGGCACAGGATGAGCCACCTAACCAGTCATTCATCCAGGTTATACCGTCTGCACTCGCATGCCCTGCGTGCGTCAGACTGCGCGTAGAACTCCAGCTCCGGTTAACGGGGAAATTGGCGCCCGCCTTGGGGCGACTTCTGTCGATTGCGATCGGCAGAGACCAGCAGGAATCAAACCAAAGCCGCCGTTGTTAGGCAGGTGCTGCCTCCTGCTAGCGACCAATCCTTTCCTGCTCTTCCCTCAGCAGACGGATTGCCGCAGCGTGTTTAGGATTCCTAAATTCTCTGGTGTGCCACAAGCAGTATTGGCGCCCCTTAAACTCCCGCTCTGCATGCCCCTTACAGCCTGGATACTCACATGGAGACACTTTTTGATCCTGCCCTGGTGCGTTCACTTCCGACGATTCGCCAGTGGTGCCCCCGCTTTCTAACAGAATGTCACCAGCGGCTACGTCTCTAATGTGCCTAATAGCTTCCAGAACTGTTAAGCGAAACCATTCCTTACCTTCTTGGTTTTGAGCGAGACGCTGGTGGAGAGTCCGCTCAAGATCGCGAGGTTCGCGGACCAGCACATCATAGAGAACGACGTAGGGATGCGGCGTGCCTGTGTGATTGAGCTCCTTTGCACGAAGCACGGGATCCTTGAGTGAATATCCGATCTTAATCAGACCCGGCATCGCCGGATTGGTGATCACATAAACCCAGCCGCGGGCCATATCCTGCACTCCGAACAAATGAAGCCGCTTACTAAATCGCCCCTGATTTTATACACGTGACCCCTGCCGCTAATGGCCGTCCCCTGTCCGATTCGACAGGAGGCAAAGGGCAATAAGCTGCTGGCGAACGTCCGCTTCTTGCACACGATTGCTGCCGCTCGGGAGCGGCAGCTTCGGGCCTGCTCCATCAAGCTACGACGTTTGGGGATCAAAAAAACTGTCTCCATCCCCGTCGTAGTCATAGTAGCTACGCTAGAAAGATTGTACCTGTCCGGCTGCCGGCGGGGTGCGGGGAGGCGCGGGCATGACAACGCTGGAACTCCTGCAACACCGCTGGAAGGCCAACAGCCTGGCGCTGGACGAAGTGCGCGAGCACTACTTCCCGCACATCAAGACGGAGAAGCGCCTGCGTGCCCTGATCAAGGCCAAAGAGATCACCCTCCCGACCTTCAAGCATTCCAAGTCGCGCCTGGCCCCGCTGCACGTGCGCCTCACCGATCTGGCCGAGTACCTGGACACCTGCGCCGCGGCTGCCGCCTAAAGCAGCCGGTCAACAAGGAGGATTGGCAGCCATGTAGCGAGCACCGATGCACCTCATCCCAGCAGAAGCGCCCCGCCGGGGCGCTTCACCGGACTCTGACCCCGAACTAAACGAGACACAGCACATGAGCAAACGCCCCTTCATGGACACCCTGCGCGAGATCGAGATGGGTGGCGGTGTACACCGGCCTGCGCCCGGGCGAACTGTGCGCGCTGGCCTGCGAGGACATCAACCTGGCAGCCGGCACGCTCCAGGTGCAACGGGCCATCACCAGCCGCGGGACATTCAAGGTGCCGAAGACCGGCAAGCCAAGGACGGTGATGCTGCTCCCGCCAGCGCTGGAGGCCTGCCGCACCCTGCTGTCGCTGGCCGCCGGTCGGAAGCCGCTGGGCGTGACGGTCTACCTGACCCGCCACGAGAGCCGCACCGACACCATCACGCCGCTGCTGACACCCGGCACCCTGGCGCGCAAGAAACGGGTGAACCAATGGTTCGTGCCCACCGCTTGGAACACCAAGTGGGCCACGATCCAAAAGCGCGCCGAGATCCGCCCGCGTCGGCCCTACCAGACCCGCCACACCTACGCCTGCTGGTGCCTAACCGCGCGCGGTAACCTTGCCTTCATTTCGAAGCAGATGGGTCACAAGGACTTCACCATGCTGGTGGAGGTGTACGCGAAATGGATGGACGACGAATCTCCGAATGAACTGCAGCACATTTGGAAGGGCATCCAGAACCAGAAGCACAGGACTATTTCCTGAACCTGGCTCTGGACTGCACGTCACTTGTGATAAGTGCCTTGGTAAGCTTTCTCCAAAGCATCGATCAGAACTGCGACCTGCAAATTAATGTCGTGCAACGCGCGATGATCACAGTCAACCGCTTGCCTATTGGCAACCCGATAGAAGCCATTGTTAGTGATAGCAGTCCGAACTTGCTGGGCTGTTATTACCACACCGCTATCGTCACGCAGCTTCAATCTCATCAAGGAATCTTCAAGAGTTTTCAGACAGGGATCTATCGATGCCTCGAGCTTACGAATCACAGCCGCATCGCTGGACAATAAGCACTCAAGCGCGCTGTCACGAACCTTTTCAACCGAAGAAATTGTGCGATCAAGAAACTGCCGAGTTTCCTTGCGCGTTTCTCTTTTGTCGTTGCCCTTGGAAACAACGACCCAACCTAGGATCACTAGGCCGGATGGCACAACGATTTTTACTAACTCCAGCAACACGGCCCATCCTGAGACCCCTTCAGTACCTGGAATCAAGCGCGTCTCCTCGCACCATCAATGTAGCCCCAAGCTTCGTTTACATAACTCTGCAGGGAAAAATTTATGGTTAGCTTTCGATGAAGTTCCTGAGCTGTGTAAACCCCTTCACGAACCAACCCGCCAAATGCCTCGTCAAGAAATGAAGAGCCCAGCGCAATAACCCCATTAAGATCTACGATCACACGCTCATTATTGCGCAGAGCCGGGATCAAAATATCATCCCTAAATTCCTCTCCTGACTGCGGCCCATCTTTCCTAGACCTTACACAGGGCATCCTTGCAAATTCTTTGCTGACATTAATCATAAATGAACTCATCACGTGTGCTCACTGACAAGACCAAAAGCCTCGATCGGAATACTCCACTGAATTACCGTACCCACAATACTCAGCTTTTCGTCGAATGAAACTTCTCTTCCAGCAGCATTATCCAGACTGAATACGCCTTTATTGCTATAGATCCCAAGGCTACCCACCTTGTGATCCCGCACGACCTTAAGAATATCTTTAAGACCTTTCCCACGATGTTTCTCATTGGTTCTGGTCTTACCCACTGTAAAAGCCAACTCGATCATCTTGTGGTGCTCCCGCTTCAAGCCAGACCGAGTTTTCAGATAGCTTCTTACTTCTTCCTTCCAATTCGACTCAAGCGTGCCAGGAATTCCAGCACCCAGATCACAAATAACAACAGCGATGTCCTCATCCACTTGCCTAGCAAATAGCCACCACTTTTTCTTTGTCTCTGGGTACCCCTTGCCAACCTCATCATTGTCTTTGATGTAGGCATGCTCGGAAGAGTTCGCTACGGCTTCAGCCATACCGCTCAACAGGGCGAGCCTCAGCTCCTGGTTGCTGCTATCAGTAAGAATTCTAGGCAAGCTGTCTGGAATCGCCCGAAGATCCCCCTCGTGTCCCGAGACATAAAGCCAGGGCACTACATTCTGCGCATCAATCTGAGGGATCCTGCTGGGCAGCCCCAGCTTGCTCAGGAGCCCAACATGCTGGAACAGCTGCTCGACCACCTCATCTTGCGGGTAGGTCCCAGTAAACTTGGGACTACATCCGGGCGTTTCAAGTAGCCGCTCAATCTCCGCCAAGAACAGTAATGTCCCACACGGGTGGAGCTGGGTCACATTGGAAAAGTCAATGATGACGTTAGAGATCTCTGGCGCTTGAGCGGCGGACCGCATGCGCCGCAGCACGGGGACCAAGGCGTCCCTCCATTCCGTTTTCCCCAAGCTCACGATCTTCGGAAGGCGAATCTTGACGGTCGAAAACTGAAGTGCAGACGCCTTTGCGCGCCTTACTTGAGCGCGGCACTGCTTAGCGAAGAGCGCATAACTCCTGCGCTTTTGGAGGTCAATCGCGTCCCTGGATACCCTTTTCATAGCCCTGCCGCAGTCTAAAAATTGGCAGATGATACGGCTGTTCGCGCTAGGAATGAACAATATCGGCCACCTATCGCCTTGGGAGGCTCCAATCACCACTCACGGTAGCACCGTGGTCAACCACCTCGCCCCGAGGTAAAACTCAAAGTTTGACTGGCAATCGACGATCGATGCGAAAGCGTACCTAGACAAGGCCTGCCAGCCCCTTCCACAGCCGTCGCCCCCTTACCTGCGAGCGTCTTATGGCCGTGATAACCTTGCCGCAATTAGACGCAGATGGGCTTTCCAAGACTTCAACGAGCTAGTGCAGCGCCACGTGAAGTAGATGGTCGACGAGGCGCTAAATGAGCACCAGCGCATTGGCGCGTCATCCATAGTGAAAAGCCCCAATTCTGCCCCACGAAAAACTCTACATAGCGCTAACTAGTTGATGGCAAAGGACATACAGGATTTTTCTGAACACACACCCATGATGCAGCAGTACTGGAGGCTGAAGAATCAGCACCCGGACCAGCTGATGTTCTACCGCATGGGCGACTTCTACGAGATCTTCTATGAGGACGCCAAGAAAGCCGCCAAGCTCCTCGACATCACCCTGACCGCGCGCGGCCAATCGGCAGGCAAGTCGATTCCCATGGCCGGTATCCCTTTCCATTCGGTGGAAGGTTACCTGGCCAAACTGGTGAAGCTTGGCGAGTCCGTGGTCATTTGCGAGCAGATTGGCGATCCCGCCACCAGCAAAGGGCCGGTGGAGCGCCAGGTGGTTCGCATCATCACCCCCGGCACCATCAGCGACGAAGCACTGCTCGATGAACGCCGCGACAACCTGCTCGCTGCCGTGCTGGGCGATGAGCGCCTGTTCGGCCTGGCCGTGCTGGACATTACCAGCGGCCGCTTCACCGTGCAGGAAATCAAGGGCTGGGAAAACCTGCTGGCCGAACTGGAGCGCCTGAACCCTGCCGAGTTGTTGATACCGGATGATTGGCCTCAGGGCCTGCCGGCCGAAAAGCGCCGCGGTGTCCGCCGCCGTGCGCCTTGGGATTTCGATCGCGACTCGGCCAGGAAAAGCCTCTGCCAGCAGTTCGGCGTACAGGACCTCAAGGGATTCGGCTGCGAAACCCTGACCCTCGCCATAGGTTCGGCCGGTTGCCTTCTGGGCTACGCCAAGGAGACCCAGCGTACTGCCCTGCCCCATCTGCGCAGTCTGCGCCACGAGCGTATCGATGACACGGTCATCCTCGATGCCGCCAGCCGCCGCAACCTGGAACTGGACGTCAACCTCTCCGGCGGTCGCGACAACACGCTGCAATCGGTGATCGACCGTTGTCAGACCGCCATGGGCAGCCGGCTCCTGAGCCGCTGGCTGAACCGCCCATTGCGCGACCGTGCCGTGCTGGTGGCGCGTCAGGACGCCATCGACTGCCTGCTGGACCGTTACCGTTTCGAAGGCCTGCAACCGCAGCTGAAAGAAATCGGCGACGTCGAACGCATCCTCGCCCGTATCGGCCTGCGCAATGCGCGCCCCCGTGATCTGGCCCGCCTGCGTGACGCCCTCGCTGCCCTGCCGCAACTGCAAGGCGCCATGACCGAACTGGAAGCGCCGCACCTGCAGGACCTGGCCGGTAGCATTCGCACCTACCCGGAACTGGCCGACCTGCTGGCTCGCGCCATTATCGAAAACCCGCCGGCGGTGATCCGCGACGGCGGCGTGATCAAGACCGGCTACGACGCCGAACTGGACGAACTCCAGGCGCTGAGCGAGAACGCCGGCCAGTATTTGATGGATCTGGAAACGCGGGAAAAAGCCCGTACCGGCCTGCCCAACCTCAAGGTTGGCTACAACCGCATCCACGGCTATTACATCGAGCTGCCGCGCGTACAGGCCGAGCAAGCACCCGCTGACTACATCCGTCGCCAGACGCTGAAAGGCGCCGAGCGCTTCATCACGCCAGAGCTGAAAGCCTTCGAAGACAAGGCGCTGTCGGCCAAGAGCCGCGCCCTTGCGCGCGAAAAGATGCTCTATGACGAACTGCTGGAGCTGCTGATCGAGCAATTGGCACCGCTGCAGGACACCGCCGCCGCCCTGGCTGAACTGGACGTGCTGAGCAACTTCTCCGAGCGGGCGCTGAATCTCGACCTGAACCGACCGCGCTTCGTCGACGAACCCTGCATGCGCATCAACCAGGGCCGTCACCCGGTTGTGGAACAGGTGCTGGACACGCCCTTCGTGGCCAACGACCTGGCCCTGGACGACGCCACCCGCATGCTGATCATTACTGGCCCGAACATGGGCGGTAAGTCGACCTACATGCGCCAGACCGCCTTGATCGTCTTGCTCGCCCACATTGGCTGCTTCGTGCCTGCGGCCAGCTGCGAGCTGTCACTGGTGGACCGCATCTTCACCCGCATCGGTTCCAGCGACGACCTGGCCGGCGGCCGTTCCACCTTCATGGTGGAGATGAGCGAAACGGCCAACATCCTGCACAACGCCAGTGCCAGCAGCCTGGTGCTGATGGACGAAGTGGGCCGCGGTACCAGCACCTTCGACGGCCTCTCGCTGGCCTGGGCGGCAGCCGAGCACCTGGCTCGTTTGCGTGCCTTCACCCTGTTCGCTACCCATTACTTCGAGCTGACCGTTCTGCCGGAAGCTGAACCGGTGGTAGCGAACGTCCACCTGAATGCCACCGAGCACAAAGAGCGCATCGTGTTCCTGCACCATGTACTGCCGGGGCCGGCGAGCCAGAGCTATGGCCTGGCGGTAGCGCAACTGGCGGGTGTTCCAGGCGGCGTCATCCAGCGCGCCCGCGAGCACCTGGCGCGGCTGGAAACCACCAGCCTGCCCCATGACGCCCCGCGACAGGACCCAGGCCAGCCGAGCGCTCCCATGCAGAGCGACCTGTTCGCCAGCCTGCCCCATCCTGTGCTGGACGAATTGGCGAAGATCAAGCCGGATGATCTGACGCCCCGGCAAGCGCTTGAGCTGTTATATACACTGAAGTCACGCCTCTAACCCCTAAACCGCACAAGCTGCTAGAATCCCGCGCGCTCTGGAGTGCACCCGGGATTCAGCCTACCCGGTACCGTGAGTTCCCGAGCCGAGAAGCCAGATATAGAAGGCTTCCGAGCCGCCGCTTGAGGAGAAGAATAGAAATGACCTTCGTCGTCACCGACAACTGCATCAAATGCAAATACACCGACTGTGTGGAAGTCTGTCCGGTGGACTGCTTCTACGAAGGCCCGAACTTCCTGGTCATTCACCCGGACGAGTGCATCGACTGTGCACTGTGCGAGCCTGAATGCCCGGCGCAAGCCATCTTCTCCGAGGATGAAGTGCCTGAGGATATGCAGGAGTTCATCGAGCTGAACCGTGATCTGGCCGAAGTGTGGCCGAACATCACCGAGAAGAAAGATGCCCTGGCCGACGCCGAAGAGTGGGATGGCGTCAAAGGCAAGCTGGAGCAGCTGGAGCGCTGATTCGTCTACGCATCCAAACGCAAAAAGGCCCGCATCTGCGGGCCTTTTGCTTTCCTGCGGACGAAAAAAAGGGGCGGGGGATACCCGCCCACTCTTTTGTCCCTATTCCCTGTAGTCCTTGCTCATCATCCTGATGAATCGCATCCCGCGATGTCCTGGTCGAATTCCTTATCAACCCGCATACATCCTGTACGCAAGGGAGATATTAGCGATCCAGACGCCCCCAGCAAGTTGGCAGTTTGCCGCACCAGTGGAAAAGAAAACCCTAGAGCTTCAAATAAAAACCTTATAAATCAATACCTTAAAAATATCTCTCGTAGCTTTCCACCAATTACGACCAGCAAGTTCCTCTGATCACGTACATAGCGTGTAAGCAATGACTTACACAGCGATGCAAAAAAGTGGACGTCGCAGGGCATTGCTCAATAGAAGGCGCCAAGGTCGAAGTTGCTGCCCTCCCCCCGGCCCACGCCTTTCATCCGCCATAAAAAAGCCCGGCTATGCCGGGCTCTTTCGATTTGCTCCAGCGTTACTGGAACAGGGCATCGCTGGATAAGCCATTCTTCTCCAGGATTTCCCGAAGCCGTTTCAGCGCTTCGACCTGGATTTGCCGCACCCGCTCGCGGGTCAGGCCGATTTCCTGGCCCACTTCCTCAAGCGTGCAGCTTTCATGGCCACGCAATCCGAAGCGGCGAACAACCACTTCTCGTTGCTTGTCGGTCAGTTCGGACAGCCACTGGTCGATGCTCTGCGAGAGATCATCGTCCTGCAACAGCTCGCAAGGGTCAGTGGGACGATCGTCGGTCAGGGTGTCCAACAGGGTCTTGTCGGAATCCGGACCGAGGGAAACATCCACCGAAGTCACCCGCTCGTTGAGACCGAGCATGCGCTTGACCTCGTCGACCGGCTTTTCCAGCAGATTGGCGATCTCTTCAGGCGAAGGCTCGTGATCCAGCTTGTGGGTCAACTCACGAGCAGCTCGCAGATAGACATTGAGCTCCTTCACCACATGGATCGGCAGGCGGATGGTCCGCGTCTGGTTCATGATGGCCCGTTCAATGGTCTGACGGATCCACCAGGTCGCATAGGTAGAGAAGCGGAAACCCCGCTCCGGATCGAACTTCTCCACCGCCCGGATCAAGCCGAGGTTGCCCTCTTCGATCAGGTCGAGCAGCGACAAACCGCGATTGACGTAACGTCGTGCGATCTTCACCACAAGGCGGAGGTTGCTTTCGATCATGCGCTTGCGCCCGGCAGGATCACCACGCTGCGCGAGGCGCGCGAAGTGCACTTCTTCTTCCGGGGTTAGCAGGGGGGAAAAGCCGATTTCGTTGAGGTACAGCTGAGTCGCGTCGAGCGCGCGGGTGTAATCGATGTACTTGTGTTGCTTTGGCGAGCTTGAATGCCGGGATTTCGCGGTAGGCAGAGGCGCGTCGTTCTCCTCGCTCAACGCATCGTCCAATATGACGCCCGGCTCCAGGAGGAGCAGTTCGTCATCGACGTCAAACTCCGGCGCTTCTTTATTGAGTGCCATTGTTGTTGTCCCTTGCTGAGTTCGACAACAAGCCCTGGCGATGCCTTATATCCCTGGCGCCGCCCGAGCCCGTCCTTACCACGTAGGTGGAACGGGCCGATAGCGAGTCAACGACGTGGCAGGTATTGCAGCGGATCTACGGGTTTACCCTGACGGCGAATCTCAAAATGAAGCTTCACCCGGTCAGTTCCCGTTGAGCCCATCTCGGCAATTGTCTGCCCGACCTTGACCTGCTGTCCCTCCCGTACCAGTAGCCTGCGGTTATGACCGTAGGCGCTTACGTAGGTATCGCTGTGTTTGATGATGACCAATTCGCCGTAGCCCCGTAGTCCACTTCCGGCATAAACAACTGATCCATCTGACGCAGCCAAGACAGGCTGGCCTAATTCCCCAGCGATATCAATCCCTTTATTCAAACTTCCGTTTGACGAAAAACGGCCGATCAGCGGGCCGCTCGCGGGCCATACCCAACCGGCTGCAGAGCGCGCAGTAGACGCGTTTGGCGTAGATACAGGCGCCGTCGCGACGGGTTGCGGCGTTTGCGGTTGAGGGCGGACAGCCGGTTGTTGGGATTGCACCGGCGGGCGCGTAGGAACGGTGCTGCTACTCGTCCTTGGATTGGTCACCGCGGGCGCCGTTGCGACTGCTGCCGGGCGCGCCTGACCCGCCTTACCGTCGAAACGAATGATCTGGCCGGGGCGAATCACGTAGGGCGCAGGAATGCTGTTACGCGCAGCCAGGGCTTTCCAGTCCCAGCCAAAGCGGAAGGCAATCGAATAGAGGGTATCGCCGCGTTGGACGCGGTACTGACCGCTGGTGACGGGTTGCCGCTGGGACGCGCCCGTCGCCCCCGAATGATTGCGGTCGACGACGCTGACACCATCTTTCTGGGTACTGGAGCAGCCGGCAAGCAGGATGCCGACGGCCATTGCGGGCAACCATGCGAGCCCATTTCCCATGCGAATCCACTGCCGAATGGCCATCAGGCTCACTCTTGTCCCCTTTTCCCAACATTCGAAGGTCTTGATTATTGTGCCGGAAATATCCGGACGAGCCAGTCGCCTGCCGCACAAAGTGCCACAGGCAGACCACTTGGCGGTGCATCAGAAAGTTGCCCTCGACGCAGGTTCCCTGCCAACGCGTTCAGGCGAGCGGGCCACTGAGCAGGGGGACGAAGCGTACGGCGTCGAGCACGTGACGCGTGAATCCCTGCTCTTCGCGAATGATCAGCATCAGTTGCTGGACGTCGCCCGCGCCGACCGGAATCACCAGACGCCCGCCCGGAGCCAGCTGATCCAGCAGCGCCTGCGGAACATCTGCCGCCGCCGCCGTTACGATGATGCCGTTGTAGGGCGCCAGCGCAGGCCAGCCTTCCCAGCCATCGCCCCAGCGGAATACGACATTGCGCAGGTTGAGCACTGCCAGGCGTTCCTTGGCCTTTTCCTGCAGGACCTGAATACGTTCGACGGAAAACACTCGCTCCACCAGCTGCGCGAGGATCGCCGTCTGATACCCCGAACCGGTGCCGATCTCCAGCACCTTGTCCAACGGCCCCGCGGCCAGCAGAAGCTCGGTCATCCGAGCGACCATGTAAGGCTGCGAGATGGTCTGGTTGTGGCCGATCGGCAGCGCGGTGTCCTCGTAGGCACGATGGGACAAGGCCTCGTCGACGAAGAGGTGACGCGGTGTCCGGCGAATGGTCTCGAGCACGCGGGCATTGGACAGCCCTTCCTCGTACAGGCGCTGGATAAGGCGCTCGCGAGTGCGCTGGGAAGTCATGCCGATCCCGCGGCGCATCAGGTCATCCTGTTCCCGAGACATCAGAGCAGGCCCTCCAACCAGCTATCGAGACCTTCGAAGGCCTCGTTGAAAGTCCGATCGAGCTGCAGGGGCGTGATGGACACGTAGCCCTGCATCACCGCATGGAAATCCGTACCGGGCCCGCCATCTTCAGCGTCGCCCGCGGCCGATATCCAATATCCCTCCTTTCCCCTTGGGTTGACTACCTTCACCGGCGCACCAGCCCGTGCGCGATGGCCGAGGCGGGTCAGCTGGATACCCTTGATTTGCTCGAGGGGCAGGTTGGGAATGTTCACATTGAGTACGGTGCGCGGCGGCAGGTCCAGCTGATCATGCGCAGCCACCAGCCGGCGCGCGATATGCGCAGCGGCCGGCAGGTTGTCGACCTGTCGCGATACCAGTGAGAAGGCGAAGGCGGGCAAGGCGAGGAAACGCCCCTCCAGAGCCGCAGCCACGGTCCCGGAATAGAGCACGTCGTCACCCAGGTTGGCGCCGAGGTTGATCCCCGAAACCACCATGTCCGGCAATTGCTCCAGCATGCCGTTGAGCCCGAGGTGGACGCAGTCGGTCGGCGTGCCGTTGAGGCAGATGAAACCGTTATCCAGCGTACTGGGATGAAGCGGGCGATCCAGTGTCAGGGAACTGCTGGCGCCGCTCCTGTCCTGGTCCGGTGCGATGACCACGCAATCGGCGTAATCCTTGAGCGCACCATGCAAAGCGGCCAGACCGGGTGCGTTCACCCCGTCGTCGTTGGAAATCAGAATGCGCATGGGTTTTCCGTCTGCCCTGCCGGCAGCAGATCGACGAGCTCACGCACCACTGCGGTGGCGAAGCATCCAGCCGGCAGGACGAATTCCAGTTGCAGAACGTCAGGCTCGGGATAATGCCACGTCAGGCCGCCGATGGGGAGGCGGAGGATGCGCCGTTCGTGCGCCATTCCCGCTTCGGCCAACCAGTGGCAAAGTGCCGGCTCCGCCGCGGCAACCGTCGCTTCCAGCTTTTGCGGCTGCCCCTGGGCAGGTGATGCGCCCTCCCCCCACAACGGCCCGGTCGGATGCAAATCCAGCTCGGCAAGACGGGGGTCGCTACAGTCGGACTCGCCTGCCGGGAAGAAGCTGCGGCTGGTAGTGAAAGCCAGCAGATCGCCAACCTGGGCTTTATTCCAGGTGCCGTCAGCAATGCGCTCGGCCAGCACCCGGTTGAAGAGGAAGCTACGGCCTGCCGAAAGCAAACGCGAACGGAGATTGCGCTGCACCGGCAGTTCCTTGCGCTCGGCGAAGGCGCGGGCGTCCACCACGTTGCCACCGCCGTGACCGAAGCGCTGTAGGCCAAAGTAATTGGGCACACCGGCCTCGGCCAGTTGCTTGAGCCTCGCGTCCAGTGCCTCTCGGTCGGCAGCCAGGCGCGTCAGGCGAAGGGTGAAGCCGTTGGCCGAATGGGCTCCGCGTTGCAGCTTGCGCTTGTGGCGGACGCTCTTGAGTATCCGCAGGTTGGCATTCTCGGCCGCAGTCAGATCCGGATCAGTCTTGCCCGGCAAGTGCAGGCTGAACCACTGGCGAGTCAACGCCTGGCGGTCCTTCAGCCCGGCATAGCTGACCACCTTCAAGGGCACGCCGGCGGCACGGGCGATACGCCGCGCGGCTTCCTCGGTGTTCAACTCGCGCTTCTCCACCCAGAGCCACAGGTGCTCGCCCTCGCCCTCCAGTGGAATGTCCAGCACTTCATCAACCTGGAAATCCTCGGCCACAGCTTTCAGCTGAGCCTGCCCGAGGGATTCGCCATGGGCTCGCGGGCCCAGCAGTTCGAGTTCGTTCATACCGGCAGCAGCAGGGCAACCGCATGTACGGCGATGCCCTCCTCGCGCCCCGTGAAGCCGAGCTTTTCGGTGGTGGTGGCCTTGACGTTGACCTGGTCCAGGTCGACTTCCAGATCAGCTGCGATGTTGCCGCGCATGGCCTCGATATGCGGAGCCATCTTTGGTGCCTGAGCCACTATGGTTCCGTCGACATTGCCGACCTTCCAGCCCTTGGCTTTCACCAAAGACACCACATGGCGCAGCAGCGCACGGCTGTCGGCGCCCTTGAAACGTGGATCGGTGTCGGGGAAATGCTTGCCGATGTCGCCCAGCGCGGCTGCGCCAAGCAGGGCATCGGACAACGCATGCAGCAGAACGTCGCCGTCGGAATGGGCGATCAGCCCGAACTTGTGGGAAATGCGCACGCCGCCAAGGGTGATGAAGTCGCCTTCACCGAAGCGGTGTACGTCGTAGCCGTGGCCAATTCGCATAGAGAAGAACGCCCTGAAAAGTCAGGGCGTGATTCTACCTATTTTACCGACGCTTAGCCCTTGAGGGCCGCGGCGTGATGCTTCAGGTGGTCGCCGATGAAGCTGGCGATGAAGTAGTAGCTGTGGTCGTAGCCAGGCTGCAACCGCAGGGTCAACGGATGCCCGGCCGCGTTGGCAGCCGCCTGCAGGGCCTCGGGCTTGAGCTGGTTGGCGAGGAAGTCATCGCGGTCGCCCTGATCCACCAGGATCGGCAAGCGCTCGGTAGCCTCGGCCAGCAAGACGCTGGCGTCCCACTCCCGCCAGCGGGCGCGGTCGTCGCCCAGATAGCGGCTGAACGCCTTTTCGCCCCAAGGGCACGCCATGGGATTGCTGATGGGGGCGAACGCCGACAGCGACTGATAACGCCCCGGATTGCGCAGCGCGCAAACCAAGGCACCGTGCCCTCCCATGGAGTGGCCGCTGATCCCGCGTTTCCCGGACACCGGGAAGTTGGCCTCGATCAGCGCGGGCAACTCGTGCACCACGTAGTCATGCATGCGGTAGTGGCGTGCATAGGGCTCCTGGCTGGCATTCAGGTAGAAGCCGGCGCCTAGCCCGAAATCCCAGGCGTTGTCCGGGTCACCGGGCACATCCGCGCCGCGCGGACTGGTGTCCGGTGCGACAATGATCAACCCCAGCTCCGAGGCCAGGCGTTGCGCGCCAGCCTTTTGCATGAAGTTTTCATCGGTGCAGGTCAGGCCCGAGAGCCAATAGAGCACCGGCAACTTTCCACCCTGCTCCGCCTGGGGCGGCAGGTAGACCGCGAACACCATCTCGCAGTTGAGGCTGGTGGAGCGATGACGGTAGCGCTTGTGCCAGCCGCCGAAGCTCTTGTTGCTGGAAACGATCTCAAGCGTCATGGAGCGATCTCCGTGGAAGCCAAATGCCCGAAGCGGAATACCTCGCCGCCTCGGGCTGTCTGCCGGATTAGTAGTGGACGACCGAGCGGATGCTCTTGCCTTCGTGCATCAGGTCGAAGGCCTTGTTGATATCGTCCAGCCCCATGGTGTGAGTGATGAAGGTGTCCAGCGGAATCTCACCCTTCTGCGCCTTCTCCACGTAGCTCGGCAGTTCGGTACGGCCTTTCACGCCGCCGAAAGCCGAACCACGCCAGACGCGGCCAGTCACCAGCTGGAACGGACGGGTCTTGATCTCGGTGCCAGCCGGCGCCACGCCAATGATCACGGACTCGCCCCAACCCTTGTGGCAGCACTCAAGCGCAGCGCGCATCAAATCGACGTTGCCGACGCACTCGAAGCTGTAGTCGACGCCGCCATCGGTCAGCTCGACGATGACGTCCTGGATCGGCTTGCTGTGTTCCTTCGGATTGACGAAGTCGGTGGCGCCCAGCTCACGGGCCACGTCGAACTTCTCCGGATTGATGTCGATGGCGATGATGCGCGACGCCTTGGCCATCTTCGCACCAATGATTGCGGCGAGACCGATACCGCCCAGGCCGAAGATCGCGACGGTAGCGCCCTCTTCCACCTTGGCGGTGTTGAGCACGGCACCGATGCCGGTGGTCACGCCGCAACCCAGCAGGCAGACCTTCTCCAGCGGCGCTTCCTTGGGAATCTTCGCCAGGGAAATTTCCGGCAGGACGGTGTACTCGGAGAACGTCGAGCAACCCATGTAGTGATAGATCGGCTGACCGTTGTAGCTGAAACGGGACGTGCCGTCCGGCATCAGGCCCTTGCCCTGGGTAGCGCGCACTTTCTGGCAGAGGTTGGTCTTGCCCGATTTGCAGAATTTGCACTCGCGGCATTCGGCTGTGTAGAGCGGGATGACGTGATCGCCCACCGCCAACGAGGTAACGCCCTCGCCCACCGCTTCGACGATGCCGCCACCTTCATGACCAAGGATGCACGGGAACACGCCTTCGGAGTCGGCGCCGGACAGGGTGTAGGCATCGGTGTGGCAGACGCCGGTGGCCACGATCCGCACCAGGACTTCGCCGGCCTTGGGCGGCGCCACGTCGACTTCGACGATCTGCAGCGGCTGGTTGGGCGCAAAGGCCACAGCGGCACGGGACTTGATCATGGTCATTCTCCAGCTGATTGAAATGGCGAAGAAGTGTAGTTGAGGCGCTAATGGTAAATAATCCGTCACAAAGCAAAACGTTATTGCTGTGGAGGGATAATCAATGAGTCGATGGGAAGGCCTCGACGAGTTTGTCGCGGTTGCCGAAACAGGTCAGTTCACGGCTGCGGCGGAACGCCTGGGTATCTCTTCATCCCATGTCAGCCGACAGATCGCCCGACTCGAAGAACGCCTGCAGACGCGACTGTTCTATCGAAGCACCCGCAAGGTGGCCTTGACCGAGGCCGGGCAGACCTTCCTGCAGCACTGCCAACGCCTCATGGATGCTCGCGAAGAGGCCCTTCGAGCGGTCAGCGACCTCACCAGCGAACCCAAGGGCCTGCTGCGCATGACCTGTGCGGTAGCCTACGGCGAGCGTTTCATCGTGCCGCTGGTCAACGAGTTCATGGCGCGCCATCCACAGTTGCGCGTGGACATCGAGCTGAGCAATCGCACCCTGGACCTGGTGCACGAAGGCCTCGACCTGGCGATACGCCTCGGCCGCTTGCAGGATTCGCGACTGGTGGCGACGCGCCTGGCGCCACGGGTCATGTACCTCTGCGCAGCGCCGTCCTATCTGGAGCGTTACGGTCGCCCACACAGTCTTTCCGAGCTGGCGCGGCACAACTGCCTGATCGGCAGCGCGGATCATTGGGATTTCCTCCAGCAAGGGCGCGAGCATGCGGTGCGGGTCCAGGGCAACTGGCGCTGCAACAGCGGGCAGGCCGTGCTGAGCGCCGCGCTGCGGGGATTCGGCCTGTGCCAGTTGCCCGACTACTACGTGCTGGAGCACCTGCGCAGCGGCGCGCTGGTGTCTCTACTGGAACAGCACCGTCCACCGAACACAGCGGTCTGGGCACTTTATCCACAGCAGCGGCACCTATCGCCGAAGGTGCGGCAATTGGTGGACCTATTGAAGACCGGGCTGGCCGAAAGGCCGGAATATGCGCTGGATCAGACGCGCGTCGACCAGCGCTGACGCAGCCAGTCGAGATCTTCGGGACGGGTGATCTTGAGGTTGTCGGCGCGCCCTTCGATTAGCCGGGGTGCGTTGCCGGCCCACTCCATGGCGGAGGCTTCATCGGTGATGGCTACGCCTGCTACCAGGGCGTCGGCCAGCGCGCGGTGCAGGGCGCCGAAGCGGAACATCTGAGGCGTATAGGCCTGCCAGATCAGGCTGCGATCCACGGTTTCCGCCACCCGGCCATCGGCGCTGGCACGCTTCAAGGTATCCCTTGCCGGCACGGCGAGCAGACCACCTACCGGGTCGTCCGCCAACTCGGCCAGCAGCAGGTCGAGGTCGTAGCGCGACAGGTTCGGCCGTGCCGCATCATGCACCAGCACCCAGTCATGGGCTCGGGCTCCGTGCTCGGCCAGTCGCAACAGGGCACTGAGCACCGAATCCGAACGCTCCTTGCCGCCGTCGGCACGGATGATGCGCTCATCCGTGGCGCAGGAAAGCGCCGGCCAGTACGGGTCATCGACTGACAGGCTGACTACCAGTCCTTTGAGCTGCGGATGATCGAGGAAGCAATCGAGGCTGTGCTCGAGGATGGTTCGCCCGGCGAGTTCGAGATACTGCTTGGGACGGTCGGCGCGCATACGGGCACCGACACCGGCGGCAGGAATCACCGCCCAGAAGAAGGGAATGTCAGCCTGGTTCATTCGGAAATCTGGAAGAGGGTTTCGCCTTCCTTGACCATGCCCAGTTCGTGACGGGCACGCTCTTCGACGGTCTCCATACCTTTTTTCAGCTCCATCACTTCCGCTTCGAGGATGCGGTTGCGCTCCAGCAGGCGCTCGTTCTCGCCTTTCTGCTCGGCAATCTGGTGCTGGAGATCCTGGACCTGAGCCAGGCTCCCGTCGCCCACCCAGAGGCGATACTGCAGGCCAGCCAGCATCAGGATCAGGACAACGAACAACCAGTAAGTGTTAGGGCGAGTCATTTTGCCAGGGAGTATCCATGCGAAAAGGGCAGCTTGCGCTGCCCTTTTACCATTCCTGAACGGATTACGTCGCTGCCGTGCGGCGGGAGACGACCGGCCAGGAGAAATCAGGTGAGGCTGCGAAGTTTACATGAAGTAAAGATGCATTCAGCGCCTGATTTCAACATGGCATCGCTGAGACTTGCTCACGATCGAGCGAGCTAGAGAAGAACAAGGCGAGAATGGCTGAGGACGCGGAGTTTACGAGCTGTAAATGAGCAGTCCGAAGCCATTCTCAACGCAGTTATTCCGACGCGCAGCCGATCGTAGCCAGTCTCTTAGCCGCGGAATTCCGCACGGCCACGGTACGGAGCCTTCTCACCCAGTTGCTCTTCGATGCGCAGCAGCTGGTTGTACTTGGACACGCGGTCGGAACGGCACAGGGAACCGGTCTTGATCTGACCGGCGGCGGTGCCTACGGCCAGGTCGGCGATGGTGCTGTCTTCGGTCTCGCCGGAACGGTGGGAGATCACCGCGGTGTAACCGGCAGCCTTGGCCATCTGGATGGCTTCCAGAGTTTCGGTCAGGGAGCCGATCTGGTTGAACTTGATCAGGATCGAGTTACCGATGCTCTTCTCGATGCCTTCCTTGAGGATCTTGGTGTTGGTTACGAACAGGTCGTCACCGACCAGTTGAACCTTGGCACCGATCTTGTCAGTCAGGCCTTTCCAGCCAGCCCAGTCGGACTCGTCCATGCCGTCTTCGATGGAGATGATCGGGTAACGCTGGGTCAGGCCGGCCAGGTAGTCAGCGAAACCGGCAGCGTCGAACACCTTGCCTTCACCGGCCAGGTCGTACTTGCCGTCCTTGAAGAATTCGCTGGAAGCGCAGTCCAGGGCCAGGGTCACGTCGGTGCCCAGCTTGTAGCCGGCGTTGGCAACGGCTTCGGCGATGGCGGCCAGGGCGTCTTCGTTGGAGGCCAGGTTCGGGGCGAAACCACCCTCGTCACCTACGGCGGTGTTCAGGCCACGGGCCTTCAGCACGGCTTTCAGGTGGTGGAAGATCTCGGCGCCCATGCGCAGGGCGTCGGCGAAGTTCTTGGCGCCAACCGGCTGAACCATGAACTCCTGGATGTCGACGTTGTTATCGGCGTGCTCGCCACCGTTGATGATGTTCATCATCGGTACCGGCATGGAGTACTGGCCGGGGGTGCCGTTCAGGTCGGCGATGTGGGCATAGAGCGGTACGCCCTTGGCCTGGGCAGCGGCCTTGGCGGCAGCCAGGGACACGGCGAGGATGGCGTTGGCGCCCAGCTTGCCTTTGTTCTCGGTACCGTCCAGTTCGATCATGGCGCGGTCCAGGCCTTTCTGGTCAGCAGCGTCCTTGCCCAGCAGCAGGTCGCGGATCGGGCCGTTGATGTTGCCCACGGCCTTCAGAACGCCCTTGCCCAGGTAACGGCTCTTGTCGCCATCACGCAGTTCCAGTGCCTCGCGGGAACCGGTGGAAGCACCGGACGGCGCGCAAGCGCTGCCGATGATGCCGTTCTCGAGGATCACATCGGCTTCCACGGTGGGGTTGCCACGGGAGTCCAGAACCTCGCGGCCCTTGATGTCGACGATCTTTGCCATTGTTGTTAGCACTCCAAAAGTTGACGAAAACGCTCAGCAGAAAGTGAGGCGATTCGCCGGGCCTCGGGGTCGGCTGACCCGGCGAATGTCCTGACCGATCGGTCAGTTTGTGCCCACGCGGCACTTTACCGGAGATCGGCCGGTTCAGGCAGTCTCGATCGGCGGAAAACTCTTGACCAGGTCGTCCAGCTGCTTGAGCTGGGACAGGAAGGGCTCGAGTTTGTTCAGGCGCAAGGCGCAGGGGCCATCGCACTTGGCGTTGTCCGGGTCCGGATGCGCCTCGAGGAAAAGACCCGCCAGGCCCTGGCTCATGCCGGCCTTGGCCAGGTCGGTGACCTGGGCCCGACGGCCGCCAGCGGAGTCGGCACGGCCGCCCGGCATTTGCAGGGCGTGGGTGACGTCGAAGAAAACCGGGTACTCGAACTGCTTCATGATGCCGAAGCCGAGCATGTCCACGACCAGGTTGTTGTAACCGAAGGACGAACCGCGCTCGCAGAGGATCAGGCGATCGTTGCCGGCTTCCTCACACTTGGTGAGGATGTGCTTCATCTCCTGGGGCGCGAGGAACTGGGCCTTCTTGATGTTGATTACCGCGCCCGTCTTGGTCATGGCGACCACGAGGTCGGTCTGGCGCGACAGGAAGGCCGGCAACTGGATGATGTCGCAGACCTCGGCCACCGGAGCCGCCTGATAGGGCTCATGGACGTCGGTGATCACCGGGACACCGAAGGTCTTCTTCACTTCCTCGAAGATCTTCATGCCCTCTTCCAGGCCCGGGCCACGGAAGGAGTTGATCGAGGAGCGGTTGGCCTTGTCGAAGCTGGCCTTGAACACGTAGGGGATACCGAGCTTCTCGGTCACCTTGACGTATTCCTCGCAGACCTTCAGGGCGAGGTCACGGGACTCCAGCACGTTCATGCCGCCGAACAGCACGAAGGGCTTGTCGTTGGCGATCTCGATGTTGCCGACGCGGACGATCTTCTGCGCCATGGGTCAGGCCTTCTTCGCTTTCTGCGCCAGGGCGGCGTTGACGAAGCCGCTGAACAGCGGGTGACCATAACGCGGCGTGGAAGTGAATTCCGGGTGGAACTGGCAGGCGACGAACCACGGATGATCCGGAGCCTCGACCACTTCGACCAGGGCACCGTCGCCAGAGCGACCGGTGACCTTCAAGCCGGCTTCCCGCAATTGCGGCAGCAGGTTGTTGTTCACTTCGTAGCGATGGCGATGGCGTTCGACGATCTCGTCCTTGCCATAGCAATCGTGTACCTGGGAGCCGTTTTCCAGCTGGCAAGCCTGGGCGCCGAGGCGCATGGTGCCGCCGAGGTCAGAGGCTTCGGTACGGATTTCGGTGGCGCCGGTGGCGTCTTCCCACTCGGTGATCAGGCCCACGACCGGATGGCCGCTGGACTTGTCGAACTCGGTGGAGTTGGCGTCGGTCCAGCCCAGTACGTTGCGGGCGTATTCGATGACCGCAACCTGCATGCCGAGGCAGATGCCCAGGTAGGGAATCTTGTTCTCGCGGGCGAAGCGCACAGTGGAAATCTTGCCTTCCACGCCACGCAGACCGAAGCCGCCCGGAACGAGGATGGCGTCGACGCCTTCGAGCAGAGCGGTGCCCTGAGTCTCGATGTCTTCGGAATCGATGTAGCGCAGGTTCACCTTGGTGCGGCTCTGGATGCCAGCGTGGCTCATCGCTTCGATCAGCGACTTGTACGCGTCCAGCAGCTCCATGTACTTGCCGACCATGGCGATGGTGACTTCCTTCTCGGGGTTCAGCTTGGCATCCACCACGCGGTCCCACTCGGAGAGGTCGGCACTGCCGCATTGCAGGCCGAAGCGCTCGACGACGAAATCGTCCAGGCCCTGGGCGTGCAGTACGGACGGGATCTTGTAGATGGTGTCCACGTCCTGCAGGGAGATCACCGCGCGCTCTTCCACGTTGGTGAACAGAGCAATCTTGCGACGGGAGGACAGGTCGACGTCATGATCGGAACGGCAGACCAGCACATCAGGCTGCAGGCCGATGGAGCGCAGCTCCTTCACGGAGTGCTGGGTCGGCTTGGTCTTGGTCTCGCCAGCAGTGGCGATGTAGGGGACCAGGGTCAGGTGCATCAGCATGGCGCGCTTGGCGCCTACTTCCACGCGCAGCTGGCGAATGGCTTCGAGGAAGGGCTGGGACTCGATGTCACCCACGGTGCCGCCGATTTCAACCAGGGCCACGTCGGCGCCTGCGGCACCCTTGATGATGCGGTGCTTGATCTCGTCGGTGATGTGGGGGATCACCTGGATGGTGGCACCCAGGTAGTCACCACGGCGCTCCTTGCGCAGCACATCGGCGTAAACGCGGCCGGTGGTGAAGTTGTTGTTCTGGGTCATCGTGGTGCTCACGAAGCGCTCGTAGTGACCCAGATCGAGATCGGTCTCGGCGCCGTCCTCGGTCACGAAGACTTCACCGTGCTGGAAGGGGCTCATGGTACCCGGGTCCACGTTGATGTACGGGTCGAGCTTGAGCATGGTGACCTTCAGTCCCCGCGCTTCCAGAATGGCGGCCAAGGATGCCGAGGCGATGCCTTTCCCCAAAGAAGAAACAACACCACCCGTGACGAAGATGTAGCGCGTCATGAAAAACCCTAGAAGTCTGCGTTTAGGCGGAATGCCGCCGGGGAAAGCGATGAAGGGCTATGGCCTTCAACCATTGAGCGCAACTGGGCGCTGCTTCAAAAGCAACTACCGCCGATTCCGAAGGAATCAGCGAAAGCTATGTAAGACGGGAGCGTAGTCTACCGGAAAGACCCTACCAGCTCAAACCTTGGTCACTCGTCGGTGGCGACCAGCGCAGCTGCCCACTACCCGCTCCCCGACTGTCCAGCTCCGGAAGGTTGGCGACGGCCACCAGCTCACCATCGACGAACAGCAGCGGCAATCGGCCGCGAATAAAAGCAGGCAGGCGAGATTCGTTGAGCAAGCGCTTGAGGTCGCGACGCCCTCGCCCCGCCAGTTCCAGTACCTCACCTCCCCGCCGATAGCGAACTTCGAGCCTGCCGGCCGGTGGCGCCCCCAACAGACTCAGCTCGCCATTGCCCGGCAGTTCGAGCGGCAAAGCCGGATCGGGCCAGGGAAGATCGCTCTCCGGCACCGCGAGCCAATCCCCGGACAGCCACCACAACCGTCCGTCGGCACGGTGCAGCTCACCCCTGGCAAGACGCCAGATCGGCGTCGTATCGGCGGCCGCATCGCGCAGGTCTTCCCACCCTGCCCAATGGCTGCTGTCCGGTAGCGGCGTGAACCTCGCCAGCCAGTAACGCAGGGCATTGCGCTGTCGCGGCGGCGACAACGACGCCAGCACTCTCAGATCGAGGGACGGCAGCGGCAGCCAGGGGAAATCGCTGCCAGCCTGGGCGTGCTGCAGGTCGGTCTGGGCCAGCTCGCCCAGTAGCCCTTCCGCCTCAGCCATGTGCTCTGCGCTGCGGGCCAGACTTTCCGTCGCCTTCGGCCAACGAGACAACAACACAGGCAACACATCGTGGCGGAGAAAATTGCGCGCAAGCGAAGTATCCGAATTGCTCGGGTCTTCCACCCAGTCGATCCCTTCGGCGCGGGCATAGGCTTCCAGTTCGGCGCGGGACGCCTGCAGCAGCGGCCTGACCAGGCTGCCCAAGCCGAGGGGCCGGACTTGCGGCATACCCGCCAGCCCACGCACACCGGCACCTCGCAATTGTCGGAAAAGCAGCGTTTCCGCCTGGTCATCCCGATGTTGGGCGCTGAGGAGCACCTCCCCCGCTCGCAGCTCGCCCACGAATGCGGCATAGCGCGCATCCCGCGCCGCACGCTCCAGGCTTGGCCCGGTATCGACAGTCACACGCAGCACTTTGAGCGGCACGCCCAATGCCTCGCAGACACCTTGGCAATGTTCCGGCCAGGCATCGGCTGCGGCCTGCAAGCCGTGATGTACATGAATGGCCGATAGCGGCGGCAGGGCTTCGCGAAGCGCGAGACGCGCCAACACATGCAGCAGGACGGTGGAATCGAGCCCGCCAGAGAAGGCGACGTGCCAAGCCGGCGCATGGCGCCAGGGGGCCAGGGCAGTCAGGAGGCGGGACTCAAGGGACATGGGCTGCTCGAAACGAAATCGGGCCCCAAGCATAAAGCCGGGGCCCGATCTTTACAGCCGGAAGCGGGATCAGGCTACGCCGTAGCTCATCAGGCGATCGTAACGACGCGCCAGCAGATCCTCGTTGTTGAGCTTCTGCAGGGTCTTCAGTTGCTCGGAGAGCTCCTTGCGGATCGACTCGGCAGCGGTGGCCGGGTCACGGTGGGCGCCGCCCAGAGGCTCGGCAATCACCTTGTCCACAATGCCCAGGCCTTTCAGGCGCTCAGCGGTGATGCCCATGGCCTCGGCCGCATCCGGAGCCTTCTCGGCGGTTTTCCACAGGATGGATGCACAGCCTTCGGGTGAAATCACCGAGTAGGTGGAGTACTGCAGCATGTTCAGGCGGTCGCAGACACCAATGGCCAACGCGCCACCGGAACCACCCTCACCAATCACAGTGGCGATGATCGGGGTCTTCAGACGGGACATGACACGCAGGTTCCAGGCGATGGCTTCGCTCTGGCCGCGCTCCTCGGCATCGATACCCGGGTAGGCGCCGGGGGTGTCGATGAAGGTCAGGATCGGCATCTTGAAACGCTCGGCCATTTCCATCAGGCGGCAGGCCTTGCGGTAACCCTCGGGGCGCGGCATGCCGAAGTTGCGGCGTACCTTCTCGCGCACCTCACGGCCCTTCTGGTGGCCGATGACCATGACCGGCTCGTCGTTCAGACGGGCAACCCCGCCAACGATAGCGGCGTCGTCGGAGAAATGACGATCGCCGTGCAGTTCGTCGAACTCGGTGAAGATGTGCTCGATGTAATCGAGGGTGTAAGGCCGACGCGGATGGCGCGCCAGCTGGGCGATCTGCCAGCTGGTGAGATTGCCGAATATGCTTTCGGTGAGCGCGCTGCTCTTCTCCTGCAGACGGGAAATCTCGTCGGTGATGTTCAGGGCGTTGTCGTTACCGACCAGACGCAGCTCCTCGATCTTGGCTTGCAGATCGGCGATGGGCTGTTCGAAATCCAGAAAGTTCGGGTTCATAGGCTTCCGTCGTGCGCTTGGGGCCAGGCGGCTGGTTCCATTTGGCGCCCTACCTTAAGGGATCGGGCGCGTTCGGGTCGAGATCAAATCGAAATCGGGCCGCTGCGAGCGTGCAGTCACGTTCGCATCAGCGGTAGTGCAGGAAGACGTTGTCGCGCCCGAACTGGTCACGCAATGCCTGAATCAAAGCGTCAGCCGGTGCGATTCGCCAGTTGTCGCCGAACTGCAGCACGGCCTTCGCGTCATTGCCGCTGTAGTCCAGGGTCAGCGGGCAGGAGCCGCGATGGCGACCGCAAAGCTCGGCCAGCCAGCGCAAACGATCGCCTTGCAAGGCGCTGAAATCCACTTTCATGCGCAAGCTCTCAGCCAGGCCGGTGCGCGCCTCTTCCAAGCTCAGCACACGCTTGGCGCGCAAGCGCAGGCCGCCGGAGAAGTCGTCATGGCTGACCTCCCCTTCCACCACTACCAGGGCGTCGGTCTGCAGCAGGCCCTGGGCAACGTTGAAGGCATCGGCGAAGAGCGAGGCTTCGATGCGACCGGAGCGATCGTCGAGGGTGATGAAGCCCATCTTGTCGCCCTTCTTGTTCTTCATTACCCGCAGGTTGACGATCAGGCCGGCGATGATCTGGGTGTCACGCGCAGGCTTGAGCTCGACGATGCGCTGGCGGGCGAAGCGGCGGATCTCGCCTTCGTACTCGTCGATCGGGTGACCGGTGAGGTACAGCCCCAGGGTTTCCTTCTCGCCCTTCAGGCGCTCCTTGAGGGACAGCTCCTTGGCATTGCGGTGGTTGGCGTACATATCGGCCTCAGGCTCGGCGAACACCCCGCCGAAGAGGTCCATATGGCCACTGTCATGGCTACGCGCGGTCTGCTCCGCCGCCTGGATGGCTTCCTCCATGGCTGTCAGCAACACCGCGCGGTTGCGGTCGATGCCAGCCTGATAGGCCTTGGGTTCGTTGCTGAAGAACGGACCGAGACGATCGAGGGCACCGCCGCGAATCAGGGCTTCCAGGGTGCGCTTGTTGATGCGTTTGAGGTCGACGCGGTTGCAGAAGTCGAACAGGTCCTTGAACGGACCGCCTTCGGCGCGGCATTCCGTAATCGCCTCCACCGGGCCCTCGCCCACGCCCTTGATGGCGCCCAGGCCGTAGACGATCTGGCCGTCATTGTCGACGGTGAAGCGATACTCGGAGTTGTTCACGTCGGGGGCGACGATGCGCAGCTTCATGTGCCGGCATTCTTCGATCAGCGTCACCACCTTGTCGGTGTTGTGCATATCCGCAGTGAGTACCGCGGCCATGAAGGGTGCCGGGAAATGTGCCTTGAGCCAGGCGGTCTGGTAGGAAACCCAGCCATAGGCGGCCGAGTGGGATTTGTTGAAGCCGTAGCCGGCGAACTTTTCCACCAGGTCGAAAATGTTGCCCGAGAGGGTGGGGTCGATTCCATTGCTGGAGCAACCTTCGATGAAGCCGCCACGCTGCTTGGCCATTTCCTCGGGCTTCTTCTTGCCCATCGCGCGGCGCAGCATGTCTGCACCGCCGAGGGTGTATCCCGCCATCACCTGGGCGATCTGCATCACCTGCTCCTGATACAGGATGATGCCGTAGGTGGGCTTGAGGACCGGTTCGAGGCCCGCGTACTGGTAGTCGGGGTGCGGATAGGAGAGCTCGGCACGGCCGTGCTTGCGGTTGATGAAGTCATCCACCATGCCGGACTGCAGCGGACCCGGTCGGAACAGCGCCACCAGGGCGATCATGTCTTCCAGGCAGTCGGGCTTGAGCTTCTTGATCAGCTCCTTCATGCCGCGCGATTCAAGCTGGAAGACCGCGGTGGTCTCCGCCTTCTGCAGCATGTCGTAGGTTTTCTTGTCGTCCAGCGGGATGCGGTCGATATCAACCAGGGGCTTGCCCAGCTTCTCCTGCTCCCGGTTGATCATCTCCATGGCCCACTTGATGATCGTCAGGGTACGCAGGCCGAGGAAGTCGAACTTCACCAGGCCGGCGGCTTCCACGTCGTCCTTGTCGAACTGGGTCACCAGGCCGGCGCCCTCTTCATCACAGGCGATCGGGGAGAAGTCGGTGAGTTTGGTCGGCGCGATAACCACACCGCCGGCATGCTTGCCGGTACCTCGGGTGATGCCTTCCAGCTTGAGGGCCATGTCCCAGATCTCCTGGGCTTCTTCGTCCACCTTGAGGAAGTCCCGCAGCACTTCTTCCTGGTTGAACGCTGCCTCCAGGGTCATGCCGACTTCGAAGGGGATCATCTTGGACAGGCGATCGGCCAAGCCGTAGGACTTGCCCTGCACCCGCGCCACGTCGCGCACCACCGCCTTGGCCGCCATGGAGCCGAAGGTGATGATCTGGCTGACCGCGTTGCGTCCGTACTTGTCGGCCACGTAGTCGATCACGCGGTCGCGGCCGTCCATGCAGAAGTCGACGTCGAAGTCGGGCATGGATACCCGCTCGGGGTTGAGGAAGCGCTCGAACAGCAGGTCGTAGGCCAGCGGGTCGAGGTCGGTGATCTTCAGCACATAGGCCACCAGGCTGCCCGCACCCGAGCCCCGACCCGGCCCCACCGGCACACCGTTGTTCTTGGCCCACTGGATGAAGTCCGCAACGATCAGGAAGTAGCCGGGGAAGCCCATCTGGATGATGGTGCCCAGTTCGAATTCCAGGCGATCGATGTAGAGCTGGCGTTTCTCTTCGTAATCAGGCGTGGTTTCCTTCGGCCAGAGCACCAGCAGGCGTTCTTCCAGCCCTTCATAGGAGGCATGCCGCAGGTAGTCGCCGATGCCCATGCCGTTGGGCGTGGGGAAGTCCGGCAGGAAGTGCTTGCCCAGCTGCACTTCGATGTTGCAGCGCTTGGCGATCTCGACGGTGTTTTCCAGCGCCTCGGGGATGTCGGCGAACAGCTCGGCCATTTCCTCGGGCGACTTGAGGTACTGCTGGTCGGAGTAGTTGCGCGGACGGCGCGGGTCATCGAGAACGCGGCCCTCGCCGATGCAGACACGGGTTTCGTGGGCCTCGAAATCGCCGGCCTTGATGAAGCGCACGTCATTGGTGGCCACCAGCGGCGCACCGCAACGGGCGGCGAGGGCAACGGCGGCATGTACGTGCTCCTCGTCGTTGACGCGGGAAGTACGCTGCAGCTCCAGGTAGAAGCGGTCGGGGAAAACGCCCTGCCACTCGGCCAACATGGCCTCGGCGCTCGCCGGGTCATTGTTGAGGAGGGCCATGCCGATCTCGCCCTCTTTGGCACCGGACAGGGCGATCAGGCCTTCGGCAGCCTCTTTTACCCAGTCGCGCTGGATGATCACCAGGCCATTGCTCTGGCCGTCAGACCAGCCGCGGGAAATCAGTTCAGTGAGGTTGCGGTACCCCTTGGCGTTCATCGCCAGCAGGGTCATGCGGCTCAGGGGACCATCCTCGAAGGGACTCGCCAGCCAGATGTCCGCGCCGCAGATGGGCTTGATCCCGCCGCCCATGGCGGTCTTGTAGAACTTCACCAGCGAGCACATGTTGCTCTGATCGGTGATCGCCACCGCCGGCATACCCGCTCCCGCCACTGCCTTTACCAGCGGCTTGACCCGTACCAGGCCGTCTACCAGGGAGTATTCGGAATGCAGACGCAGATGGACGAAGGAAGCGGTCATGGAAGTCCTATGCAAAACGCGAAAACGACAAGGCCCGGATTGTACCGGGCCCTCGGACAAAGCTACAGGCTTGGGGCAAGGTCGCGGATAGGCGCAATGGCGGGCCTCAGAAGGCACCCTCGATCAGCTCTCGAACCGGGCCGAAAGAGCGGCGATGGATCAGCGTCGGACCCAGTCGACGCAAGGCTTCCAGGTGAACTGCCGTTGGGTAGCCCTTGTGGCCGGCGATGCCGTAGCCCGGGTAGATTGCGTCCAGTTCGGCCATTTCACGGTCGCGGCTGACCTTGGCCAGGATGGAGGCGGCGGCGATGGCCGGAACCTGGCTATCACCCTTGACGACCGGAGCGCTGGGGACCTTCAGCTTGGGACAACGGTTGCCGTCGATCAGGGCCAGCTTCGGCGTCACGCTGAGCCCCTCAACAGCGCGCTGCATGGCCAGCATGGTGGCGTGAAGGATATTCAGCTGGTCGATCTCTTCCACCTCGGCGCGCGCGATGCACCAGGCCAGGGCCTTTTCGCGTATCTCGTCGAACAGTGCATCGCGACGGGCTTCGGAAAGCTTCTTCGAATCGTTCAGGCCGAGGATCGGCCGTGCCGGGTCGAGGATCACGGCGGCGGTCACCACCGGACCACAGAGCGGGCCACGGCCGACTTCGTCGACGCCGGCCACCAACTCTTCCACCAGGCTGAAATCCAGGCCGAGTTGCATCAAGACACTCCAATCAGTTGCAGGATGGCATCGGCCGCCTCACGCGAGGCGTCCTGGCGCAGGGCGCGATGAATGACATCGAAGCCATGAGTCTGTATCTCGCCGTCTTCGAGCAACGGCGAAATGGCCTGGGCCAGCGCCTCAGGCGTGGCGGCGTCCTGCAGCAGTTCAGGCACCAGCAGGCGCTGGGCCAGCAGGTTGGGCAAGGACACGTAGGGACTTTTCACCAGGCGCTTGAGAATCCGATAGGTCAGCGGCGCCACCTTGTAGGCCACGACCATCGGACGCTTGTACAGCAGCGCTTCCAGGGTAGCCGTGCCGGATGCGATCAGTACTGCATCGCAAGCGGCGAGCGCCTCATGGGAACGGCCGTCGAGCAACTTCAACGGCAGGTCGCGACCGGCGAGCATCGCCTCGATCTGAATCCGCCGCTCGGGGCTGGCACAAGGCAGGACGAAGCGGATACCGGGACGAATCGAACGCAGGCGCTCTGCAGCATCGAGGAACAACGCTCCCAGCTTGCCGACTTCCCCACCGCGACTACCGGGCAGCAGCGCTACCACAGGTGCGTCCTCAGGCAAGTCCAGCGCCACGCGCGCAGCGGCACGGTCGGCCTCCAGCGGGATGGCATCGGCCAGCGGATGGCCCACGAATCGGACCGGGACACCCTTCTCTTCGTAGAAACGCGCTTCGAAGGGGAAGAGCGTGAGCATCAGATCGCAGCCTTCGCGGATCTTCAGTACGCGCTTCTGCCGCCATGCCCAGACCGAAGGGCTGACGTAATGCACGGTCTTGATACCGGCACGACGAAGCTTGAGCTCGACGCCAAGGGTGAAATCAGGCGCATCGATGCCAATGAAAACATCGGGACGCTCGTCGATCAGGGTCTGGATGAGCCGCCGGCGACGCGCCAGCAGTTCGGGCAGGCGCCCGAGCACTTCCACCAGGCCCATGACTGCCAGGCGTTCCATGGGGAAATAGGATTTCAGCCCTTCCGCCTGCATGCGCGGGCCACCAACGCCAATGAACTGGGCATCGGGGTGGCGCGCCTTGAGCGCGTGCATCAGGGTGGAGCCGAGGATATCGCCGGACGCCTCGCCGGCAACCAGCGCGATGCGCAATGGACGATTCATGTGGTCAGCGAGTAATGCCGCGGGTCGAGGACTGGATGGAATCGCGGAAAACAGCCACTTCCGGGAATTGTGCGGAGGACTCGGCCAGCTCGGCCAGCGCCTGTTCCACGGTCAAACCCTGGCGATAAACCACCTTGTAGGCACGGCGCAGGGCAGCGATGGCTTCTGCACTGAAGCCACGACGGCGCATGCCTTCGAAGTTCATGCTGCGGGCCTCGGCCGGGTTGCCGAAGACCGTGACGTATGCCGGAACGTCCTTGCCGATGGCCGTGCCCATGCCGGAGAAGCTGTGGGCGCCGATTCGGCAGAACTGGTGAACCAGGGTATAGCCGGAGAGGATCGCCCAATCGTCCACATGCACGTGGCCGGCCAGCGCCGTGTTGTTCACGAGGATGCAATGATTGGCGATCACGCTGTCGTGACCGATATGCACGTAGGCCATCAGCAGGTTGTGGTCGCCGATGGTGGTCTCGGAGCGGTCCTGCACGGTGCCACGATGGATGGTCACGCCTTCGCGGATCACATTGTGGTCACCGATCACCAGACGGGTGGGTTCACCCTTGTACTTCAGGTCAGGCGTATCTTCACCCACCGAAGAGAACTGGTAGATGCGATTGTGCTTGCCAATACGGGTCGGTCCCTTGATGACCACATGCGGTCCGACCACGGTCCCCTCGCCGATTTCCACATCGGGTCCAATGATCGACCAGGGGCCGACCTGAACTCCATCCGCCAGCTTGGCTGCCGGATCGATAATGGCGCGAGGGTCAATCAAACTCATAGTTTGCGTTCCGCACAGATGATCTCGGCCGAGCATACTTCCTTGCCATCGACGCTGGCATGGCAGTCGAACTTCCAGATGCCGCGTTTGACGCTGAGGAACTGCGCGCTGAGGATCAGTTGGTCACCCGGCAGTACCGGCTGGCGGAAGCGCAGCTTGTCGGAACCCACGAAATAGTAAAGCGTGCCGTCCGCAGGTTTGACGTCGAGCATCTTGAAGCCAAGGATGCCGGCCGCCTGGGCCATGGCCTCGATGATCAGCACACCCGGCATGATCGGATGCTGCGGGAAGTGGCCGTTGAAGAAGGGCTCGTTGATGCTGACATTCTTGTAGGCGCGAATGCGCTTGCCTTCAACATCCAGCTCCACCACCCGATCTACCAGGAGGAAAGGGTAGCGGTGCGGCAGATATTCGCGAATCTCGTTGATGTCCATCATGTTCCTGGAGCCTTTTCAGAGGATTGGGGATGCACGGCGCTGCGTGAATCACGCTTCTGATGAAGCATCCCCGCCCGGGGTCACTGCCGCCAGGCGTTTTTCCAGTTGCTGCAGACGACGCGCCATGTCGTCCAACTGGCGGATCCGGGCAGCGCTCTTCTTCCAATCCGCGGCGGTCTGCATCGCGGTACCGGAAGAATAGGCACCCGGCTCGGTGATATTGCGAGTCACCATGGTCATGCCGGTGACGAACACGTTGTCGCAGACCTCGATGTGGCCAACCATGCCCACGCCACCGGCGATCATGCAGTTGCGGCCAATCTTGGTGCTGCCGGAAATGCCCACGCAGCCGGCCATGGCGGTGTTGTCACCGACCTGCACGTTGTGCGCGATCATGATCTGGTTATCCAGCTTCACCCCATTACCGATGAGAGTGTCGGAGAGGGCACCACGGTCGATGGTGGTGTTGGCCCCCACTTCCACGTCGTCGCCCAGGGTCACGCCGCCGATCTGCGCGATCTTCTGCCAGACGCCCTTTTCATTGGCGAAGCCGAAGCCCTCGCCGCCGATCACGGCACCGGACTGAATTACCACACGCTTGCCGATCTTGACGTCGTGATAGAGGGTAACGCGGGGCGCCAGCCAACCACCTTCACCGATCACGGTGCGGGCACCTACTACGCAGTGGGCACCGAGGGTCACGCCAGCGCCGATCTGCGCGCCGGACTCGACCACTGCATAAGCACCGATGCTGGCGCTCGGATCCACCTTGGCATCGGCCGCGACCACTGCGGTCGGATGGACGCCTGGCTGGGCCTTGGGCTTCGGATCGAACAGGTGGGAAAGCTCGGCGTAGGCCAGGTAGGGGTTTGGCACCACCAAGGCGTCGCCGGCAAAGCCCTCGGCGTCAGCCGGGGTCAGCAATACCGCTCCGGCCTTACTGTCAGCCAGAAATTTGCGGTACTGCGGATTGGCCAGGAAGCTGAGGTGGCCGGGACCGGCCTCATGCAAGGTAGCCAGGCCGGTAATTGCCTTTTTCTCGGAACCACGCACGGTGGCTCCGAGACGCGCCGCCAGTTGGCCCAGGGTGAAGACCGGAGTCGTCATCATCAACGCTGCTGGTTCATGCGCTCGATGACTTGGCGGGTGATGTCGTACTGAGGCTTGACGTCAACCACAGCACCACGCTCCAGCACCAGGTCATAGCTGCCTTGCTTCAGGACATCTTCAACAGCCTTGTCCAGCTTCGGCTTGAGTTGCTTGAGCATGTCGCGGTCGGCAACGGCCTTGGCTTCGTTCAGTTCCTTGGACTGGAACTGGAAATCACGAGCCTTCTGCTTGAACTCGAGCTCCAGGCGCTCGCGCTCGGCTTGTTGCATCTTCTCGCCGTCTTTCACCAGACGGTCCTGGATACGCTTGGCGTCGCTCTCCAGGGTTTTCAGCTTGTTCAGCTGCGGACCGAATTTCTTCTCGGCGTCGACCGCGTACTTCTTGGCGGCGTCGGATTCGAGCAGGGCCATTTGATAGTTCAGTACCGCGATCTTCATTTCCGCGAAGGCCGGAGTCGCCAGCATGGCAGCGGCAACCAGAACGAATTGAGTCAACTTACGCACGATGCAACTCCTGCAACACATACTGTTGTCTTGAAATAATACTTAGAAGGTCTGGCCCAGGGAGAACTGGAATACCTGGGTATCGGCATTGTCCGGCTTCTTGACGGGCATGCCCAGACTGAAGCTCAACGGCCCCAGCGCTGTGATCCACGTCAGACCCACACCCACGGAGCTGGCCAGGTCACCGGCGTTGATGCTGCTGCAGTTGGTCGCGGTGGACGAGCAACTGGTATCGAACACGTTACCCACATCCCAGAACAACACAGTACGCAACTGGCGCTGGTCCTTGACGAATGGCATCGGGAACAGCAGTTCGACACCGCCCTGGATCAACACGTTACCACCGAAGGGCAGCGGGTCCTGGTCCGGGTCGAACGCGGTGCCCGGCTTGGTGCCCTGGCTCGGCGTACTGCGTGGGCCCAGGCTGCTGTCTTCGAAGCCGCGTACGGAGTTGAAGCCGCCCGCGAAGTAATGCTCGTAGAACGGCAGTTCGGAGGTGGAGCCGTAGCTGTCGCCGTAGCCCAGTTCGGTGTGCCAGCGCAGTGCGGTGCTCTGGCTCAGCGGAGTGAACAGCTGGCCGCGGTAGTCGAGTTTGTAGAACGACAGATCGCTCCCCGGAATGGTGCTTTCCAGTACCAGGCTCTGGGAATGGCCGCGAGTGGCCAGCACGCCTTTGTTCAGGGTCGATTCGGACCAGCCGATGGAGCCCTTGAAGTTCAGGTAGCTGTCGCCTTCCTGCTCGATGAAGTCGAAGATCTCGTCGACGGTGTAGATACCGGTGTTGATCTTGTCCTGCTGCACGGTCAGGCCGTAGGTGAGTCGGCCGATTTCACTGATCGGGTAGCCGATGCTGACGCCCGCACCGTAGCTGTCCACCGCATAGCTGGACACGTCCACATCGAGGTCGTCGTAGTCGGTGCTGCGGTAGAAGGCGTTGTAGCCCAGGCTCACGCCGTCCGGCGTCCAGTAGGGGTCAACGAAGCCGAAGTTGTAGCGGGTCTGGTATTCGGAACGCGTCAGGCCGATGCTGACCTTGTTACCGGTACCCAGGAAGTTGTTCTGGCTGATGGAGCCGCCGAGAATCAGGCCCGCGCTCTGGGCAAAGCCCACGCTGGCGGTGATGGAGCCGGACGGTTGCTCTTCCACGGTGTAGTTCACGTCGACCTGGTCGTCGGTGCCGGGCACCTGCGGGGTCTCGACGTTGACTTCCTTGAAGAAGCCAAGGCGTTCCAGACGAGTCTTGGACTGGTCGATGAGGTAGGTCGAAGCCCAGCCACCTTCCATCTGGCGCATTTCGCGACGCAGTACTTCGTCTTCGGTCTTGGTGTTACCACGGAAGTTGATGCGGTTGACGTAGGCACGCTTGCCCGGATCCACCACGAAGGTGATGGAAACGGTGTTGTCTTCGTCATGGGGTTCCGGCACGCCGTTGACGTTGGCGAAGGTATAGCCTTCGTTACCCAGGCGACGGGTGATCAGTTCGGACGTAGTGGTCATCACTTTGCGCGAGAAGACCTGCCCCTGCTGTACGAGCAGCAGCTTCTTCACTTCGTCCTCGGGAACCTTCAGGTCACCGGAGAGCTTGACGTCGCGAACGGTGTACTTCTCGCCCTCGTCCACGTTGACGGTGACGTAGACGTGTTTCTTGTCCGGAGTGATGGATACCTGGGTGGAGGAGATATCCATGTTGATGTAGCCGCGGTCCAGGTAATAGGAACGCAGACGCTCCAGGTCACCGGAGAGTTTTTCGCGGGCGTACTTGTCGTCGTTCTTGAAGAAGGACAACCAGTTCGTGGTCTTCAGCTCGAACAGGTCGATCAGGTCTTCATCGGGGAAGACGGTATTGCCGACGATGTTGATGTGCTGGATGGCGGCAACGGAGCCTTCGTTGATCTTGATCTTCAGCGCTACGCGGTTGCGCGGCTGCGGGTTCACGTCAGCTTCGATCTCGGCGGAGTAACGGCCCTGGGCCACATACTGGCGCTGCAGTTCGTTACGTACGCCTTCGAGGGTCGCACGCTGGAAGATTTCACCTTCAGCAAGGCCCGATTGCTTCAGGCCCTTGAGCAGGTCTTCGGTGCTGATGGCCTTGTTGCCCTCGATCTCGATGCTGGAAATCGACGGGCGCTCGACTACGGTAATGACCAGGACGTCGCCATCGCGGCCCAGTTGAATGTCCTGGAAGAAACCGGTCTTGAAGAGTGCGCGGGTAGCTTCGACCAGACGGCGGTCATCCGCGGTGTCGCCGACGTTGAGCGGTAGTGCGCCGAATACGCTGCCAGCGGAAACCCGTTGCAGGCCGTTGACGCGAATGTCGGAGATGTTGAAGGACTCGGCGTGAACCTCGGCGATCATGAGTGCGGCAAGCACCGCAGGTAGCAGCAGGCGTTTCATGAAGTCCTTTTTAATTCCAACCGGTAATAAAGAATCTGCCGCACAAGGCGGCAGACTCGAAATTCAGTGACTCGATTACAGACGGCTCAGATCGTTTACCAGGGCGAGCAACATCACACCCACGACCAGACTGATACCGATCTGTACCCCCCAAGCCTGCACCCGCTCCGATACTGGGCGACGTCGCACCAGTTCGATCAGGTAGAACAGCAGGTGCCCCCCGTCCAGGACAGGAATTGGCAACAGATTGAGAACCCCCAGGCTTATGCTCAGATAGGCGAGGAAGTTCAGGAAGTCCCCCACCCCGGACTGGGCCGAAGCGCCCGCCACTTTAGCAATGGTTATCGGCCCGCTCAAGTTTTTTACCGAGAGCTCGCCAAGCAACATTTTCTTTAGGGAATCCAGAGTTAGCAGGCTCATGGACCAGGTTCTGGCCATCGCTTCGGTAACGGCATCGAGCGGTCCGAAACTGACTTCGCGAAGCATTTCCGCCGGCCATTCGACGCCTTTCACCCCTGCGCCCAGGTAACCACTGCGGGCTTCGCCTTCGCCACGAGAAGCCAGATTCAACTGGACATCGCGCACCTGACCTTCGCTCTCGACGCGCAGGGTGATGCGTTCGGCAGGACGCTTGCGCACCCGCTCCACCAGTTGCTGCCAGTCATCCAGGGCCTGGCCATCCAGAGCCAGCAGGCGATCACCGACCTTGAGGCCAGCGGCCTGCGCCGGACCCTTCGGGTCGAGTTCAGCGAGGATCGGCGGAATCGCGGGGCGCCACGGTGTGATGCCCAGGGCGCCAATCGGATCAGGCTCATCGACACCCTTGAGCCAGTCATTCAACTGCAGCGCATGGCTTTGCTCGGTCGAGGCACCGGACTCGCGCACACTCACCTGCAGCGTGCCGCTTTCACCCAGACGGCGCACCAGTTGCAGATTGACCTGCGACCAGCCGGTGACAGCCTCGCCATCGACAGAAACGATTTCTTCGCCCGCTTCCAGGCCAGCACGTGCGGCAATGCTGTCCGGTGCGACGTTGCCGATCACCGGTTTCACCTGCTGGCTGCCAAGCATCGCCAGCACCCAGAAGAACAACAGCGCAAGGAGGAAGTTGGCAATCGGGCCGGCAGCCACGATAGCGATGCGTTGCCCAACGGGTTTGCGATTGAAGGATTGGCTGAGCAGCGCTTCGGGCACTTCTGCCTCGCGCTCGTCCAGCATCTTCACGTAACCGCCCAGGGGAATGGCGGCAACGACGAATTCGGTGCCGTGGCGATCATGCCAGCGGAACAGGGCCTTGCCGAAACCCACGGAGAAGCGCAGGACCTTGACCCCGCACCGCCGTGCAACCCAGAAGTGACCGAACTCGTGGAAGGTCACCAGCACCCCAAGCGCAATCAGGGTGCCAACAATCATGTATAGAGCGCTCATCGGTTTCCTCCGGAGCAGGCGGCCCATCCAGGGCCACCCGTTACCGCCCTTGACGGACCAACCACTGCTGCGCCGCCGCCCGGGCACGGGCATCCGCCAACAGTACGGAATCCAGCGTTTCGACTGCGTTCGCCGCTTCGCGGTTCAACACTTCATCGATGATACTCGCGATCTCGGTGAAGCGGATGCGCCTATCCAGGAACGCCGCCACAGCCACCTCGTTGGCTGCATTGAGCATTGCCGGGGCACTGCCCCCCTCCTCCGCCGCCTGTCGTGCGAGACGCAGGCACGGAAAGCGCTCTTCGTCCGGCGCCTGGAAATCCAGACGGGCCACGGCGAACAAGTCCAGTGGCGAGACACCGGAGTCGATGCGCTCCGGCCAGGCCATTGCATGGGCGATAGGGGTGCGCATGTCCGGATTGCCGAGCTGGGCGAGTACCGAGCCATCCACGTAGTCCACCAGGGAGTGGATAACGCTCTGCGGATGAATCACCACCTCGACCTGGGCCGGCCGCGCATCGAACAGCCAGCAGGCCTCGATCAGTTCGAGCCCCTTGTTCATCATGCTGGCCGAGTCGACGGATATCTTGCGCCCCATGGACCAGTTGGGGTGGGCGCAGGCCTGCTCAGGCGATACGTCCGACAGTTGCGCAAGCGGCATCTCACGGAACGGACCGCCCGAGGCAGTCAGCAGAATACGGCGGACGCCGACGGGCGCCAGGCCCTGGGCGTAATCCCGGGGCAGGCACTGGAAGATCGCGTTGTGCTCGCTATCGATCGGCAGCAGCACGGACCCGCTCTTGCGTACGGCCTGCATGAACAGGGCGCCGGACATCACCAGCGCCTCTTTGTTGGCCAGCAGCACACGCTTGCCAGCCTCTACGGCTGCCAGGGTGGGCTTGAGGCCCGCAGCGCCCACGATAGCGGCCATCACGGCATCTACCTGCGAGTGCGCGGCGACCTCACAAAGCCCTTGCTCGCCCACCAGGACGCGCGTCTGCAATCCGGCGGCCAGCAGACCGCCCTGCAAGTGGCGGGCGGATTCGCTATCCGGGACTACGGCAAACTCGGGACGATGGCGCAGACACAGGGCCTCCAGCTCGGTCAGACGGCTGAAGCCACTGAGTGCGAAGGCCTGGTAGCGATCAGGATGACGTCCTATGACGTCGAGGGTGCTGAGACCAATCGAACCGGTGGCACCCAGAACGGTAATGCGCTGCGGCTGACTCACAGGGATCCCCAGCCTGAGGCCCAGAGCAGCACCGCGAACAGCGGGATGGCCGCAGTCAGGCTATCGATTCGATCCAGCACACCACCATGGCCCGGCAGCAGATTGCTGCTGTCCTTGATGCCGGATTGGCGCTTGAACATGCTTTCGGTCAGGTCGCCCACCACTGAGATCATCACCACCAGGGCGGCACCGGCCAGGGCCAACAGCAATTCGGAACCGACCCATCCACGGTAGAAACCGACACCCGCCGTGATCAAAAGGCTGGCCAGCAGGCCGCCGATCAGACCCTCCCAGCTCTTGCCGGGACTCACCTGCGGCGCGAGTTTGCGCTTGCCGAACGCCTTGCCGGAGAAATAGGCGCCGATATCGGCTGCCCATACCAGCACCATCACAGCCAGGATCAGCCAGTTGGCCAGCGGCCATTGCTTGAACAAGACCAGCCCCTGCCACGCAGGCAGCAGGATCAACAGGCCTATGAGCAATTTGCCGGACGTACCGCCCCAGTAGCGGCTGGTTTCGGGGTAACCCAGTACGAAAACCGTCGCAGCGCCCCACCAGAGCACACCGAGGATCAGGACAAGGGGCGCCAGGGCCGGCACGAGATAGAGCCCGTAGAGCAGCGCCGCCACAAGGAGGCCGTAGGCGACACGCTGCGGCTGGGAAGCGAAGCCCGCCAAGCGCGCCCACTCCCAGGCACCAAGACTTACAACGGCGCCGATGAACAGGGCGAAGGCGCCGCCGTCCAGCCAGAAGAAACCCGCGAGGGCAATGGGCAGCAACACCAGGGCGGTGATGACGCGTTGTTTCAGCATTTGGCTCGGGCCTCGGCTTCTAGCTGTTCGCTCGTCTTGCCGAAGCGACGCTGGCGCTTTGCGTAGTCGGTCAGTGCCTTACGCATGGCTTCGTGCTTGAAGTCGGGCCAGAAGAGATCGGAGAAATACAGCTCTGCATAGGCAAGCTGCCAAAGCAGGAAGTTGCTGATGCGGTGCTCACCACCGGTGCGGATGCACAGGTCGGGCAGCGGCAGATCCGCGGTGACCAGGCAGCCCTGCAGCAACTGTGGGGAGATGTCGTCCACCTGCAGGTGCCCAGCCTGGACCTCACGCGCCAGGCGCTGTGCTGCCTGAGTGATGTCCCACTGACCGCCATAGTTGGCGGCGACCTGGAGGGTGAACTTCTGATGGCCCGCGGTCAGTTGTTCGACTTCGCGCATGGCGGCTTGCAATTCCGGATGGAAGCGCGAGCGATCGCCAATGATGCGCAGACGGATGTCATTCTGATCCAGGCGACGGGCCTCACGGCGCAGTGCCGCCAGGAAGAGCTCCATCAGGGCGCCGACCTCGTCGGCCGGGCGCTGCCAGTTCTCACTGGAGAAGGCGAACAGGGTGAGCACCTCGACGCCGGCCTCGGCGCACACCTCGATCACCGCGCGGACTGCGTCAACGCCGGCCTTGTGGCCGGCGACGCCAGGCAGCAGACGCTTCTTCGCCCAACGGTTATTACCGTCCATGATAATCGCCACATGCCGTGGCACCGCGGGATTCGCGCCTTGCTGCTTCTTGTCCATGGCGGTTCAGACGGCCATCAGGTCTTTTTCTTTGTTTTCCAGAGCCTTGTCAGCCTCGCCGACGAACTTGTCGGTCAGCTTCTGGACCTCATCGGCGGCACGACGCTCGTCGTCTTCGCTGATTTCCTTTTCCTTGACCAGATCTTTCAGCTGAGCCAGGGCATCGCGACGGATGTTGCGCACAGCAACACGGGCGTTTTCGGCTTCAGCACGCGCCTGCTTGGTGTAACCCTTGCGGGTTTCCTCGGTCAGGGCGGGCATCGGCACGCGAATGGTGGTGCCAGCGGTAGCCGGGTTCAGGCCCAGGTCGGAGGTCATGATGGCCTTTTCCACAGCCTGGATCATGCTCTTGTCGAACACGGTCAGGGCCAGGGTACGAGAGTCCTCGGCTATCACGTTGGCGACCTGGCGCAGCGGAGTATCGGTGCCGTAGTAGGACACCATCACACTGTCCAGGATGCTCGGATGCGCGCGCCCGGTGCGGATCTTGGCGAAAGCATGATCCAGCGATTCCAGGGTTTTCTTCATGCGCTCCTGCGCTTCTTGCTTGATCTCGTTGATCACTGTTCGCCCTCCTCGATCAGGGTTCCTTCGGCGCCGCCGACCACGATGTTCAGCAAGGCACCCGGTTTATTCATATTGAAGACCCGCAGCGGCATCTTCTGGTCACGGCACAGACAGATGGCCGTGAGATCCATGACGCCCAGTTTGCGATCCAGCACCTCGTCGTAGGTCAGGCGCTCGAACTTCTCGGCATTGGGGTCCTTGAACGGGTCGGCAGTGTACACGCCATCGACCTTGGTGGCTTTGAGTACCACGTCCGCATCCACCTCGATGGCGCGCAGGCAAGCCGCCGAATCCGTGGTGAAGAAGGGGTTGCCGGTGCCGGCAGAGAAGATCACCACTTCACCAGAAGCCAGATGGCGCATGGCTTTGCGGCGGTCGTAGTGATCGGTCACGCCGACCATGGAAATCGCCGACATCACGATGGCGGGGATATTCGAACGTTCCAGCGCATCACGCATGGCCAGGGCGTTCATCACGGTAGCCAGCATGCCCATGTGGTCACCGGTTACCCGGTCCATGCCGGCGGCGCTGAGGGCTGCACCGCGGAACAGGTTGCCGCCGCCAATGACCAGGCCGACCTGTACGCCGATACCGACCAGTTGGCCGATTTCCAGCGCCATGCGATCGAGGACCTTCGGATCGATACCGAACTCCTCGGAGCCCATCAGGGCCTCACCGCTGAGTTTGAGCAGAATGCGTTTGTAGCGAGGTTGGCGACCACTCACCTGCTGAGCCATTGCGTATCTCTCCTGCGGCGCTATTGAATTCCTGGGCCCAGAGGCCCGATGTACTGGCGAGTCCTGAGACTGCGCAAACGGCGGTTGGTGCCCGGCGACCGGGCCCGCCGTGGAAGCCGCCCCAAAATGGCTCCCCAGTTTGACGAAGAGGCCGCGCGCGTGAGCGGGCAGCCTCTTGGGGCGACAGCCGGAGCTGTCTTATTGCTTGGTAGCGGCGACTTGAGCAGCTACTTCGGCAGCGAAGTCGACTTCGACTTTCTCGATGCCTTCGCCTACTTCGTAACGAACGAAGGAAACGATCTCGGCGCCGGCTTTCTTGGCCAGGTCACCGACCTTGATTTCCGGATCCTTGACGAAAGGCTGCTCGACCAGGCTGGCTTCGGCCAGGAACTTGGCGATACGGCCCTTGACCATGTTCTCGACGATGTTTTCCGGCTTGCCGGCGATCTTGTCGGCGTTCAGGGCCAGGAAGATTTCCTTTTCCTTGGCGACAGCTTCTTCGGAAACTTCGGCCGAGCTCAGGAACTGCGGGTTGCTGGCAGCCACGTGCATGGCGATGTCCTTGGCCAGTTCCGGGGTGCCGCCCTTCAGGTTCACGACTACGCCGATACGGTGGCCGTGCAGGTAGGCGCCAACCACGTCACCTTCAACGCGGCTCAGACGACGGATGTTGACGTTCTCACCGGTCTTGGAAACCAGGGCCAGACGAGCTTCTTCGCGGGACTCGACCAGCGGAGCAGCGTCGGTCAGCTTCTCGTTGAAAGCCTGATCCAGGGAAGCGGCAACGAAGGACTTGAAGTCGTCCTGCAGGGCCAGGAAGTCAGTCTGGGAGTTGACTTCGATGATGACAGCAACCTTGTTGTCGTCAGCAACTTTGACAGCGATGGCACCTTCGGCGGCGATGTTGCCAGCCTTTTTGGCAGCCTTGATGGCACCGGCGGCACGCATGTCGTCGATGGCCTTCTCGATGTCGCCGTCAGCGGCGGTCAGGGCCTTCTTGCAATCCATCATGCCCAGGCCGGTACGCTCGCGCAGTTCTTTAACCAGGGCTGCAGTAATCTCTGCCATGTCGCAATCCTCTTGAATAGGTTTTCAACCATTCAGCCCGGAATCCGGGCATTCACAATTCGGAGGTGGCAAAAAGGGGGCCTAGCCCCCTTCTTGCGCACCGGGTAACGCTAGAGGGCTGTCAAATCAGCCTTCTGCGGCCTCGGAAGCAGCTTCTTCGACGAACTCGTCAGGGCCGCCAACGGCATTCTGACGGCCGCGGATTACAGCATCAGCAACGCTGGCCAGGTACAGCTGAACGGCGCGAATGGCGTCGTCGTTACCCGGAATGACGTAATCAACGCCTTCGGGGCTGCTGTTGGTATCGACTACGCCGATAACCGGGATACCCAGCTTGTTGGCTTCGCTGATGGCGATGCGCTCGTGATCAACGTCGACCACGAACAGAGCGTCCGGCAGGCCGCCCATGTCCTTGATACCACCCAGGCTGCGCTCGAGCTTCTCGAGATCGCGGGTGCGCATCAGGGCTTCTTTCTTGGTCAGCTTGGCGAAGGTGCCGTCCTGGGCTTGGGTTTCCAGGTCACGCAGACGCTTGATGGACTGACGGATGGTCTTGTAGTTGGTCAGCATGCCGCCCAGCCAGCGGTGATCGACGTACGGGGAGCCGCAACGAGCAGCTTCTTCGCGAACGATCTTGCCAGCGGAACGCTTGGTGCCAACGAACAGAACCTTGTTCTTGCCTGCAGCCAGCTTCTCAACGAAGGACAGAGCTTCGTTGAACATCGGCAGGGTTTTTTCAAGGTTGATGATGTGGATCTTGTTGCGCGCGCCGAAAATGTACTTGCCCATTTTCGGGTTCCAGTAACGGGTCTGGTGGCCGAAGTGCACACCGGCCTTCAGCATATCGCGCATATTGACTTGGGACATTTCTATTCCTCGATAGTCGGGTTAGGCCTCCACGCATCCCAATTTCCAACCCTTGCGGGCACCCAGGAAATCGTGTCGATACGTGTGTGGGTTAATGCCTTGCGAACAGGTCGTCCGTAAAGCGGCGCGTTTTATAGCACAAAAAGCAGACCCAAGCTACTGGAACAATGCTCCGCAAAACAGGCCGCTTGCTGCCAGCCGCTTATGGCTTGCGGCTTGAAGCTGTTAATATCAAGCCTTTTCCGTTTGCGCCCGAGAGCCAATATGACCGTCACCATCAAGACGCCCGCAGAAATCGAGAAAATGCGCGTGGCCGGCCGCCTGGCCGCCGAAGTGCTGGAGATGATCGGCGAGCATGTAAAAGCCGGCGTGACCACCGACGAGCTGGACCGCATCTGCCACGACTACATCGTCAACGTGCAGCAGGCCATCCCAGCGCCCCTCAACTACAAGGGCTTCCCCAAGTCGATCTGCACCTCGATCAACCACGTGGTGTGCCACGGCATTCCCAACGAGAAGCCGCTGAAGGATGGCGACATCCTCAATATCGACGTCACCGTCATCAAGGACGGCTACCACGGCGACACCAGCAAGATGTTCATGGTGGGCAAGGCACCGGAATGGGCGGAGAAGCTCAGCCGCGTGACCCAGGAATGCATGTACAAGGGCATCGAGCTGGTGAAGCCGGGCGCACGCCTGGGCGACATCGGCGAGGTGATCCAGAAGCACGCCGAGAAACTGGGCTATTCCGTGGTACGTGAGTACTGTGGCCATGGCATCGGCGCCGTGTTCCACGAGGAGCCTCAGGTCCTGCACTACGGCCGCGCCGGCACTGGCATGGAACTCAAGGAAGGCATGACCTTCACCATCGAGCCGATGATCAACCAGGGCCGCCCGGAAACCCGCTTGCTCGGCGACGGCTGGACCGCCATCACCAAGGACCGCAAGCTCTCCGCCCAGTGGGAACACACCGTACTGGTGACCGCCGACGGCTACGAGATCCTCACCCTGCGCAGCGACGATACCCTGCCGCGCACCTCGTCCTGATCAACGACTTATATAAGGAAAGCCGCCCCATGCCGCAGGTGGATCCCGAGTTGTTCGACCGCGGGCAGTTCCAGGCGGAACTGGCCTTGAAGTCCAGCCCCATTGCTGCCTTCAAGAAAGCCATTCGCCAGGCCCGCGACGTGCTCGACAACCGTTTCACCCACGGTCGCGACATCCGTCGCCTGGTAGAGGACCGCGCCTGGTTCGTCGACCAGATCCTGCGGGCGGCGTGGGAGCGCTTCGACTGGAGCGAAGACGCCGACATCGCCCTGCTGGCGGTAGGCGGCTACGGGCGCGGCGAGCTGCACCCCTTCTCCGATATCGACCTGCTGATCCTGCTGGACAGCGCCGATCACGAAGTCTTCCGCGAACCCATCGAAGGCTTCCTCACCCTGCTCTGGGACATCGGCCTGGAAGTCGGCCAGAGCGTACGCTCGGTGGCCGAATGCGCCGAAGAGGCACAGGCCGACCTGACGGTGGTCACCAACCTGATGGAAAGCCGGACCATCGCCGGCCCCGAGCACCTGCGTCAGCGCATGCTGGAAGTCACCAGCCCCGAGCAGATGTGGCCGAGCAAGCACTTCTTCCTCGCCAAGCGCACCGAGCAGAAGGCACGCCACGCCAAGTACAACGACACCGAATACAACCTGGAGCCTAACGTGAAGGGCTCCCCGGGTGGCCTGCGCGACATCCAGACCATTCTCTGGGTTGCCCGCCGCCAGTTCGGCAGCCTCAACTTGCACGGCCTGGTGCAGCAAGGCTTCCTGGTTGAAAGCGAGTGCAGCATGCTGGCCTCCAGCCAGGAGTTCCTCTGGAAGGTCCGCTACGCCCTGCACATGCTGGCCGGCCGCGCCGAAGACCGTCTGCTGTTCGACCACCAGCGCAAGATCGCCGCCCTCCTCGGCTTCGGGGATGGAGACGGCAAACTCAGCATCGAACGCTTCATGCAGAAGTATTACCGGGTGGTGATGGGCGTTTCCGAACTCAGCGACCTGATCAACCAGCACTTCGAGGAAGTCATCCTGCGTGCCGGCGAAACCGGCCAGGCCCAGCCGCTCAACAGTCGCTTCCAGTTGCGCGACGGCTACATCGAGGTGACCCACCCGAACGTCTTCAAGCGCACGCCCTTCGCCATGCTGGAAATCTTCGTGCTGATGGCCCAGCACCCCGAGATCAAAGGCGTTCGTGCCGACACCATCCGCCTGTTGCGCGAAAGCCGTCATCTGATCGACGACGAATTCCGCAAGGACATCCGCAATACCAGCCTGTTCATCGAGCTGTTCAAGTCCTCCCAGGGCATCCACCGCAACCTGCGGCGGATGAATCGCTACGGCATCCTGGGCCTGTATCTGCCGGAGTTCGGCCAGATCATCGGGCAGATGCAGCACGACCTGTTCCACATCTATACGGTGGACGCCCACACCCTCAACCTGATCAAGCACCTGCGCAAACTGAAGTGGCCGGAGCTGGCGGAGAAGTTTCCCCTGGCCAGCAAGCTCATGGACAAGCTGCCCAAGCCGGAGCTGATCTACCTCGCCGGGCTCTATCACGACATCGGCAAGGGCCGTGGTGGCGACCACTCCGAGCTGGGCGCCGTAGACGCGGAGATCTTCTGCGCTCGCCACCAATTGCCGGTATGGGATTCCCGCCTGGTCGCCTGGCTGGTGCAGCATCACCTGGTGATGTCCACCACAGCCCAACGCAAGGACCTTTCCGATCCGCAGGTGATCTACGACTTCGCGCGGCTGGTAGGCGACCAGACCCGGCTGGACTACCTCTATGTGCTCACCGTGGCCGATATCAACGCCACCAATCCGAGCCTGTGGAACTCCTGGCGCGCCAGCCTGCTGCGCCAGCTCTACACCGAGACCAAGCGCGCGTTGCGCCGTGGCCTGGAAAACCCGCTGGACCGGGAAGAGCAGATTCGCCAGACCCAATCCGCCGCCATCGACACCCTGGTGCGCAACGGCATCGACCAGGACGAAGCCGAGCAGCTCTGGAGCCAGCTGGGCGACGACTATTTCCTGCGCCACACCGCCAACGATGTGGTCTGGCACACCGAGGCGATACTCCAGCATCCGGCCGGCAACGATCCGCTGGTCCTGATCAAGGAAACCGCCCAGCGCGAGTTCGAAGGCGCGACGCAGATATTCATCTATGCGCCGGACCAGCACGACTTCTTCGCCGTGACCGTGGCCGCCATGTCACAGCTGAACCTGAACATTCATGACGCGCGGATCATCACCTCCACCAGCCAGTTCACCCTCGACACCTACATCGTGCTCGATGCGGATGGCGGGCGGATCGGCGACAACCCGGCGCGTATCCGAGAAATCCGTGAAGGCCTGATCGACGCCCTGAAGAACCCGGACGAATACCCGGCCATCATCCAGCGCCGCGTACCGCGCCAGCTCAAGCACTTCGCCTTCCCGCCGCAAGTGACCATCTCCAACGACGCCCAGCGACCGGTGACCATCCTCGAACTGATCGCCCCCGACCGTCCGGGCCTGCTGGCACGCATCGGCCGGATCTTCGTGGAGTTCGACCTGTCGCTGCAGAACGCCAAGATCGCCACGCTGGGCGAACGCGTGGAAGACGTTTTCTTCGTCACCGACGCCGCCAACCAGCCGCTCTCCGATCCCGAGTTCTGCCTGCGGCTGCAGGAAGCGATTGTCTCCCAGCTGTCCGAAGCCAACGGACAAAGCGTGGACCCGACGCGATTGAGTATCTGAACCCGTAGGGTGCAATAAGGCCGCAGGCCGGATTGCACCGTTTCACCCACGACCTCCCTGTTGACGCCCTACAACCATGAACGACGCCCTGAACCACCTGCAGCCCTACCCCTTCGAGAAACTCCGCGCCCTGCTGGCCGGCGCCCAGCCACCGGCGGAGAAGAAGGCCATCGCCCTGTCCATCGGCGAACCCAAGCACCGCTCCCCGGCGTTCGTCGCCGAAGCCCTGTCGGCCAATCTCGATCAGATGGCGGTCTACCCCACCACCCTGGGGGTTCCGGCGCTGCGCGAAGCCATTGCGCAATGGTGCGAGCGTCGCTTCAAGGTCCCGGAGGGCTGGCTCGACGCCGCCCGCCACGTGCTGCCGGTGAATGGCACCCGCGAGGCGCTGTTCGCCTTTACCCAGGCGGTGGTCAACCGGGCCGATAACGGACTGGTGGTCAGCCCGAACCCCTTCTATCAGATCTACGAAGGTGCGGCCCTGCTGGCCGGGGCCGAGCCCCACTATCTGCCGTGCCTGGCGGAAAACGGCTTCAACCCGGACTTCGATGCCGTTCCCGCGGACGTCTGGCAGCGCTGCCAGATCCTCTTCCTCTGCTCCCCGGGCAACCCCACGGGTGCGCTGATTCCTCTGGAAACGCTGAAGAAGCTGATCGCCCTGGCCGACGAGCATGACTTCGTGATCGCCGCCGACGAGTGCTACAGCGAGCTCTACTTCGATGAGCAGAACCCGCCGGCCGGCCTGCTTACCGCCTGCGCCGAACTCGGCCGCTCGGACTTCAAGCGCTGCGTCGTGTTCCACAGCCTGTCCAAGCGCTCCAACCTGCCCGGCCTGCGCTCCGGCTTCGTCGCCGGCGACGCGAATATCCTCAAGTCCTTCCTGCTGTACCGCACCTACCACGGCTGCGCGATGCCGGTGCAGACCCAACTGGCCAGCGTCGCAGCGTGGAATGACGAAGTGCACGTTCGCGCCAACCGCGCCCTGTACCGAGAGAAGTTCGACGCCATGCTGGATATCCTCGGTCCGGTCCTCGACGTGCAGCGCCCGGACGGCAGCTTCTACCTCTGGCCGAAAACTCCGGTGGACGACGAAACCTTCACCCGCGAACTGTTCGCCCGCGAGCACGTCACCGTGGTCCCCGGCTCCTACCTGTCGCGCGCCGTGAATGGCTTCAACCCCGGTGCCGGCCGCGTACGCATGGCCCTGGTGGCCCCGCTGGCCGAGTGCGTCGAAGCCGGCGAGCGTATCCGCAACTTCATCAAGACCCTGTGAGATTCAAGGGAAAGTCATGAGCATTACCCTCTACGGCATCAAGGCGTGCGACACCATGAAGAAGGCCCGCACCTGGCTCGAAGAGCAAGGCGTGGCCTACAGCTTCCATGACTACAAGGCTTCGGCCATCGACCGCGCCAACCTCGAGAAATGGTGCGCCGAACACGGCTGGGAAACCGTCCTGAACCGTGCCGGCACCACGTTCCGCAAGCTGGACGACGCGCAGAAGGCCGACCTGAACCAGGACAAGGCCATCGCCCTGATGCTGGCCCAGCCGTCGATGATCAAACGTCCGGTGCTGGACCTGGGTGATCGCACCCTGGTCGGCTTCAAGCCGGACCTTTACGCCGCCGCATTCAAGTGACTTGCCAGGGCGTGATGCCGGGACCGCTTCCCAGTATCCGCCCCATCTGATCAACCCCCTTCAGCAAGAGGAATCCCCATGTCCAACGCACTCTTCAGCATCGCCTTCGGCGTCGGTACCCAGAATCGCCAGGGCAGCTGGCTGGAAGTCTTCTACGCCCTGCCGCTGCTCAAGCCGTCCGAGCAACTGGTGGCTGCTGTCGCCCCGGTACTCGGTTACAGCGCCGGCAACCAGGCCATCACCATCAGCAATGCCCAGGCCGCCCAGCTGGCTACCGCGCTGAAGGACATCGACGCCGCCCAGGCAGCCCTGCTGACCCGCCTGGCCGAAAGCCACAAGCCGCTGGTCGCGACCCTGCTGGCCGAAGACGCAGCCCTGACCTCCACCCCGGAGGCCTACCTCAAGCTGCACCTGCTGTCCCATCGCCTGGCCAAGCCCCACGGCCTGAACCTGACCGGCATCTTCCCGCTGCTGCCGAACGTGGCCTGGACCAGCCAAGGCGCTGTCGACCTGGCCGAACTGGCTGAGCGCCAGCTGGAAGCCCGCCTGAAGGGCGAACTGCTGGAAGTCTTCTCCGTGGACAAGTTCCCGAAAATGACCGACTACGTGGTTCCGGCCGGCGTGCGTATCGCCGACACTGCCCGCGTTCGCCTGGGCGCCTACGTGGGTGAAGGCACCACTGTGATGCACGAAGGCTTCATCAACTTCAACGGCGGCACCGAAGGCCCGGGCATGATCGAAGGCCGCGTTTCCGCGGGCGTCTTCGTCGGCAAGGGTTCGGACCTGGGCGGCGGCTGCTCCACCATGGGCACCCTGTCCGGTGGCGGCAACATCGTCATCTCCGTGGGCGAAGGCTGCCTGATCGGCGCCAACGCCGGCATCGGCATCCCGCTGGGTGACCGCAACATCGTCGAAGCCGGCCTGTACATCACCGCCGGCACCAAGGTGGCCCTGCTGGACGACCAGAACCAACTGGTGAAAGTGGTCAAGGCCCGCGACCTGGCTGGCCAGGCCGACCTGCTGTTCCGCCGCAACTCGCAGAACGGCGCCGTCGAGTGCAAGACCAACAAGACGGCCATCGAACTGAACGAAGCCCTGCACGCTCATAACTGAGCCAGGGTCCCGAAGCTTCGGCTTCGGGACAGCTTCCGACCAGGCCCGGACGCTCGTTTACACTTAGTAGACCGTGCATCCGGGCCTGTTCGCGTTCGAACCGCCCTTAACTCGCAACACTTCCATTTCCGTGTGCTGCAAGCCATGTCCCTGAACTCCCCCTGGCGCTCCGACTTCCCCGCCCTTTCGGCTCTCGATTCCGAGGGGCAGACCTATCTGGACAGTGCCGCCACTTCGCAGAAGCCCCAGGCAGTTCTGGACGCCCTGCTCGGCTACTACGCCAGCGGCGCGGCCAATGTGCATCGCGCCCAGCATCTGCCCGGCGAGCGCGCCACCCGCGCCTTCGAAGGGACACGGACACTCGCGGCACAGTGGTTGAATGCCGCTAATCCGGCGGAAATCCTCTTCACCCGCGGCGTCACCGAGGCGATCAACCTGCTGGCCTATGGCCTGGAGCACCTGTTCCAACCAGGCGACGAGATCGTCATCAGTGCCCTGGAACACCACGCCAACCTGCTGCCCTGGCAACAACTCGCCCTGCGCAGGCAACTCAAGCTGGTGGTGCTGCCGCTGGATGATCGCGGCCTGATCGATCTGGAACAGGCAAGGCGGTTGATTGGTCCGCGCACCCGCTTGCTGGCGGTGAGTCAGCTGTCCAACGTCCTGGGTCGCTGGCAGCCGCTGACCGACCTGCTTCCCCTGGCCCGGGCCCAGGGCGCGCTGACCGTCGTCGACGGCGCCCAAGGCGCGGTTCACGGACGCCATGACGTCCAGGCCATGGGATGCGACTTCTACGCCTTCTCCAGCCACAAGCTCTATGGCCCCGATGGCGTCGGCGTGCTCTACGGCCGTGGCGACTCGCTGGCACGCCTGAAGCATTGGCAGTTCGGCGGCGAAATGGTCCACACCGCCAGCTACCAGACGGCCGACTTCCATGGCGCGCCCCTGGGCTTCGAAGCCGGTACCCCGGCCATCGCCTCCGTTATCGGACTCGGCGCGGCACTGGATTACCTGGGCAGTCTGGACGCCGCCAGCGTCGCCGGCCATGAAGCAGCCCTGCACGCCAAGCTGCTGGCAGGCCTTGCCGCGCGAGACGGCGTGCGCCTCCTGGGTGCGCCCCAGTTGGCCCTCGCCAGTTTCACCATCGAGGGCGTGCATAACGCCGACCTGGCCCATCTGCTCACCGACCAGGGCATTGCCGTGCGCGTCGGCCACCACTGCGCCATGCCACTCATGCAAACCCTTGGCGTGCAGGGCGCTATTCGCGTGTCCCTCGGTCTGTACAACGATGGCGACGACCTGGAGCGCTTCTTCGGCGCATTGGACAAGGCCCTGGAGTTGCTGCGATGAACCTGCCCGAAAAAGCCCAGGAAGCCCTGGAGACCTTCACCACAGCCGGCAGCTGGGAACAGCGCGCGCGCCTGCTGATGCAGTGGGGCGAACGGTTGGAGCCCCTGACGGACACCGAGCACAGCGACGCCAACCGCGTGCATGGCTGTGAAAGCCAGGTGTGGCTGGTGGGCGAACAGGCGAACGATGACTGGCACTTCCGCGCCGCCAGCGATGCCCGGTTGATTCGTGGGCTACTGGCGGTGTTGCTGGTGAGGGTCAACGGCCTGCGAGGCGATGAACTGGCAACCATCGACCTGGCGGACTGGTTCAATCAGCTGGGATTGGGCCGGCAACTGTCGCCATCACGCAGCAATGGACTGAATGCCGTCCTCAAGAAAATGCGCGAGATGGCCCAATAGCGGCGAATTCATTCGCCAAGGGCCGCGCAGCGGCCCCGTAGGTTGGTCCGAGTCCACGAGGCCCAACGCAATCTGTTACCGGTGCCGCAGCGTTGGGTTTCGCTACGCTCTACGCCAACCTACGAAAACCTCCATCCTCCGACGGGTCCCAGCCGTACAAACGAATTCATTCGCGAAAGGACGGCGCAGCCGTCCCTAACCTGCTTGGCGCTCCGATGGCCTGCGCGCCCCGGCCACCAACTTATCCACAATCCGCGCCGCCGCCACCATGCCGAAGGTGGCGGTGACCATCATCACCGCGCCAAAGCCGCCGGCGCAGTCCAGCTTCACGCCTTCGCCAACGAAGCTCTTCTGCTGGCACACCGAGCCATCCGGTTTCGGATAGCGCAGCTGTTCGGTGGAGAACACGCAAGGCACGCTGTAGGTGCGTCCCGGCGTCCGGGAGAAGTTGTAGTCGCGCCGCAGCGTGGAGCGCACCTTGGCCGCCAGCGGGTCGTTGAAGGTCTTGTTCAAGTCGGCGACCTGGATCTGCGCCGGGTCCACCTGGCCGCCGGCGCCGCCGGTGGTGACGATCTGGATCTTGCGTCGCTTGCACCAGGCGATCAGCGCGGCCTTGGCCGCGACGCTGTCGATGCAGTCGATGACCGCATCCAGCTCGGGCGTAACGTACTCGGCCATGGTCTCGCGGGTAACGAAGTCGGGCACGGCATGGACCACGCAGGCCGGGTTGATGGCACGAATACGCTCGGCCATCACATCCACCTTGGCCTTGCCCACAGCACCCTCGATGGCGTGCACCTGGCGATTGGTGTTGGTGATGCAGACATCATCGAGATCGAACAGGGAGATTTCCCCCACCCCTGAACGCGCCAGGGCCTCGGCTGCCCAGGAACCCACGCCACCAATGCCGACCACCGCCACATGGGCGGCCTGCAACCGGGCAAGTCCTTCCAGGCCATATAGCCGGGCAATGCCGCCGAAACGCTCGTCTGTACTCATCCCAATCACTCCCATCGCCAACCTTCGGGCGGGCGCGCATTATAGGAAGCGCTATCCCTCGGCCCAAGTCCATTGCCGCTGAATGGCGGCCTATAGATTTGCGCGCGGTCCGTCAGGGCTATAGTCGACCGATAACGACAAGGGAGCCGGTCATGCGCAATTTCACCTTCTACAACCCCACCCGCATCCACTTCGGCGAAGGCCAGATCACCAAACTGGCGCGCGACGTGCCGGCGGGTAGCAGGGTGTTGGTGACCCATGGCGGCGGCAGCATCTTCCAGAACGGTGTCTGGCAGCAGGTCGAGGAAGCGTTGGTGGACCACAAGGTCGTCCGTTTCGGCGGCATCGAGGCCAACCCGCAGTTCGATACCCTGGTCAAGGCAGCCGAGCGGGCCAAGGTCGAACAGTGCGACTTCATCGTCGCCGTGGGCGGGGGCTCGGTCATCGATGGCAGCAAGTTCATCGCCGCGGCGGCTTGCTACGACGGCGATCCGCTGGACCTGCTCAGCGGTAAACGCATTACCGCCGCCCTGCCCATGGGCTGCGTGCTGACCCTGGCCGCGACCGGCTCCGAGAGCAATCCCCACGGCGTGGTTACCCATGTCGCCCGCCAGGAAAAGCTGCCGTTTTCCAGCGCCCTGCTGTACCCGCGATTCGCCATCCTCGATCCACGAACCACCTTCAGCCTGCCACCCCGGCAAATCGGCAATGGCGTGGTGGATGCCTTCGTCCACACCATCGAGCAATACCTCACCTACCCTTCCGACGCGCCTCTGCAGGACCGCTACGCAGAAGGCCTGCTGCTGACCCTGATAGAGGAAGGCCCCAAGGCTCTGGCCAACCCGGACGACTACGCCGTGCGCGCCAACCTGATGTGGTGCGCCACCCAGGCCCTGAACGGCCTCCTCGGCTGCGGCGTGCCCCAGGACTGGTCGACTCACATGATCGGTCACGAGCTGACCGCGCTATACCACATCGATCACGCGCAGACCCTGGCGGTAGTGCTGCCGGCCCTGCTGGCTGAGCGCCGCCAGGTCAAGCGCGAGAAGCTGCTGCAATACGGGGCTCGCGTCTGGGGCTTGAAGGAAGGCGACGAAGAACAGCGTATCGACGCAGCCATCAAGGCCACCCGCGACTTCTTCAAGCGCATGGGTGTGCCTACCCGTCTGTCCGAACACGGGCTGGACGCCGATGTGATCCCGCAGGTGCTGGCGCAACTGGAGCGGCATGGAATGACGGCGCTGAGTGAGCGCCGCGACCTCGACCTGGAAGCCAGCGAGCGCATTCTGCTGCGCGCGCTCTGAACCTGACCGAGATCAAACCGACGGGGCGTCCAGCAGTCGACCGTCGGTCCAGGCCCCATGTAGGAGCTAGCTTGCTAGCGAAATGGGACCCTCAGCTGGCAAGCCAGCTGCTACGGGCAATGCAGCTACTTGCAACACTCAGTGCGGACATTGCCTTTCGTCCACCAGTCGAACTTCTCGCGCCGCAAGCAAACAAACCCTCTGGCGGGGACGGCCATCCGGCTTCCCCGGCTGGTCGCAATCTATACAGCTGTTGGGCGCCGGGGTAGGATTCGCGCCGACCAGCATATCGCTGGCCCTACCCCAGGTTTCGTACGAAATTTGATCAAATGGCGATCATTCTCGTATGGAACCCAGTTCCTCGATTCGGAACCCTTGACCTCTATGCCATCGCGTAAATTTGGACTCAACCTGGTGGTCTTCGTGGCAGTCGCCGCGTTGTTCACCGGTATCTGGGCGCTTTACAACCGCCCGGTCACCGCGCCGGACTGGCCGGAACAGATATCCGGCTACTCCTTCTCGCCGTTCCGCGCGGACCAGAACCCGCAAACCAACCGCTACCCCAACGACGAGCAGATCCGCCAGGACCTCGAGTTGGTGAGCAAGCAGACCGACAGCATCCGTACCTACTCGGTGGATGGCACCCTGGCCGATATCCCGCGCCTGGCGGAAGAGTTCGGCCTGCGGGTGACCCTCGGTGTCTGGATCAGCCCGGACGAGGAACGCAACGAGCGCGAGATCGCCAAGGCCATTGAAATCGCCAACGCGTCCCGCAGCGTGGTTCGCGTGGTGGTAGGTAACGAGGCCCTCTTCCGTCGCGAGATCAGCCGCAAGGACCTGATCGTCTACCTGGACCGTGTACGCGCCGCCGTGAAGGTGCCGGTGACCACTTCCGAGCAGTGGCACATCTGGCTGAAGTACCCGGAACTGGCCAAGCACGTCGATCTGGTGGCCGCCCACGTCCTGCCGTATTGGGAATTCGTGCCGATGGAGGACTCCACCGAGTTCGTCCTGGAGCGCGCCAAGGACCTGAAGAAGGCCTTCCCGAAGAAGCCCCTGCTGCTCTCCGAAGTGGGCTGGCCGAGCAACGGCCGCATGCGCGGCGGTGCTGACGCTTCCCAGGCCGACCAGGCCATCTACCTGCGCACCCTGGTCAACGCCCTTAACGCCAAGGGCTACAACTACTTCGTGATCGAGGCCTTCGACCAGCCGTGGAAGGCCAGCGACGAAGGTTCGGTGGGTGCCTACTGGGGCGTCTACAACCTCGACCGCCAGCCGAAGTTCGCCTTTGAAGGCCCGGTGATCGCCATCCCGCAATGGCGCATGCTCGCAGTCGCATCCGTGGTCATGGCGCTGCTGGCCCTGGCCCTGATGCTGATCGACGGCAGTGCCCTGCGCCAGCGCGGTCGCACCTTCCTGACCTTCGTCGCCTTCGCCGGCGGCTCGGTACTGGTCTGGATCGCCTACGACTACAGCCAGCAGTACAGCACCTGGTTCAGCCTGACCGTCGGTCTGCTGCTCGGCGTCGGCGCCTTGGGCGTCTTCATCGTGCTGCTGACCGAAGCCCATGAACTGGCCGAGGCGGTCTGGGTGCGCAAGCGCCGCCGTCCGTTCCTGCCGGTACTGGCCGACAGCGCCTACCGCCCGAAAGTGTCGGTGCACGTGCCCTGCTACAACGAGCCGCCGGAGATGGTCAAACAGACCCTCGACGCCCTGGCCAACCTCGACTATCCGGACTACGAAGTCCTGATCATCGACAACAACACCAAGGACCCGGCGGTCTGGGAACCGGTGCGCGACTACTGCGAACAGCTGGGCCCACGCTTCAGGTTCTTCCACGTTGCCCCGCTGGAAGGCTTCAAGGGCGGCGCGCTGAACTACATCCTGCCGTACACCGCACCAGACGCCGAGGTCGTGGCCGTAATCGACTCCGACTACTGCGTCGACCGCAACTGGCTGAAGCACATGGTTCCGCACTTCGCCGACCCGGAAATCGCTGTGGTGCAGTCGCCGCAGGACTATCGTGACGGCAACGAGAACACCTTCAAGCGGCTCTGCTACGCGGAGTACAAGGGCTTCTTCCACATCGGCATGGTCACCCGCAACGACCGCAACGCCATCATCCAGCACGGCACCATGACCATGATCCGTCGCAGCGTGATGGACGAGCTGAAGTGGGCCGACTGGACCATCTGTGAAGACGCCGAACTGGGCCTGCGCGTGTTCAAGAGCGGATATGCCGCGGCTTACGCACACGAGAGCTTCGGCCGTGGCCTGATGCCGGACACCTTCATCGACTACAAGAAGCAGCGCTTCCGCTGGGCCTATGGCGCCATCCAGATCATGAAGGGGCACGCCCGCAGCCTGTTCCTCGGCAAGGACTCCAAGCTCAAGCAAGGCCAGCGCTACCACTTCATCGCCGGCTGGCTGCCGTGGGTTGCCGATGGCCTGAACATCTTCTTCACCGCCGGCGCCCTGTTGTGGTCGGCAGCGATGATCATCGTGCCGCAACGGGTCGACCCGCCGCTGCTGATCTTCGCGATCCCGCCGCTGGCGCTGTTCTTCTTCAAGGTGGGCAAGATCGTGTTCCTCTACCAGCGCGCGGTGGGGGTCAACCTGAAGGATGCCTTCTGCGCCGCGGTAGCGGGCCTCGCCCTCTCCCACACCATCGCCAAGGCCGTGCTCTATGGCTTCTTCACCAAGAGCATTCCGTTCTTCCGCACGCCGAAGATGCGCAGCAACCACGGCCTGCTGATGGCCCTGGCCGAAGCCCGCGAAGAAGTCTTCATCATGCTCCTGCTCTGGGGCGCGGCAATCGGCATCGCCATCGTCCAGGGCATGCCGAGTCCGGACGTGAAGTTCTGGGTGGCCATGCTGCTGGTGCAGTCGCTGCCCTACCTGGCGGCGCTGATCATGGCGCTGCTCTCCTCCCTGCCGAAGGGCCAGGAAGAGGAGCAAGAGGAGGTCGCCACCGCCTGACGGAAGCATCTCGAGACTGTTTGAGAACGTCACGAGCGAAGGTCAGGCAAGGCGAAAACAGCCGAAGAAGCGCAGTTTACGTGTTGTAAATGAGCATTCTGAGGCTGTTTTCAACGCAGCATCACCTAGCGCAGTAGTTTTCAAACAGTCTTAAACGGCGGCCTATGGCCGCCGTTCTTGTTTTAAGATATCGGCCTTTCATCCCTTGCGTTGCCGCGCTGCCCTCCGGAGCCCTTCATGTCGTCCCTGTCCCCCACCCTCGAACTCGCCTGCGACCTCATTCGTCGTCCCTCGGTCACCCCGATCGACGAAGGCTGCCAGGACCTGATGATGCGCCGGCTGGAAGCCGCGGGCTTCCGCATCGAGCGCATGCGCATCGAGGATGTGGAGAACTTCTGGGCCATCCGTGGCGGCGAAGGTCCGGTGCTCTGCTTCGCCGGTCATACCGACGTGGTGCCTACCGGCCCCGTGCAGGCCTGGCAGCACGAACCGTTCGATGCCCTGATCGACGCGCAAGGCATGCTCTGCGGCCGCGGCGCGGCGGACATGAAAGGTAGCCTTGCGGCGATGGTGGTCGCGGTCGAGCGCTTCGTCGCCGAACATCCTCAACACAAAGGCGCCATTGCGTTCCTCATCACCAGCGACGAGGAAGGTCCGGCCCATCATGGCACCAAGGCCGTGGTCGAGCGTCTGGCCGCTCGGGGTGAACGCCTGGACTGGTGCATCGTCGGCGAGCCTTCCAGCACGTCCCTGGTGGGTGACGTGGTGAAGAACGGCCGTCGCGGCTCCCTTGGCTGCACCCTGACTGTTCGCGGCGTGCAGGGTCACGTCGCTTACCCCCACCTGGCGAAGAACCCCATCCACCTGGCCGCACCGGCCCTTGCCGAACTAGCCGCGGAACACTGGGACGACGGCAACGCTTTCTTCCCGCCCACCAGCTTCCAGGTCTCCAACCTCAACTCCGGCACCGGCGCCACTAACGTCATCCCGGGCGAGCTGAAGGCCATCTTCAACTTCCGTTTCTCCACCGAATCCACAGTGGATGGCCTGCAGCGTCGCGTCGCGACGATTCTCGACAAGCATGGCCTCGACTACCACCTGGAGTGGGCGCTGTCCGGCCTGCCCTTCCTGACCCAGCCGGGCGAACTGCTGGACGCGGTTTCCGCGAGCATCAAGGCCATTACCGGCCGCGACACCACCCCTTCCACCAGTGGCGGCACCTCCGATGGACGCTTCATCGCCACCATGGGCACGCAGGTGGTCGAACTCGGTCCGGTGAACGCCACCATCCACCAGGTGAACGAGCGGGTACTGGCCAGCGATCTCGACCTGCTGACCGACATCTACCAGCAGACCCTGGTCCGACTGCTCGCACAATGACGCTCATCTGCCCCCTCTGCCAGGGCGCGCTGAGCGCCCGCGACCAGGGCCTGGCGTGCCCGGCGAACCATAGCTTCGACCGCGCGCGCCAGGGCTACTACAACCTGCTGCCGGTGCAGCACAAGAACAGCCGCGACCCGGGCGACAACGCCACCATGGTCGAGGCGCGTCGACGCTTCCTCGACGGCGGCCACTATGCGCCGCTCGCCAATCGCCTGGCCGCGCTCGCTGCCGAACGTGATCCGGAGCGCTGGCTGGATATCGGCTGTGGCGAGGGCTATTACACGGGCCAATTGGCCATGGCCCTTCCCGCGACCGACGGCTATGCCCTGGACATCTCCCGCGAAGCAGTCAAACGCGCCTGCCGCCGCGCGCCGCAGCTGCACTGGCTGGTGGCGAGCATGGCACGCGTGCCCATGGCCGATGCCAGTTGCCAGCTACTCGCCAGCGTGTTCAGCCCACTGGACTGGCAGGAAGCGCAGCGCCTGCTTTCACCGGGCGGCGGTCTGCTACGCATGGGGCCCACCCGCGAGCACCTGCTGGAGCTGCGCCAGAAGCTCTACGACGAAGTTCGCGACTACGACGACCAGAAGCACCTGACACTGATCCCCGACGGCATGCGCCTGGCCCACAGCGAGACGCTGAGCTACCGCTTGCGACTGGACGACGCGCAAGCGCGTGCCGATCTGCTGGCGATGACGCCCCACGGCTGGCGCGCCAGCGCCGAGCGCCGCGCGGCAGTAGTGGCAGCACCATTCGAGGTCACGGTTTCCATCCGCTACGATTGGATCGAACGAATCTAGGGAGTCCCCATGCGCCAACCCGATATCGAGATCTACCTCAAGGACGCCGACCAGGAGGCCGTCACCGCCTGGCTCAATGAGGCGCTGGGCACTTGCACGCCCTGGCAGCAAAAGGGACAGACCTTCAAATGTCTGGCAGGGAGCATTCCCGTGACCTGGCTGCCAAAAGCCGTGGGCAAATGGAACAGCGTCTATCTGGAAAGCGATAGGACGCCCTGGGAGGACGATCTGGGCTGTGCCCGCGCGGCTTTCGCGGCTCTCGGCGTGGAAATCCGCTGTGCGCCTGGTGGCTGGCAGGAGGTACAGGGCGAGGAAGATGCCGACCGCTGGATCAAGGTAAATGCGGAAGGCGAACAGGAGATCATCTGGCGCACCGATTGAACGATCGGCTGCCCGATGCCGGATTCGCAGAAAGCAAAAGGCCCGTCACTGACGGGCCTTTTGTTTTTGAGTCTCAGACCTTGGCGACGTCTTCCGCCTGCAGGCCTTTCTGACCCTGGATCACGGAAAACTCTACCTTCTGGCCTTCCAGCAGAGAGCGATGGCCCTCGCCGCGGATAGCGCGGTAGTGAACGAATACATCAGGACCGCTTTCGCGCTGAATGAAACCATAGCCCTTGGCGTCATTGAACCACTTGACGGTTCCGACCTCACGATCAGCCATTACTGCTCTCTCCAACTCACAATTTTGTTGTTTACCCCCTTTAGTAGGGGTTTCGACGGTGCAGTAAGGACGTTCTTCTTGTTATTCCAACCCAGGCCGAATCAGGCTTGGAGCCGGCATTTCGAATGGCGTTCTTTTTCTGACCGCGACCGGAGTATACGACAAGAGTTCGTACTGAAAAGCACTTTTTTATGACAGTTCGGAATGGCCGCGCCATGCGGGCTGGACGCCCTTTTTTGGCTCTTTGGAAGTACAAAATGGGGCATAAGGGTAGGCGGAAATGAACGATCTATTGTCCGATTTACCGCCCACCCAATAACTTCAACTATTTGGCGGCAAGTACGTCTTCGAGCTTCTTGGCCAACGCCTGATATTGGAATGGCTCCAACCTATATGCCCAATCCAGTTTGCCCGGCACCTGCTCATCGGCAAGCTTTTGCTTGTCCTTGAGGACCATCCAGGCTTGCTCGCCCTGGCTGAAAATCTCGCCGCGCAGCTCGCCACCGTCGAAGGTGGAAAGGCTGAACCGAAGCATCGGCTTGCCCTTGAACTGCACTTGCGCCAGGGGCGCGTTGTCGGCGAACTCCAGTCCCGCGAACAGCGTCGCCATACCGTTTGCCGCAGCCTCGTACGCCAGCCGGCGCCCCTTGGGCAGCTGCTTGACTTTGAGGTTGGGCTCTTCGGCCGAATCGCGATAGACGGTCAGGCGCTTTCCATCCGGATAGGTGACGTCTACCTGCCGCACGCTGGCGAATGGAATGCCCGCGATTCGGCGATCCAGCCAGCCGAGTTCGTTCGTCGGCAAGGCAATGGTCTGGTCGATCAACCAGACCTGATTGTCGCCGTAGAGACGCACCAGTTGACCGCTCCCCTGTTGCGCCGGCTTGCCCACGAGAAGCTCCAGTGGTGGCTCGCCACCACGCTCCAGCTTGATCCGCGTGCCCTGCTCGTCGGGAGTGCCCTTGTCCGCCAGGCCGACTCGGCCATGCAGTTGCGGATTGGCTGTCTTGGCTTCCACCTTGCGCGCATCAGCCAGCGCGCGCAGCAAGGTCGCCACGGGCAGCCCGGCGGCCGGGTAGTCCGCCTTGACCGGCAACACCCAGAGGCCATCCTTGCGCGCGAGTTGCAGATCCGGCTGCCCGGGTATCTGCACGTCCAGTGCAGTCACGCCCGCCAGGTTGCCTTGCAAGGCAGGCAACAGCAGTTCGCGGGTGGCGCTGGCCGGCTGCGGTTGGGGCCGTGAGCTGTCGTGCTGGATGAAGTAGGCCGCGCCGAGGCCAGCGGCCAGCAGCGCAAGAACGATCAGACCTTTGCGTCCCATAGCGCCTCCCTCAAGCCTTGCGCTGGCGGTGCCAGAACCACAGAACCAGCACACCCAGTGTCAGCACCAGCGGCACCAGGGCGATGTTGATGAATTTCAGGGTGCGGCCCAGGTCTTCGATGTTGGCATTGAGCTGGAAGCGCACGTCGCGCAGTTCCTTGCGGATGCGCAATTTCTCCTGAACGAACTGCTGCAGCGTCGCTTGCTGCTCCGGGGTCAGCTCCAGGGCCTTGGTGGGGTCCTGGTTCTGCTGCAGGGAGGCCAGCTTCTGCTCGGTATCCGCCAAGCGCTGCTGGAGTACCTGCTCCTGCTCGCGGAACTTGACCTCGGCATCGCGCTGAAGCTTTTCCACCACGTCGAACGGGCGGCTGTAGCGGCCACGAGAGCGTACGCTGATCAGCGCATCGGAGCCGGCAAGGTTGTCCAGGGCGTTGATCGCGAAGCCCGAGTTGTCGGCCCAGGGCTGAGGTACGCGTTGGCCGAAGAAGTCCTGCACCTGTACCCACATGCGGTCGCTGAGGATGTCGGTGTCGGCCACGGCGATCACGTTGATGTTCGCGGCAGACTTCAGACCGTCCTTGCGACCCTCGATCCCCTCGGGGAACGCCGATTGCGCCGGCCCGCTGATACGCGCAGCCAGGGTGTAACGCTCGCCAGTGGGCTTGAGCTCGCGAATCAACTCCTCGGGGTCCGAGAGCATCCCGAAACGCTGCACGTCGAAGGGCATGGCGTATTCGGAACTCTGGATCAGCGGCACGAAATGGGTCTTGGCACCCTCCAGTGGTTTGAGAATGCCGGCGGTTGCCACCGTGATGTTTTCCAGGCCCGCTGTGCTGACATCGTTCTGGTCCAGGCTGTGCCTCGGCAGATTGAGCCAGCCGGCATGGCGCGCCGGCGGCTTGTCCGGACCCACGCTGACCGACATCGCGTTGGCACCGTCACCCAACACCTTGCCCGGCACCATTTGCAGGCCCCAGGCCTTGAACAGGGTATCCAGGTCAGACGATTTGTCCCCGCCCGGCTCACCCGGCATTTCCATACCGCTGTCCGCTTCGCTCCAGGGGTCGACGAAGGCCAGCAGCTTGCCCCCGCGCAGGACAAACTGGTCGATGGCGTACTGGGTCTGCTGCGGCAGGTCTTTCGGATGCACCAGCAGGAGTACCGACACCGTATCGGGAATCTGGTCGATATCGCTCTTCAGGCTCTCGATCTGGAACAGCTGACGGACTTCCTCCATCACCATCCAGGGCTGAGTCGGCTGGCGGGTCATCATGTCGAAGCCGCCATTGAGTTTCAGCCCGGAAAGAATCCCCACCACCGGGCGCTCTGGCTTGGCCAGGCTCTGCACCAGACGGCTGACCTCGTACTCGAGGAACTCCTCCTGGTCCAGCGGGAAGAACGGAATGATCTGGGTGTCATCCACGCCATTGGTACCGGCCAGGCCGAAATAGATCTGGTCGCCACCCTGCTGCAGCGGCACCGCCTGCAAGCCGAATTCGGCGGCCTTGTCCTCGTCCTCGGAGAAAGGCTCGGGGTCGATGACGTGCAACCTGATCTTGCCACCGGCGGCGCGCTCGTAGGCCTTGAGCATCTCCTCCACGCGCCGGGCGTAGTTGCGCAGCACGACCAGGTCCTTGGCGGACTTGTCGGAGTAGAAGAAGTACAGGTTGATGGGCTCGTCGATCTCGCCAAGGATCTGCTTGGTTCCGTCGGAGATGGTGTAGAGCTTCTGCTCGGTGAGGTCGACCCGCGCGTTGGTCAGGGTCAGCCCGGCGAGCATGTTGAAGGCCAGGAACGCCACGGCGATGAGCAGCAGCCCGGCACCGGAATACATCAGTCTTTTCATGTTCAGTCGGCCTTCTTCAGATCGACCACCACAGCGGTGGCGGCCAGCCAGGCGGCGATCAGGGTGACGAAGTAGAGCAGGTCACGCAGATCGATCACGCCCTTGCTGATGGCATCGAAACGGGTCAGGAAGCTCAGCGAAGCCACGGCATCCAGCAGCCACTGCGGCGCCCAGCTGCTGAACGCGTCCAGCACCAGCGGGAAGCCGCTGACGATGAACAGGAAGCAGACGCTGACGGCGAGGATGAAGGCGATCACCTGGTTCTTCGCCAGTGCCGACATGCAGGAGCCAATGGCGAGGAAGGCCCCGGCCAGCAGCCAGCTACCGATGTAGCCGGTGACGATGGCGCCATTGTCCGGCTCACCCAGGTAGTTGACCGTGATCACCATCGGGAAGGTCAGCAGCAGCGCCAGCCCGGCGAAGGCCCAGGCGGCGAGGAACTTGCCCGTGACCGCCTCGAAACGGGTGATCGGCAAGGTCATCAGCAACTCGATGGAGCCGGACTTGCGCTCCTCCGCCCAGAGCCGCATGGCGATGGCCGGCACGAGGAACAGGTAAAGCCACGGATGGAAGTTGAAGAACGGCGCGAGGCTCGCCTGGCCACTCTCATAGAAACCACCCAGGTAGAAGGTGAAGACCCCGGACAGAACCAGGAAGATCACGATGAACACATAGGCCAGCGGCGTGGCGAAATAGCTCGCCAGCTCGCGTTTGAAAATCACCGGCAACTGCCTCATGCCGCTTCTCCCCGGGTCAGTCGGCGGAATACTTCGTCGAGCCGACCGCGCTCCACGTCCAGCTCTTTCACTTTCCAGCCCCGCTGGTGAATCAGTTGGTTCACCTGCGGGAAGATCACTTCGCCCGGCTTGGCCAGGATGGTCAGGCCGCCCTGGATAGCGTTCTCCTCGATGCCGGCCACGCCCGGAAGCACTGCCAGCGCCAGCATGTCCAAGGGTTCCTCGGCTACCAGGGTCACGGCCTGGTGATAACGCGAGCGGCTTTCCAGCTCGAACGGCGTGCCGTCCGCCACCACCTTGCCGGAGGCGATCACCAGCGCGCGGGTACAGACCGCCGTGACCTCTTCGAGAATGTGGGTCGAGATGATCACGATCTTGTCGTGGGCCAGGCTCTGGATCAGTTGGCGGACCTGGTGCTTCTGGTTCGGGTCGAGGCCGTCGGTTGGCTCATCGAGAATCAGCACGCGGGGGTCGTGGAGGATCGCCTGGGCCAGGCCGACTCGGCGCTTGTAGCCCTTGGAGAGGGTTTCGATGGATTGGCCGAGGACGTTGTCCAGCTCCACCTGCCCCACCGCACGGGCCACGCGGGCCTTCTTCTCGGCACCGCGGAAGCCGCGGACTTCAGCGATGAACTCGAGAAAGCCGCGCACCGTCATGTCGCCATAGCAGGGCGCACCTTCCGGCAAGTAGCCAACCTCCCGCTGGGCTTTCAGGGTCTGGGTCTGGATGTCGAAGCCGAAGATGCTGGCGCTGCCGGAGGTCGGGGCGAGGAAGCCCGTGAGCATCTTCATGGTGGTGGACTTGCCCGCGCCGTTGGGGCCAAGGAACCCCAGCACCTCCCCCGGTGCGACGCTGAAGGACAGGTTATCCACGGCGGTATGCTGCGCGAAGCGCTTAGTCAGATTTGTTATTTCGATCATGGCCTTTAGTCCCGAAGGGAGCAGCCCCTGGCCATGCTGGCCACCGGGGCCTTGCAAAACGCCGGCGGACTATAAGTAGTGATCCGCCGCCATTGCAAGACGGCCATTTGTGCCAAAAGTTGCAGGAATCTTCGGGCTAAAACGACGGCCCTTGCCTTTTTGCGACCCGGCAGCGAATACGGCAAACTAGCCGCCCCGAGCAATTGCTCGTTTCACAGCATTACCCCGCCATGACCCGCTCCCCTCTCCGCCGCCTTGCCTTTGGTGCCCTGCGCCGCCTGCTTTATCTGTGGGTACGTTCGGAAACCATCAACCAGTCGGCGTTCACCCTGAAGCTCGATCGCAGCAAGCCGGTGTTCTACGTCCTGCAACAACCGTCGGCCAGCGATCTGGCGGTGGTAGATCGGGAGTGCACCAAGGCCGGCCTGCCGCGCCCGGTACTGCCAGTGGCGGTGGGCGACCTGATGGAGCCGGCGGCCTTTTTCTATCTGCAACCCGAACCGGGCTGGCTCGGCGGCCAGGATAAGCGCGCGGCCTCCCCGACCCTGGTGCGGGTACTGGGCGCCATCGAGCGGCAGGCGGTGGAAGATGCGCAGATCATCCCGGTGACCGTATTCTGGGGTCAGTCACCTGACCGCGAGACCAGTCCCTGGAAGCTCCTGTTCGCCGATAGCTGGGCGGTGACCGGGCGCCTGCGCAAGTTGGTCAGCATCCTCATACTCGGGCGCAAGACCCGCGTGCAGTTCTCCGCGCCTATCCACCTGCGCGAGCTGGTGGAGCAGGACAAGGGGCCGGAGCGCACCCTGCGCATGGTCAACCGCATCCTCCGGGTGCACTTCCGCAACCAGAAGACCGCGGTGATCGGCCCCGACCTTTCCCACCGCCGCAACCTGGTCAAGGGGCTGGTGCGCGGTCCACTGGTTCGCCAGGCCATCGCCGACGAAGCCGAGCGCGAGAAGATCAGCCTCGCCACCGCCGAAGCGCAGGCGCTGAAGTACGGCAACGAAATCGCCTCCGACTTCGCCTATACCGCCATCCGTTTCCTCGAAGTCGTGCTGTCCTGGTTCTGGAACAAGCTCTACGAGGGCATCAAGGTCAACCATATCGAGCAGGTGCAGGAGATCGTGCATGGCCACGAGGTCATCTACGTGCCCTGCCACCGCAGCCATATTGACTACCTGCTGCTGTCCTACCTGCTGTTCCGCAACGGCCTGACACCGCCGCACATCGCCGCCGGCATCAACCTCAATATGCCGGTCATCGGCGGCCTGCTGCGCCGTGGTGGTGCCTTCTTCATGCGCCGCACCTTCAAGGGCAACCCGCTGTACACGGCGGTATTCAATGAATACCTGCACACCCTCTTCAGCCGCGGCTTCCCGGTGGAGTACTTCGTCGAGGGTGGGCGCTCGCGCACCGGGCGCATGCTGCATCCGAAGACCGGCATGCTCGCCATCACCCTGCGCAGCTTCCTGCGTTCCTCGCGGCTGCCCATCGTCTTCGTGCCGGTCTACATCGGCTACGAGCGCGTGCTGGAAGGCCGCACTTACCTGGGCGAACTGCGCGGCGCGAGCAAGAAGAAGGAATCCATCTTCGACATCTTCAAGGTCATCGGCGCCCTCAAGCTGCGTTTCGGCTCGGTGGCGGTGAACTTTGGCGAGCCGATCAAGCTGGCCGAATTCCTCGACCAGCAGCAGCCGGACTGGCGCGCCCAGGAGCTGGGGCCGCAGTTCCGTCCGGCCTGGCTCAACGACACCACCAACCAGCTCGCCGTACGCATCGCCCGCCACCTCAATGACGCGGCAGCGATCAATCCGGTCAACCTGGTGGCCCTGGCGCTGCTTTCCACCAGCCGCCTGGCCCTGGATGAGCGCGCCCTGACCCGCGTGCTCGACCTCTACCTGGCCCTGATTCGCGCCGTGCCTTATTCGCCCCATGCCACCCTGCCGGAAGGCGACGGTCAGGCGCTGATCCAGTACGTACAGAGCATGAACCTGCTCGCCGAACAGAAAGACGCGCTGGGCAAGATCCTCTACCTGGACGAGCAGAACGCCGTCCTCATGACCTACTACCGCAACAACGTCCTCCACGTCTTCGCCCTGCCCGCACTGCTCGCGTGTTTCTTCCAGAGCAGCGCGCGGATGAGCCGCGAGCAGATCCTGCGCTACACCCGCGCCCTGTATCCCTACCTGCAGGCCGAACTGTTCATCCGCTGGGACGCCAGCGAACTGGAAGGCGTGGTGGACCAGTGGCTGGCAGCCTTCGTCGAGCAGGGTCTGCTCAAGGCGGAGGGTGACGTCTACGTGCGTCCGGCGCCGAGTTCGCGGCAGTTCGTCCTGCTGACCCTGCTGGCCCGCGCCATCGTCCAGACGCTGCAGCGTTTCTACATGGCCATCGCCCTGCTGCTGAACGCCGGACAGAACCAGCTGAGCGCAGAGGAACTGGAAGACCTCTGCACCGTCATGGCCCAGCGCCTGTCGATCCTCCACGGCCTGAACGCCCCGGAGTTCTTCGACAAGAGTCTTTTCCGCCACTTCATCCAGACCCTGCTGGACCAGCGCGTGCTGCGCCGGGACGATGCCGGCAAGCTGGGTTATCACGAACTGCTCGGCGAACTGGCCGAGGGCGCCGCCAAGCGTGTGCTCCCCGCGGAGATTCGCCTGTCCATCCGCCAAGTGGCATTCGATCGCCAGGCCGAAGCGGAACCGGAAGCCGCGGTAGAAGCTGGCTGACCCCGCATCCCCGCCAGGCCCTCGGGCCTGGCGCTTCGCCCGCTTTAGACCGTTCCTACAAGACATCCAGACAGCTTCCGGCAGGCATGGCCGAGACCACTTCGTACCATTCGGCGCTGCGCCGCCTCGGTCCACCGAGTGCATCACCAGCCCTGAACACGGAAGGCCCCGCCCCATGCTCCTGAGAACCATCACTGTCGAGAACGGCACTGGCGAGGTGGTCAACGCTGCCGTCCTGTGCAGCTTCGCCATTCCCCGGATCGATAGAAACATCCTCGTCTACACCCTCAACGAAGAAGACCGCCACGGCACCGCCAAGGTGTACGTGACCAGCGCCGTTCCACAGGAGAACGGCTATCGCCTGGCCAATCTGGAATCGGAGCAGGAATGGCAGTGCGCCCTGGCGGTGCTCAAGCAGATCACCAAGGGGGAGCAATCGTGAGCACGAATGAAAAACCGCAGTTCCACTTCGTCCGGCTCGATGGCGAAATCACCGGCGCAGACAAGAACCCGCCAAACGCCCGTGAACACCGCAACCTCGCCATCAACCGTTCCTCGGTGAACAAGCTTATCGCAACACGGCAGAGTGCCAACACCGGCGATCCGCTGCCCTCCGCCCGCCCACCGCTGGCGGACCCGGGCGCCAGAGAAGCCGTGCCGTCCGTCCCCTTCCACAGCCACTCCCTGAGCGTGGATTTCAGCCTGCCACCACCGTCCGCTGAAACCGCGATCGCAACAGAGCCCATGCCTGAAGCGGAGGAAGTGCGCGAAGAGGCACCGGGCGAGCAAGGTGTCGATGAGGAATCCAGTCAGGAAGAGACAGCGCTGCCCATCGCTTCCGAGCAGGAGCCAGTATCCGTGGACGCCCCGGCACCCGAACCCGAGCCCGAGCCCGAGCCCGAACGGAGCATAGAAGCCATCGACCTGCGGAGTTTCAGCGTCGAGCTCGCAACGCTAGTCCGCGCCGAGCCATCCGATGCGGCAGCAGCTATGACCGAGCAACCCGAGGAGGCGCCGGAGCTTCAATCCACCGTGGCGCCTTCCCTTGGCGGTGATGCGGACAATCTCCTGTACGACGTGCAGAACACCCTCGACTCCCTCGCGGACATGGCCAAGGGGCTCACCCAGCAGAAACTGGACGCGCTGAAACATCAGGAGGGTATGGAGCAACGCAAGTTGCAACTGCAGGAAAAGGAGCGCCTCCTCGCCGACAAGGAGGAGCAATTGCGACTGCTGGAAGCGCGGCTGACGCGCGAAGTCGGCAACCTGGAGCGTAGCGCCGAAGACAACGCCCGAGCCCTGGCCGAGCGCAGTGCCGCGCTCAAATCCCTGGCCGAGAATGTGGAAGCGCGGGACCGCAGCACTGCCAGGCTCGCCGACACCCTACGCCACGAAAAGCAGCGCAATGACGAGTTGACCGAAGCCCTGCAGCGTCGCGGCGATACCCTGGACGAACGCGAAGCTGCGCTCGCCCGAAAGCAGGACGAACTGGCCGAGAAGCTCAAGCAATTGATCGCCGCCAAGGACCGCTTCCGCGCGCTGGTCAAGGCGTTCAACGAAACGGTGCAGTTCAACGACACCCTCAACGCCATCTCCAGCACCGCACTGGACGACAACGCGCACTGACCCCTCAATCGCCCCCACTCGGGGGCGATGTCTTTTGGGGCGCTCGAAGCCCTGGCCCAACGCACTTCGCCTTCTATAGTGGGTCCTATCAATCCCACATGGCCCCGAGGCCCCCATGAAAACACTGCCCCTGATCCTAGCCGGCAGCCTGCTCGCCGCCTGTGCCGGCCAGCCCACCGAGCAGACGAGCCACCTGGAAGGTGAAGTCTTCTACCTGCAACGCATCGCGCTGCCACCCGCCGCCATTCTCAGCGTCAGCCTGCAGGACGTTTCCCTTGCCGATGCGCCGGCGGTGGAACTCGCTCGCCAACAGGGGCCAATCCAGGGTCAGGTACCCCTCGCCTTTCGCCTCGACTACGATCCCGCCAAGGTCCAGCCCAATCACCGCTACACCGTGAGCGCACGAATCGAACTGGACGGCAGGTTGATGTTCATCAGCACCGAGCAGCACTCGGTTAAACTCGACGGCTCCGACCCACAGCCAGTGCGCATCAAGGTCGACCCGGTCCGCTGATCCTCAAGATGGACCGCCCTCAAATAGCCACAAGGATGCAGCCATGATCCGCTTCGCCACCCTCTGCGCCGGCCTCGCCCTTTCCGCCAGTGCCTTCGCCCTGTCCATTGCCGATCTCAGCCAGTCGGATGCCAGCGGCGGCCTGAAGGATGCCTTGACCCAGGGTGCCAAGGTCGCCGTCCAGCAACTGGGCAAGCCGGGCGGTTTCGCCGACAACCCGGACGTCCGCATCGAATTGCCGGGTAACCTCGGCAAGGCCGCCAAGACCATGAAGATGATGGGCATGGGCGCCCAGGTGGAACAGCTCGAAGACACCATGAACAAGGCCGCCGAGGCTGCGGTACCGCAGGCCCAGGCGTTGCTGGTGGACGCCGTGAAGAAGATGACCGTGCAGGACGCCAAGGGCATCCTCAGCGGCCCGGACGATGCCGCCACCCAGTACCTGAACAAGTCCAGCCGCGAGCAGTTGCGTGCCAAGTTCCTGCCCATCGTCAAGCAGGCCACCGACAAGGTTGGGCTGGCCCAGCAATACAACAGCTTCGCCGGTCAGGCCGCGAGCTTCGGCGTGGTGAATGCCAAAAGCGCCAATATCGAGAGCTACGTGACCGAGGAAGCCCTGGACGGCCTGTTCAAGATGATCGCCGAGCAGGAGGCCAGCATCCGCCAGAACCCGGCCGGTGCCGCCACCAGCCTGGCGAAGAAGGTGTTTGGCGCGCTTTGAACGTCACAACGCTGTGAAGGAGCCCGGCTTGATGCCGGGCTTTTTGTGGGGTGGTTTAGCAAGCTTTATCTTGGGCAGTTCAGCTCATTGCCGAGCGGGTTGCGGATTTCTGTTTCGCCTTCCCAGGCGAGTTTGGGCTTCAGGATTCCCTGGAATCGCCGGCGCGAGTCACCCCTCTCCTCTTCAGGGAGAGGGGCCGGGGGTGAGGGCGGTATCCACAGGCCTGGGTCCCGCAATGAGACCCGATGCCCCTCACCGCCCCACAACCTCCACCCGCTCCTCCCCCAACGCCTCATCCAGCCCCTGATGAAACCACCTCAGCGCCTGCTCGAAGCGCCCGTGCCAAAGCCGGTCGCTGGCGCCGGCCTGGATTCCCGCCTGCACCCGCGCGGCCATGGCGAAGTCTTCCTCCAGCGCTGAATAGAGAATGGCGTTGTTCTTCTCGAAGTAGCGTTGCGCCTTCTCCGTTGCAGGTGCCTCCGGCAGCAAGGTATGCCCCAGTACACGAGTCGCCAACGGCCCATCGGGGAAGACGGTGGAGAAGTCGATGTGGTCAGGCTCCACCAGCACCAGCGTATTGGGCCAGAGGAAATACAGCAGGTTGCCGTGCTGTCGCAGGTTCCAGTCCTGCTCGGGCTGGTCGAGGATCTCTCGCAGGTTGCGCTTCACGTAGTAATTGCGGATATGCCGGCCGAAACGCTCGAACAACCCCAGGTTGGGCCAGAACAGATGATCGATGGTGGCCTGGTGTGCCTTGGTGACGTGGTAGTTCTCCAGGAAGGTGTCGATGGTCAGTTTCCAGTTCACCGGTCGGCGGATGTCCTGGGGATCGAAGATCACATGATCGTCCAGGGCGAAGCTGTCGAAATCAGCCAGTATCTGCTCGCCGAAGAAGGCGTCCATGTCCAGTGCCGGCCCCGCTGAATGCCGAGCCCAGACAGCGCCAAAACGCTCAGCCACCGGCACTTCGGTGAGATTCAGGCAGGCGCGGTCGATTCCCTCGAAGCCGTAGCCGTGGGGAATGCCGCGCAACTGGCCGTCGGGGTTGTAGGACCAGGCGTGATAGGGGCAGACGAAGACCCGGTTGCGCCCGCACGCGTCGCCCACCAGTTGGGTGCCGCGGTGTTTGCAGACGTTGAGGAAGGCACGCAGCCGTCCCTGCTCGTCGCGGGTCAGCAGCAGCGGCGCCAGCAGATCACGGGTAATGAAGTGGCCTGCGGGAATCTCGCCGGAGCGAGCAACCAGCAAGGGCTCGCGACGCAGAACCTCATCACGTTCGCGGCAGTAGCGTCGCTCGTCCAGGTACAGGTCCACGGGGAGCGATGATGGTGTCTCGACGCATTCGGACACGCCCCGTTCCACCAGGGCCAGGGTCCGTTTGAGCAAGTCCACCTGGGTCGCGTGCTGCATGGGCACCTCGTCTTGTTGTCATGGGCGGAGGCAAGCCCGGCCAGTCTCTGCCCACCGGCGATCGACGCCAAGAGCCCGGGAAGAAGTGGCCTGATGATTGGCAGGATCGCCGGGGAGGCCCATGAAAAAAGGCCCCCGAAGGGGCCTTTGTCGTCAGAGGCTGGGCTGGGTACCTGGCACGGGTACCGTCCGCTTCTGCTCTGCCTCGGCCGGCTTGACGCGGAACCAGGCCGCATAGAGCGCCGGCAGGAACAGCAGCGTCAGGGCCGTGGCGACGATCAGTCCGCCCATGATGGCGACGGCCATCGGGCCGAAGAACACGCTGCGCGACAGCGGGATCATCGCCAGCACCGCGGCCAGGGCGGTGAGCACGATGGGACGGAAGCGCCGCACCGTGGCTTCGATGATTGCGTGCCAGCGATCCAGGCCCTGGGCGATGTCCTGCTCGATCTGGTCCACGAGGATCACCGAGTTGCGCATGATCATCCCCGCCAGGGCAATGGTGCCGAGCATGGCGACGAAGCCGAAGGGCTGGCGGAACACCAGCAGGAACAAGGTCACGCCGATCAGCCCCAGGGGCGCGGTGAGGAACACCATCGCCGAGCGCGAGAAGCTCTTCAGCTGCAGCATCAGCAGGGTCAGCACGACCACGATGAACAGCGGCATGCCGGCGTTCACTGACTTCTGCCCGCGCGCGGAGTCTTCCACCGTCCCGCCCACGTCCAGTAGGTAGCCGTCCGGCAACTCAGCGCGGATCGGGTCCAGTGTCGGCGAGATGTCCTTGACCAGACCAGCCGGCAACGACTTGTCGTAGATATCGGCACGCACGGTGACAGTCGGCAGGCGATTGCGGTGCCAGATGATGCCTTCCTCGAAGCCGTATTCCAGGGTGGCGATCTGCGACAGCGGCACGCTACGGCCGTTGTCGGTGGGTATCGCCAGGCTCGGCAGCAGGGCCAGTTCCTGGCGCTCGCGCACCGTGCCACGCAGGAGGATCTCGATCAGCTCGTTGTCCTCGCGGTACTGGCTCACCGGCGCACCGGTCAGCGAGCTCTGCAGGAAGCGCGAGAGATCGGCGGTACTCACACCCATGGCACGCGCGCGGTCCTGGTCGATATTCAGGCGCACCACCTTGCTTGGCTCTTCCCAGTCCAGGTGCACATTCACCACATGCGGGTTCTCGCGCACCTTGTCGGCCACCTTGCGAGCCAGGGCGCGGACTTCATCGATGTGCTCACCGGAAACGCGGAACTGCACCGGGTAACCCACTGGCGGGCCGTTCTCCAGGCGCGAGATACGGCTGCGCAGCGTGGGGAATTCGTCGTTCAGTACCTGGATCAGCCAGCTGCGGATCTCTTCGCGCGACTCGATTGATTTGGCCAGCACCACGAACTGGGCGAAGCTCGCCGCCGGCAACTGCTGGTCCAGCGGAAGATAGAAGCGCGGCGAACCGGTGCCGACATAGGCCACGTAGTTATCCACACCCGGATGCTCACGCAGGAGCTGCTCCAGGCGTTTCACCTCGACCTCGGTATTGGCCAGGGACGAACCCTCGCCCAGCTTGAGATCGACCATCAGCTCCAGGCGTCCGGAAGACGGGAAGAACTGTTGCGGCACGAAACGGAACAGGGCAATGGACGCAACGAAAGCCGCCAGGGTCAGCAGGATCACCGTCTTGCGCCGCCGCACGCACCACTCCACCACACGACGGACACGCTGGTAGAAGGGCGTGCCGTAGGGATCATGACCCTTGTCGCTGCCGCCATGTTTCTTCGCGTGCAGCTTGGCAAGGTCAGGCAGCAGGCGGTCGCCCAGGTAGGGCACGAACATCACCGCGGCGATCCAGGACACCACGAGGGCGATGGTCACCACTTGGAAGATCGAGCGGGTGTATTCGCCGGTGCCGGATTGCGCTGTGGCAATGGGGAGGAAGCCGGCGGCGGTGATCAGCGTGCCGGTGAGCATGGGGAACGCGGTACTGCTCCATGCATAGCTCGCCGCCTTCAGGCGGTCGTAGCCCTGCTCCATCTTGATGGCCATCATCTCCACCGCGATGATCGCGTCGTCCACCAATAGGCCAAGCGCAAGCACCAGGGCGCCAAGGGAAATCTTGTGCAGGCCGATGCCGAGGTAATACATCGTGGCGAAGGTCATCGCCAGCACCAGCGGAATGGACAGCGCCACCACCAGGCCGGTACGCAGGCCGAGGGAGAAGAAGCTCACCAGCAGCACGATGATCAGCGCCTCGGTGAGCACACGAACGAACTCGCCCACCCCGGTCTTCACCGCTGCCGGCTGGTCCGACACCTTGCGCAGCTGCATACCGGCCGGCAGGTTCTGTTGCAGACGGGCGAACTCGCTTTCCAGCGCCTCACCGAGCACCAGGATGTCGCCGCCGCCCTTCATGGACACCGCGAGACCGATGGCGTCCTCGCCCATGAAGCGCATGCGCGGCGCGGGCGGGTCATTAAAGCCACGACGGACGTCGGCGACATCGCCGATACGGAAGGTGCGGTCACCCACGCGGATGGGGAAGTCGCGGATTTCCTTCACCGAATCGAAGCGGCCGGAAACCCTCAGTTGCACACGGTCGCTGGGGGTTTCGAAGAAGCCGGCAGCGGCCACCGCGTTCTGCTCTTCCAGGGCTTGCTGGACGGCGGCGAGCGGCAGGCCCAGGGTCGCCAGCTTGACGTTGGACAGTTCGATCCAGATCTTCTCGTCCTGCAGGCCGAGCAGCTCCACCTTGCCCACGTCCTTGACCCGCTGCAGTTGCAGCTGGATGCGATCGGCATAGTCCTTGAGCACGGCGTAATCGAAACCTTCACCGGTCAGCGCATAGATATTGCCGAAGGTGGTACCGAATTCATCGTTGAAGAACGGCCCCTGGATGCCCGGCGGCAAGGTGTGGCGGATGTCGCTGATCTTCTTGCGGACCTGGTACCAGAGCTCGGGAATCTCGTTGGAGTGCATGGAGTCGCGCGCGATGAAGGTCACCTGCGACTCGCCGGGGCGGGAGAAGGAGATGATCTTGTCGTACTCGCCGGTCTCCATCAGCTTCTTCTCGATGCGCTCGGTGACCTGGCGGGACACTTCCTCGGCACTGGCGCCCGGCCAGTTGGTGCGGACCACCATGGCCTTGAAGGTGAAGGGCGGGTCTTCGCTCTGCCCCAGCTTGGTGTAGGAAATAGCCCCGACGATGCCCAGCAGCAGCATGATGTAGAGGACGATCTGGCGGTTCTGCAGCGCCCATGCGGATAGGTTGAAGTTCACGGCGCCTTACTCCTTGGCCAGCATCTTCACCGAACGATTGGCGCGGTCCACCGGCCGCACCTGCTGGCCTTCGCGCAGAACCTGCACGCCGGCGGCCACCACCCAGTCATCGGGCTGGAGGCCTTCAAGCACCGGCACGCGGTCCTCGCCGTAAGGGCCAACGCGCACCAGGCGGCGCTTCAGCGTGGAGTCCTTCGGGTCGACTACCCAGACGTAAGGCTGACCGGCCTCGGCGGTGAGCGCCGAAAGCGGTACGGAAAGCGGCACGGAGCCATTGCTGCGGATGAACACACGGGCGCTCTGGCCCAGCTCCGCCGGCGCCTTGCCATCGATGAAGGCGACCCGCGCAGCGAAGGTGCGCGACTGCGAATCGGCAGCCGGTGCCAGCTCACGGATTCGTGCCGGGAAACGTTGGCCAGGCAGGGACCAGAGTTCCACTGCAACGTCTTGCCCCACCTTGAAGCGATCAATGGCGTGCTCTGGCAGGCTGATCAGCACTTCGCGCTCACCGTCAGCAGCGAGGGTGAAGACCGTCTGTCCGGCGGCCACCACCTGCCCGACTTCGGCCCGCCGACTGGCGATGACACCGTCCTGGGAGGCACGCAGCACGGTGTAGGCAGCCTGGTTGCTGGCGACGTTGTGTTCGGCCTTGATCTGCTTCACCCGCGCTTCGCCCGCGCGGTACTGGTTCTCGACGTTGTCGTACTGGGAGCGACTGATCATCTGACGGTCCAGCAGGGTGCGGTAGCGGTCCCGCTCGGCCCGCACCAGCTTGAGGTTCGCGTCGGCCGCAGCCACCTGGGCGCGGCTGGCCTCCAGTTGCAGGCGCACGTCCTCCGGGTCCAGCTCGGCCAGGGCCTGATCCTTCTTCACCCGCTGCCCCACTTCCACCAGGCGCTTGGCGATCTTGCCGCCGATGCGGAAAGCCAGGTCCGGCTCGTAGCGAGAGCGCACCTCGCCCGGGAAGGTATCCACCGCATCCGCAGCGGGCTCGGGCTGCACCACCATGGCCGGACGCACCACCTGTTGCACAGGCTCCCCACTACCGCAGGCCGTGATCAAAAAAGAGAGGGAAAGGGGCAAAGCGAGGGGCAAGGCATGGCGAAACATGATGAATGACCTTTCGCGAAGAGCAGCTGGAATATTTATACTGCTGGGTATAGTAAAAATAGCAAACTCACCAGTCCAGTATTTAGAAAGAAATGTCAGACAATTCATTTCCGACCAGCGGCCCAGGCCGCCCAAAAGATCCAGCGAAGAGAAAGGCGATTCTCGAAGCTGCGAAAAATCTTTTCCTACAGAACGGCTACGACGGCAGCAGCATGGACGCCATCGCCGCCGAGGCCGGCGTTTCGAAGCTGACGGTCTACAGCCACTTCACCGACAAGGAGACGCTGTTCTCTGCCGCGGTGAAGGCCAAGTGCGAGGAGCAGTTGCCAGAGCTGCTGTTCGAATTGCCGGCAGACGCCAGCATCCAGCACGTGCTGCTGAACATCGGCCGCAGCTTCCATCAGCTGATCAACAGCCGGGAATCCCTGGAATTGCACCGGGTGATGGTGGCCATGGCCAACCAGGATCAGAAGCTGTCTCGGATGTTCTACGAGGCGGGGCCGCTGCAGATCCTGCAGGAAATGACCGGCCTGCTGGACCACGCCAACCAGGCGGGCAAGCTACGCATCGACCACCCACAGAACGCGGCCGAGCATTTCTTCTGCCTGATCAAGGGCGGGCACAACTTCCGCATGCTGATCGGCTGTGCCGCAGCGCTGGAGGGGGACGAAGCCGAAGAGCACGTGCAGGAAGTGGTGGAGCTGTTCATCAGGGCCTATGCACCCTGAGCGGTTGACTGATGGGGTTCCGCAGGCCGGGCTGAGTGATGCAGCCCGGTTCAAGCGCTGTCAGCTACCCAGCTTCTTCTTCGGGTAGATGTCGTAGCGGCTTGACTTGCCTTCCAGCGCATAGCCTGGCTTCGCGCCGTCGATGATCGGCGCCTTGCGTGGCCGCTTCACCACCACCCGGTGGCTGGCCAGGGCCAGGGCAGCCTCCAGTAGGGCCGGCGCATCCTGGTCATCCCCGACCAGAGGGCGGAACAGGCGCATTTCCTTCTTCACCAGGGCGCTCTTGTCGCGGTGCGGGAACATCGGGTCGAGGTAGATCACCTGGGGCGCTTCGCCTTGCCAGGTGCGCATCAGCTCGATGGCGTTGCCATGCAGTAAACGCATGCGCGCGGCGATTGCCGCCGTCTCCAGGTCCTGTGCGGCGCGGGTCAGGCCATCTTCCAGCAGCGCGGCGATCAGCGGCTGGCGCTCGATCAGCGTCATGTCGCAACCCAGCGTCGCCAGGACGAAGGCATCACGACCAAGCCCCGCCGTGGCATCCAGCACTGTTGGGCGGACGCCCGGCTGCACCCCGACGGCCTTGGCAATCATCTGCCCACTGCCACCCCCGAACTTGCGCCGGTGGGCAGAGGCGCCCTCGACGAAATCAACCCGCACCGGCCCGGGCGAGTCCGGCCCCAGCTGCAGCAGTTGCAGGCCCTCACCGCCCAGCTGCAGGGCGAAATCCGCCTCGCCATCGCGCGCCAGGCCCAGGCGTGCCGCCCAGGCATCCAGCGCTTCGGCAAAAGCCGGTTCCAGGGCCTCAGCCCTCACCCTGACAGAATCTTCACTCATGGACGCAATCGCCTGACCGGTAAAAACCCGCGCATTCTGCCAGAGCAGGGACGGAGATTCGCGCCCGTCTCAGCGGCACATATGGAATAGCCCCATATCCAGGTGGAAGTGATCGCGATGGGCAGCGTTGTAATCCGGGCCGAGGGTCACACTGAAATGTTCACAGGCCGCCTTCAGCACTTCGCGCAGGAATCGGGCATTGTCACCATCCCCGGCCCAATCCCTGGCTACCGAAATATGACGACCGTCGGCCAGCCGGAATCCGGCGATATCCAGCGCATTGGCCGCTGCATGCTGACTGCGGCGCTGGCTGTCGCCGATATTGCGACAGGCGAAGCTGCCCAGATGATCGATGCGTACCACGCGCTGGCCGAATATCTGCTGCGCGGTAGGCTGCAGGCTATGGCGCTCGAACAGGGCGAAGGCTACCGCTAGCTCGCACGTGGAGATGAAGCTGCTGCTGAATGTCAGATCGGACGCGCTGATACGCACACTGTTGGAAAGCGGGCAACCGGCGACAGGAGCGCTATCGGGCAATGCCGCGTAGCGCAGCGGAGAACTGGTCAGAGCCAGTCGGCAAAGCTCGCGGTCGCCCTGCAAGCGTGAGAGCTTGAAGCGAGTCACCAGGTTAGGCGCGTCCCGCACATCCAGCGGCGCCCAGGGATTCCAGCGTGGCGGCAGCTCCAGGCGCCAGCCCCGCTCCAACGTCGGCGCCAGCAGGAGGGCCAGCGCCGCGAGACCGGCCAGGATTCGACGCAAGACAGGCTCAGGGCCTGAACAGATCGTTCAAGCGATCGAAAGGCATCGCACGGGACATCGGTTCGAGATCACCCCGGCGCAATGCTTCGGCTGACTGGAAGAACGCCCCCAGGGCCACGCGCGCCAGAGTCGAACCGACGCTGACGCGCCTGACCCCAAGCTCGGCCAGCTCATCCAGGCTCAGCTTCAGACTGGCCGATCCCACCAGCACGTTCACCGGACGCGGCGCCACGGCGTGCACGACCTCATGGATTTGTTCACGCGTGGTCAGGCCCGGCGCATAGAGCACATCGGCGCCAGCTTCCGCATAGGCGACCAGCCGGCGCAGGGTGTCGTCCAGGTCGGGGCGGCCGTGAAGGTAATTCTCCGCCCGCGCAGCCAGCGTGAACGGAAAGCCGAGGCCGCGCGCCGCCGCCACCGCCGCACGAATGCGTTCGACAGCCAGTTCCATGGGGTAGATGGGCTCGTCGGGACGTCCACTGGCGTCCTCGATGGAGCCGCCTACCAGGCCGACAGCCGCGGCAGCACGAATGGTCGCCGCGCAATCCTCGGGATGATCGCCGTAACCGTTCTCCAGGTCCGCCGCCACCGGCAACGGCGTGGCTTCCACTATTTTGCGGGCATTGGCCAGAGCCTCGTCGCGACTGACATTGCCTTCGGCATCCCGTCGTCCCAAGGCAAACGCCAGACCGGCACTGGTGGTCGCCAGGGCATGGAATCCCAGATGGGCGAGCATCTTCGCCGAGCCGGCGTCCCAGGGGTTGGGCAAGACGAGAACGCCGGGGCCGCGATGCAGGCTGGCGAAGGCTTCACCGCGTTGTGCTTGGGTGGTCATGGCAGGCTCCGCATTCCGGGGGAAGAGTTCAGCCTAGCCCAAGGTGATGCGAGACAGTTCGTGCTGCGGCGAACTGTCGATTTGGATTGCAACGCCGCTATGGGGCGACGGGTCAGCGGTCAGAGCAGGCCAAGTTGTTGCGCTGGCGGCTCCGGAAGCACCAGCTCCGGCAGCCCTGGCAGGCGCTCGCGGAGGCAGGCATGGAAGCGCAGGGCCTGGGCAGCAGCCAGGTGGTTGTCCGGGGTATGCAGGAAGATGTTCGGTGTGAGGCCCTGTTCGATCCAGCCGGCAATCTTCTCCAGCCAGGGCGCGAGGAATGGCTGGTTGGCATCCAGGTCCGGCCCGCCGATGAAACGCACCTGCGGACTGCCGCTGAACGCCGTGGGGCGCACCGGCACGCGGGGTTTCTTCGATTGGGCATGGAGTACCGCCGGGTCCTGGGAACGAACGCTGAACAAGGCCCGCGAATCCAGGCAGATTCGCTCCACGCCGCGCTCATGCAACAGGCGGTTGAGCAGCCGCTCGTCGTCGCCCTTGTCGAAGAAGGCAGGGCTGCGCACTTCCACGGCGATAGGCTGATGCTGGAACTCGTCCAGCCAACAGGCCAGCTCGCCCAGTCGGTTCGGCCCGAAGGCAGCCGGCAATTGCAGCCAGAGCGGCGCCAGGCGCTGACCAAGGGGCGCCAGGAGCTTGAGGAAGTCGGATGTGGCGGCGAACTGGTCGCGCAGATCACCTTCGTGGCTGATGTCGCGGGGCACCTTTGCACAGAAGCGGAACTGCTCCGGCATCGTGTTCGCCCAACGCTGCAGGGTGTCGGCGGAGGGTCGGGCGTAGAAGGTGGTGTTGCCTTCCACCGCGTTGAATACCTGGACGTAATGACCAAGGGTATCGGCGGGTCGCAGGTCAGCGGGGTAGAAGCTGCCGCGCCAGGCCGGCTCGTTCCAGGACGGGCAGCCCAGATGGTAGGGCAGCATCAGGCGTAGAGATCGAGGCCGAGAACTTCGGGCGCGTCGTATTCGGCGGTCATGCTGGCGGTGCTGCTGTAGCTGGCGATGGCCTGGGCGGCACGGTTGCTGATGCCGCGCTGCTGCTGGATCAGGTCCTGCGGGCGCACCGGCAGGCTGTCTGTGGAGCCATTGCTGGCCTGTACACGACGGAGTTGCGGAGCCTGTTCGTAACCCTGGGTCGAAGACGGGGTTCCCGGCTGCTCACGGCGAGCTTCTTCTTCACGCTGGACCTCGCGGAAAGGCGTAACCGCGCTGCCCTGACGGGGGCTGCGTTCCAGTGGAAAGGTGGAGGTAAAGCCGTCGATGCGCATCGATTACTGCTCGGCAGTGCTGGCGTTTCGAAATTATAGCCGGTGGACTCTAGCCGCCCGGCCACGGCTTGGCAATCCGCGGCACGGGGCTCAATGGCGCAATTCTATTGCGGCGCCTTGGGCGTGGCGACGTTGTCGCGCAGGTAGACCGGTTGCGCCTGGTCGGCGGGCAGGCCTTCGCCCCGCGCCCAAGCGAAACGAGCCAAGGTCAGCAGGTCTTCTGCATGGGGCAGAAGGTTTGGCGACTGGCCACTGACCGCCACCGGAATCCGTGCGGCGAAGGTGCCCCAACCGGTGCCGGCCCCGTACCAGTCACCGCTCGCATCGCGCGGCAGTAGTGCCTGCTCGGGCGGCAATACCGCTTCCCCACCGGCCAGGCGCATTTCGCCAGCGTCCAGGCGGTAGCAGCCCCAATAGACCTCATCCATGCGCGCATCGATGGCGGCAGCTACCTGGTCGACACCCTGCTCGCGGTGGGCGCGCTGGGCCAGAACGGCCAGATCGGACACCGGCAGCACCGGACGATCCAGGGCGAAGGCCAGCCCCTGCACAACGCCAATGGCGATACGCACACCGGTGAAAGCCCCGGGACCACGGCCGAAGGCGATGGCATCCAGCGCCGACAGCGGCACACCGGCCTCGCCCAGCAGGGTCTGGATCATCGGCAACAGACGCTGGGCGTGCAGACGCGGGATCACCTCGTAGTGGCTGAGCACCTTGCCGTCGTGCAGCAGGGCGACGGAGCATGCTTCGGTGGCGGTATCCAGGGCCAGCAGAGTGGTCATCGATCAGTCCAGACGCAGAAAAAGGCGCGCATTATAAACGCCAACGGCCCGCAAGCGGGCCGTTGGTCAGATACGGGCTGCGTCTCAGCTGAGAGCGGCCAGCACCTTGGAGGTGATCTCGTCCACCGAGCCCACGCCGGCAATGGCGCTGTACTTCGGGGTGCCTTCAGCGGCGGAGAGCTTCTGGTAGAAATCCACCAGCGGTTTGGTCTGCGAGTGGTACACGGCGAGACGCTTGCGCACGGTCTCTTCCTTGTCGTCTTCGCGCTGGATCAGGTCTTCGCCGGTTTCGTCATCCTTGCCGGCAACCTTCGGCGGGTTGTGCTCGGTGTGGTAGACGCGGCCGGAGGCCAGGTGCACACGGCGACCCGCGATACGACCGACGATTTCTTCGTCGTCCACTGCGATCTCGACCACGTGGTCGATGCTCACACCGGCTTCCTTCATGGCTTCAGCCTGAGGGATGGTGCGCGGGAAACCATCGAAGAGGAAGCCGTTGGCGCAGTCGGGCTGGGCGATGCGTTCCTTGACCAGGTTGATGATCAGGTCGTCGGAAACCAGGCCACCAGCATCCATTACGCTCTTGGCCTGCAGGCCGAGCTCGGTACCGGCCTTGACGGCTGCGCGCAGCATGTCGCCGGTGGAAATTTGCGGAATGCCGAACTTCTTGGTGATGAAACCGGCTTGAGTACCTTTGCCGGCACCAGGGGCCCCCAGCAGAATCACGCGCATCGATGTGCTCCTCAAAGATTTTGTTTTCAGATCGGTCGGATTTGCCTCATGGGGCCAATCTCAGAATAGGTTTTCGGCGTCGCTGTCGGGCCAAAAGGACGTTCAAGATACACAGCGCCCCTATAGCGCACAAGACGCCGGAAGGAGGGGTGAAAACGGCCTCAACCGGTGTTGCGGAGCCCTGCTGCGATGCCCGCAACGCTCACCAGAAGGGCCTGTTCCAACGGCCCTTCGACGTGCTCTTCGCAGCGTCTGGAACGGGCCAGGAGCTCCGTCTGAAGCAGGTGCAGGGGGTCCAGGTAGGTATTGCGCACACTGATGGCTTCGCGGGTCTCCGGGTTATGCGCCAGAAGCTCGGACTGACCGGTCAGAGCCAGTACCGAAGTACGCGCCTGCGACAATAGGTCGCGCAACTGCGCACCCAGGGATTTCAGCTCTTCCGGCACCAGCCGCTCGTCGTAGAGCGCGGCGATATTGGCATCGGCCTTGGCCAGGACCATCTCCAGCATGTCGATGCGCGTGGCGAAGAACGGCCAGCGCTCGCGCATCCTCTCCAGCAGCTGGGTTTCACCACGTTGCTGGGCATTGGCCAGGGCCGTTTCCCAGCCCAGCCAGGCCGGCAGCATCAGGCGTGTCTGGGTCCAGGCGAAGATCCAGGGGATCGCCCGCAGGCTTTCCACCCCGCCGGCGCGGCGCTTGGCCGGTCGACTGCCCAGCGGCAGACGGCCCAGTTCCTGCTCGGGCGTCGCCTGGCGGAAATACTCGACGAACTGCGGATGCTCACGCACCACGGCACGGTAGGCGGCCACACCGTCCGTCGCGAGGCGGTCCATGGCGGCGCGCCAGGCCGGTTCCGGCTCCGGTGGCGGCAGCAGGGTCGCCTCCAGGACAGCAGCCAGGTAGGTGTTGAGGTTCTGCTCGGCGATACCCGGCAAACCGAACTTGAAACGAATCATCTCGCCCTGTTCCGTGGTGCGGAAACGCCCAGCCACAGACCCCGGCGGTTGCGACAGGATCGCCGCGTGGGCCGGACCGCCGCCGCGCCCCACGGTGCCACCGCGACCGTGGAACAACAGCAACTCCACCTGATGCTCGCGGCACACGTCCACCAGGCGCTCCTGAGCACGGTACTGCGCCCAGGCGGCAGCGACGGTGCCGGCATCCTTGGCCGAGTCGGAGTAGCCGATCATCACTTCCTGCGGGCCGTGCAGCCGGGCGCGATAGCCGGGCAGGCCCAGCAGGCGGTCGATAGCGGGCCCCGCGTTGTCCAGATCGGCCAGGGTTTCGAAAAGTGGCACCACGCGGATAGGTCGTTGCAACCCGGCTTCCTTGAGCAGCAATTGCACCGCCAGCACATCGGATGGAGCTCCGGCCATGGAGATAACATAAGAGCCAAGGGAAGCAGCCGGCGCATGGGCCACCACGCGGCAGGTGGCGAGTACTTCGGCGGTGTCGGCGGAGGGTCGGTAGTTCGCAGGCAGCAGCGGGCGGCGGTTGTCCAGTTCCCGCTGGAGGAAGGTCAGGCGGGTCTCTTCATCCCATTCGGCATAGTTGCCGAGGCCCAGGTAATCGGTGATCTCATCGAGCGCAGCGGCGTGGCGGCCGGCGTCCTGACGGACATCCAGGCGTACCAGGAACAGGCCGAAGGTGGCCGCACGGCGCAGGCAGTCGAGCAGCGCGCCATCGGCGATCACGCCCATGCCGCACGCATGCAGCGAGTGATAGCAGAGCTCCAGGGGTTCCAGCAGCTGGGTGTTCTCGCTCAGCACCTCGGCACCCGGCGCGACGTCGCCATCCAGCGCTGCTTCCGCCCAGGCACGCGTGGCGCGCAGGCGGTCGCGCAGTTGCTTGAGTACCGCACGATAGGGTTCGGGATGGACACCCACCCGCACCCGCAACTCATCGCTGGCCTGCTGCATGGACAGCTCGGAGGCCAGGTGATCGATGTCACGCAGATAAAGGTCGGCCGCCATCCAGCGCGCCAACAGCAGCACCTGGCGACTGATGGCGGCAGTGACATTGGGGTTGCCGTCGCGGTCGCCCCCCATCCATGACGCAAAACGCACCGGCGCGGCGGTCAATGGCAGGCGCAGGCCGGTGGCGGCGTGCAGGGTCCGGTCGACATGGCGGAGCACATTGGGCAGGGCGTGCCAGAGGGAATGTTCGATCACCGCGAAGCCCCATTTCGCCTCATCCACCGGGCTTGGCCGGCTGCGGCGGATTTCCTCGGTGTGCCACGCCTCGGCGATCAGGCGCAGCAGGCGCAGGCGCGTCTGCTCGCGCTCGGCATCGCTGAGATCTGCATGATCCAGGGCCGCCAGTTGCGCGGCCATGGCGTCGTATTTCTGGATCAGCGTGCGGCGTGCAACTTCGGTGGGGTGGGCGGTCAGTACCAGTTCGATGTCCAGCCGTCCGAGCTGCCGGGCCAGTTGCTCCGGGCCGTGCCCAGCGTGGAGCAGGCGCTGCAACAGGTCGCCGAGCACTGAATCTTCGAAGGGTTGCGGTTCGTCCGTGCCGCGCCTGCGGATGCGGTGGTACTGCTCGGCGATGTTCGCCAGGTTGAGGAACTGGTTGAAGGCGCGAGCCACCGGCAGCAGTTCGTCGTCGCGAAGGCCGTCGAGGGTCTCGATGAGCTGGCGCTCGCCCTGGGCCGAGCCTTTGCGCGCGGCCTTGGCGCCCTTGCGAATGCGCTCGATCTTATCGAGGAAGGCGTCCCCCAACTGGGCACGAATGGTGTCGCCGAGCAACTCGCCGAGCAGGTGGACATCTTCACGCAGGCGCGCGTCTATTTCGGCCATTGCCTTCCCCTCCTTAGCTGGATTCGACCTCCAGATTGCCGATAGCGCCATGCAGATACAAGGGTGCGACGAACGGTGTATCCCCATGCGCCTGCGAGCTAGTCTGAACAGTAGCCGCCATCACGAATGACGACTCCCGGGTGGCAGAGACCGCCCGGAGTTCAAAGCCACCCACAACCACGTGGGAAGAGGATGAGGTGTCTATGAAGATCCGAGAACTGGTTCGCCATTGGGAGCAGAACGCCAAGGGTCGCCTGACCCGCAGCGAGTACAGCATTCATCTGGACCTGGAGTCCGCAGCGCGACTGGCCGCCCTGGCCGAGATGTATCCGAAGCGCAGCGTCGAGGAGCTGATCGGGGAGCTGGTCGGCTCCGCCCTCGAGGAGCTGGAAGCCAGCTTCCCCTACGTCAAGGGCAGCCAGGTGGTCGCCACCGACGAGCAGGGCGACCCGCTCTATGAAGACATCGGGCCGACGCCCCGTTTCCTGGCCCTTTCACGCCGCTACCTGCGGCAGTTGAGCGATCCGCGCGACAACACGAACCACTAGACCGCCGCAGTCCGTTTCAGCCCCGCCGATGCACGCCCGGCACGTGCAGATGGCCTGCGTGCGCGCATTCCTCGCTGGTCACTGGCGGTGGTCCGGGCTGCTCCAGTTCGCGGAGGATGCCGCAGGCTTCGCTGGCTCCCACGCCGCTGCAGCGTGCGCGCAGCTCCCTGAGCTGGTCGCGCAGGGAATGCAGTTCGGCGATCCGCACCTCCACATGGTGCAGGTGCTCCTCGATCAGTCGATTGGCGGTACCGCAGTCGGCCTCGGGGCGATCGCGCAGGGCCAGCAGCGCACGGATTTCTTCCTGGGTCATGTCCAGCGAACGGCAGTGACGAATGAAGGACAGCCGCTCCACATGGAGTGTGTCGTACTGCCGGTAGTTGCCCGCACTGCGCGAAGGCTCGGGCAGCAGGCCTTCACGTTCGTAGTAGCGGATGGTTTCCACGGGGCAACCGGTGAGGGTCGCCAGTTCGCCGATCTTCATGCTCGACCTCCGCTTGACTCTGTAGTTGCTACAGGGTGTGCAATGCCACTCGAAGCGTCAAACAGGAATTGACCCATGAGCCACCATTGCTGCCACGACCATGACCACGCGCCCCGCTCCGCCACGGCGGAAATAGCCGCCGTCGCCGCTACCGCCGAAGCGCGCTGGAGTAGCTTGCGCATCGACGCCATGGACTGTCCCACCGAGGAACGCCTGATCCGCGACGCCCTGGGTAAGGTCCCGGCAGTCGAGGCGCTGGAATTCAACCTGATGCAGCGCCTGCTGCGCGTTCGGCACCGTTTCGACAACGTCGAGCCCTTGCAGCGCCTGATCGAAAGTCTCGGCATGCAAGCGGTGCCACTGACCGAGGGCGCTGCCGCCACGGCGCCGGCCCAGGCGAAGAAACCCTGGTGGCCCCTGGCGCTGGCGGGGCTCGCAGCACTGGCCGCGGAATCCCTTGAATGGTTTGGCCTGGCGCCCGAGTGGGTGATCGCCGGGCTGGCGATACTCGCCATCCTCGGTGCCGGCCTGCCCACCTACAAGAAGGGCTGGATCGCCCTGAAGAACCGCAACCTGAACATCAACGCCCTGATGAGCATCGCGGTCACCGGCGCCCTGCTGATCGGCCAGTGGCCGGAAGCGGCAATGGTCAGCGTGCTGTTCGCCATTGCCGAGCTGATCGAAGCACGCTCACTGGAACGCGCGCGGGACGCCATTCGCGGCCTGCTGCAACTGGCCCCCGAGCAGGCCACGGTGTTCGAGGACGGACAGTGGCGCGAGCGTCCGGCACGCGACGTACTGCCCGGCACCCGCCTGCGGGTGCGTCCCGGCGAGCGCATCGCCCTCGACGGTGAAGTGCTGAGCGGGCGCTCCAGCGTCAACCAGGCCCCCATCACCGGCGAGAGCCTGCCAGTGGAAAAGGACCTGGGCGACCCGCTGTTCGCCGGCACCATCAATGGCGAAGGTGAAATGGAGTACCGCGCCACCCGCGCCGCCGACGACAGCACCCTGGCGCGCATCATCCATGCGGTGGAAGCCGCACAGGGCGCGCGCGCACCGACCCAGCGCTTCGTCGACCGCTTCTCGAGCATTTACACCCCGGTGGTGATTCTCATCGCCGTACTCACCGCCCTGCTTCCCCCGCTGCTGTTCGACAGCGCCTGGCTCGACTGGCTCTACCGTGCACTGGTGCTGCTGGTCATCGCCTGCCCCTGCGCACTGGTGATCTCCACGCCGGTGACCATCGTCAGCGGCCTCGCCGCAGCGGCGCGGGGCGGCATCCTGATCAAGGGCGGGGTTTTCCTCGAACTCGGCCGCAAACTTGCGTGGGTGGCCCTGGACAAGACCGGTACCCTGACCGAAGGGCGCCCTCGACAGACCGATTTCGAGCTGCTGCAGGCGGGTGAGCGCAATGCCCGAGCCCTGGCGGCCAGCCTGGCCGCCCGCTCTGACCATCCGGTGTCCCAGGCCGTGGCACGCGCCGCCGAAGTCGACGGCATCGCCCTCTACGCTGTGGATAACCTGGCCGCCCTGCCCGGCCGCGGCGTCAGTGGCCAGATTGCAGGGCATAGCTATCACCTGGGCAATAACCGCCTGGTGGAAGAGCTCGGTCTCTGCGGGCCAGAGCTGGAAGCGCGCCTGGACGCTTTGGAAACACAGGGCAAGACAGTGGTGGCGCTATGTGGTGAAAACACTGTGCTCGCGCTGTTCGCGGTGGCCGATACCGTGCGTGACAGCAGCCGAGAAGCCGTTGGCCAGCTGCATGAACTGGGGGTGAAAACCCTGATGCTCTCCGGCGACAACCCGCACACGGTGCAAGCCATCGCCGGCCAGGTGGGCATGGATGACGCCCGCGGCAACCTGCTGCCTGAAGACAAATTGGCCGAGATCGGCAAGCGCCAGTCGGGCGGTGTGCCCGTGGGCATGGTCGGCGACGGCATCAATGACGCTCCGGCCCTGGCCCGCGCCGACATCGGTTTCGCCATGGGCGCGGCCGGCACCGATACTGCCATCGAAACCGCCGGCGTGGCGCTGATGGACGACGATCTGCGCAAGCTGCCGCAATTCATCCGCCTGTCCCGCCGAACCCACAGCGTGCTGATGCAGAACATCAGCCTGGCGTTGGGTATCAAGGCAGTGTTCCTGGCGTTGACTCTGATGGGCGAAGGCACGCTGTGGATGGCGGTGTTCGCCGATATGGGTGCGAGCCTGCTGGTGGTGTTCAACGGGTTGCGGGTGTTGTCGCCGAAGTCGTTGGGCTAACAGAACGTAGGTTGGGCCGGGCGGCGTTCCGCGAGTGCAGCGAAGCCCAACGTTGCCCGGTTCAGCTCCGCCGTTGGGCTTCGCGTAGCTCAGCCACAACCTACGCCAGCGCGTCCTGGTAAATCTTCACCTGGTCCGCACCAAACGCCACGTAGGTTGGTCTGAGCGCAGCGAAGCCCAACGTTGCCCGGTTCGGCTCCGCCGTTGGGCTTCGCGTAGCTCAGCCACAACCTACGCCAGCGCGTTCTGGTAAATCTTCACCTGATCGGCACCAAACGCCACCAACAGCGCCTCACGCAGGTTGCTGCCGGCCGGCCTCGGCCGTTTCAACTCGGCTACTGCGATGCGCGCTGCTTCCTGCAACGGATAGCCATACACCCCGCAACTGATCGCCGGAAAGGCGATGCTCGCCAGCCCTTCGGCGTCGGCCAGGGCGAGGCTGTTGCGGTAGCAGTTGGCGAGCAGTTCAGGTTCGCGGTGTGTGCCGCCGTGCCAGACCGGCCCGACGGTGTGGATCACGAACCGCGCCGGCAGGCGGAAGCCGGGCGTGATACGCGCCTCGCCCGTGGGGCAACCGCCAAGGGTGCGGCAATGGGCGAGGAGTTCAGGGCCGGCGGCGCGGTGAATGGCGCCATCAACACCCCCGCCGCCGAGCAGCGAGGAGTTGGCGGCATTGACGATGGCGTCCACCTCCAGGGTGGTGATGTCGCCCTGCCAGATACGAATGTCCATAGGGTCACCTCCTTACGGAGGCTAGTCCTTATTTGACCTCTTGCGGGGTCTCCTGACCTACGCAGCGCACCGCTTTCTTCTTGTTATCCACAAGCACGCCGGTCAGGCCCTTCTGCGTGGTATCGAACATCACCAGCACGCCGTCGATGCACTGCGCCACCTGTGCGGCGGGCTCCAGGGAGACCTTGTAGTCCTCGCCGGGGACGGTCTTGAGCATGGTGAAGTCGGACAGCAGCAGAGCATCTTCGGGTTTGGCGAAGTGCAGGTAGCCGTAGTACCAGAGCACCATCACGGTGCCGACAATGCTGCCGATGCCGGTGAGGATCAGCGGGATGGGATTGCGTTCGCTCATTGGGGACTCTCTGTATTCGGGACTTCAGCCAGCCGGCGCAGTCCGACGAAGCCCTTGGGGTCTTCGAGGTAAAGCACCATTACCTTGCGCCAGGTGGGATCGCCGAAGGTCTGCACATGGCCGCCGCGGACCGGCTGGAATACCCGCGGCGGGGGCGCAGCTTGATACAAGCGCACGCCGTTGGAAAGGGGCACCACCGGATCGTCGATGCTGTGGTAGATCAGCATCGGCAAGCCCTTCAGCTCGCCAATGCCGCGTATGGCGCTGTCTCCGTCGGGCACCAGCCAGGACAGGGGTACCTGCAATGGCCAGAGCGGCCAGGCATTGGACAGGCTGAAGCGGGCCACCTCGCGGTAGCTGGCGGGTACGCCGTCCAGTACCAGGGCCTTGAGCCGACCGCGGCGCTCCGGGCGCTCGGAGAGGTAGTGCACCGCCAGGGCGCCTCCGATGCTCTGGCCGAGCAGCACGACCGGTTTGCCCTGGACCTCCGGCGCCTGGTCGAGCCAGGCGAAGGCGGCATCGATGTCCTCGTAGAGCGCCGGCAGGCTGGGCGAGCCCTCGGAACGGCCGTAGCCGCGATAGTCCAGCAACAGCACCTGGTAGCCCTGCTCCGGCAACCACCAACTGCCGCCCAGGTGAGTGGCGACATTGCCGCCGTTGCCATGCAGGTGGAGTACCGTCCCCTTCACCTCCACGCCGGGCTTGGCCGGCAGCCACCAGGCATGCAGGCGCGTGCCATCGGCAGCAGTCAGGCTGATATCGCGATACGCCAGCTTGGCCTTTTCCGGCGTGAAGGGCAGGTACTGGTCCGGGTAGAAGAGCAGAGAACTGCAGCCTTGTAGGAACAGGGCGAAAAGAATCAGCAGGAGGCGAGAAGCGGGCATGTGCATTTCCTTCCTGAAACATCACAGGCCAGCCCTGCGGGCTGGTTGGCGAATGAATTGGCTGGGCCTGCATTAAGTGTTGCGAGTGGCGGCATTGCCCGTAGGAGCTGGCTTGCCAGCGAATGGCCTCTTTTCGCTAGCAAGCTAGCTCCTACAAGGTTGCTTCTGGCAGCAGGCATAGCCAACGAATTCGCCCCTACAGGTGCCTTGTCGGGGCGAGTGCCTTCGCCCCTCCAGGGTAGTCAGAGGATGTTGGCGTAATCCGCCTCGATGCGGTCCAGGCTCAGGTGGTTGAGGAAGTTGGAGAAGCACATCCAGGCCGACAGCGCGTTGAGGTCGCGGAACTGCGGCGGCAGGTACTTCGGCGGCACCACCAGACCTTCGTCCACCAGTTGGCGCAGCGTGCGGGTGTCCTCCAGGGTGGTCTTGCCGCAGAACAGCAACGGGATCTGCTCCAGCTTGCCTTTGCGCACCGCGAGCTGGATGTAGTTGTAGATCAGGATGAAACCCTTCAGGTACGACAGGTCCTTGGTGAAGGGCAGCCCACCCGGCACCGAACCACGGAAGGCGCGGCTGGCGCTGCCATAGCTCTCCTCCATGGCGTAACCCTGCTCGCGGTAGAAGTGGTAGACCTCGAGGAAATCAGCGCCCTCCTCCGCCATGTGGATGGCACGGGTCCGGTTGGTCAGCCGGCGCAGTCGGCTCGGGTAGGAAGCGAAGGCGATCACTTCCATCAGGATCGCCAGGCCTTCCTGGGTCACGGTGGAGGACGGCGGGCCCTTGGAGAGGAAGGTGCAGATCGGTTGGTTCTGGCCGTTCAGGGTGGTGCCGACGTGCACCAGCCCCTCGTGGACTTCCAGGGCGCGCACGTCGCGTTCGTTGAACAGGGCGTCGGCGCGAATCTTGATGTAGTCGGCGCCGGCGGCCGCGTCGGCGACGATGCCGTCGGACTCGAACACCCGGATGGTGTCATCGCCGAACACCTCTCCCAGCCGGCTCTGCAGCAGGTTGACGGCGTCCTTGGCGCTCAGGGTCTTGGGATCGTCCTTGAGGTCGCCACGGTCGGCAATGTTATTCAGGTAGTCCGAGAGCATCAGGCCGAGGTCGGCCAAGGTCGGGTCACCGGCATGGAAGGCATCGGACGCCGCACCGTAAAGCTCCTGGGAAATCAGACCGAAGTCCGCGGTGCCGCGCGCTTCCAGCATGCGGATCACCATGCGGTATTCCTTGCACATGCGCCGCATGATCTGCCCCACCGGGTTGAACTGGCCCAGGTGACGGGTGATATCGCGCTCGATGTTCTGGAATTCCAGCTTCTTCTCTACCGAGTCGAAGGCCAGCGGGCGGCTCTCGTAATAAGCACGGTCCACAGCGGGCATGGACTTGCCCTTGTGCTTGAGGAAGTCCTGGCGGACGCTGTCGTCCCATTTCACGGCGTCCAGCACGCGGATTGGCGTCTGTGCCTGGACGATGCGATCGGACAGCGCGCGGATGGTCTTCTGGTAATCGTCAGGGAGCTTGCGACGGGTCATCGTGGGCTCACTCCTCGGCCGAGCGCTGGTAACGCGCCACTTCAACGAAGACATCCGAGTTGGCCGGGTCATCCAGCCAGCCGAAGACGACATCCAGCGGAGTGGTGATGAGCACGCCGTCGCCGTCCGGCATTTCCACGGGCTGGCCCTGGAACTTGCCTTCCTGCATTTCCTGTTCGATGCGCTCGACATCCAGGTTGTAGACCACGAGTTCGTTATCCGTGGTCAGTTCGAAACCGGCGATGGCGAAGTTCGCGCCCATTTTCTTCGGCAACCCGGCAGAGAGGTACCAGCGGCGGCCGTGATGGGCGACGGTGAAGCCGAACTCCTCCATGCCCTCCAGGTTGTCCTTGCTGCCCTCGAAGCTGCGTGCCTTGTACACGTTGGAGCCGGAGCGGCTGATTTCCAGATACTCGCGTTCGCCCCATTCGTCCTTGCGGGTCCAGTCCCCGAGCAGTGGGATGGGGGCCGGCTCATTGGCCGGAATCGGATCCTTGAAGGTGACCAGGCAGCCGCCCAACAGCAGGAAGGACAGGGCAACCACGGCACGCCAGACTTTCATCTCGCTCTCCTTGTGATAACGAAAAACCCCGCCTCGCCGGCCAAGTGAACACGTCGCGAGCGATGGCCAGGCTGGGCGAAACAGGCGAAGAAGCGCAGTTTACACGTAGTAAATGAGCATTCTGAGCCTGCTTTCAACGACGCATGGCCGAGTGCAGCAGTGTTCACGCAGCCGCCGACACGGCGGGGTTTGATCTATGCGCCTAGAGTCCCATCACCAGGTAAAGGTAGCGTTTAAGGACCGCTCGCATCTCGTCGATGTCGAGGTTTTCCACGCCGTCGAGGAGGCCCTGATATTCCATCCGCAGAATGACGGCCGTCAACACCTTGGCGTCTTCGGTGGGTTCGGCCGAGCCCAGTACCTGGAAGAAATGCTCCGCGCCCTGCGAGAGTATCCTGCGATGTGCGTCAGCAAGATTACGGAGACCGGCATTCAGTAGCGCTTCCTGGCGGAAGGCATGTTCGGCCAGCAACTGGTCGCGGTTCTCTTCGAGCTGGCTACGCACGTACTGGATGGCCAGTTCGACGATCTGGTCGGTCATTTCCCGGCGCGAATCGCCGTCGCGGCTGAGCACCCCGGCCATGGCCTGCAGGTCATCCTCCACGCTGGCCCAGAAGGCCGCCATCACCGCCGAACTGCGCTCCACAAACTGCGCAAAGGTATCGGTGATGAGGTCGTTGATGTCCTTGAAGTAATAGGTAGTGGCCGACAGCGGCACCTGGGCCTCCGCGGCAACGGCCCGATGGCGCACGGCCCGTACACCGTCGCGGACGATGATGCGCATGGCGGCATCGAGGATCGCCTGGCGGCGTTGCTCGCTACCTTGGCGGCTGGCCTTGCGGCCCTGGTATTTCACGCTTTCGGCGACCGCGCTGGCCACGCGAGCGGCGCTGTCACTGCGGGACGACTGGCTCAAGACAGGAAACCCTCCGAACTCACTCAAGGTGAAAGTGTTGACCATTTATCCCGCTTATCAATGCAGGAACTGGCGAGATTTAGGCTCTGTCTCCCTGACTAGCGCCTTTTAGGAGCGGCGCCGGGGAAAAAGGTTCGCATGCCTTACGGCGGCCAAGAAAAAACCGCCCGAAGGCGGTTTCTTTCTTACTCCTGCATCAAGCCTGGGGCCGCATGTGCGGGAACAGGATGACGTCACGAATAGACGGCGAATTGGTGAGCAACATCACAAGTCGGTCGATACCGATGCCTTCGCCGGCGGTGGGCGGCATGCCGTATTCCAGCGCATTGACGAAGTCGGCGTCGTAATGCATCGCCTCGTCGTCACCGGCATCCTTCTCCTTGACCTGCAGCATGAAGCGCTCGGCCTGGTCTTCGGCGTCGTTCAGCTCGGAGTAGGCGTTGGCGATCTCGCGGCCACCGATGAACAGCTCGAAACGGTCGGTGACGCTCGGGTCGTTGTCGTTGCGGCGGGCCAGCGGGGAGACTTCGAACGGGTACTGGGTGATGAAGTGCGGCTGCTCCAGCTTGTGCTCCACCAGCTCCTCGAAAATCATCACCTGCAGCTTGCCCAGGCCTTCGTGGCCAAGGACCTTGGCACCGGCCTTCTTGGCGATCGCACGGGCGGTCTCGACATCCTTGAGGTCAGCGGCGCTGATTTCCGGGTTGTACTTGAGGATGGCGTCGAACACGGACAGGCGGGCGAACGGCTCGCCGAAGTGGAAGACCTTGTCGCCGTAGGGCACGTCGGTGCTGCCGAGCACCGCCTGGGCCAGCTCGCGGAACAGTTCCTCGGTCAGGTCCATGTTGTCTTCGTAGTCAGCGTAGGCCTGGTAGAACTCGAGCATGGTGAACTCGGGGTTGTGCCGGGTCGAAACGCCTTCGTTACGGAAGTTGCGGTTGATCTCGAAGACCTTCTCGAAGCCACCGACCACCAGGCGCTTGAGGTACAGCTCCGGCGCGATACGCAGGAACATGGCCATGTCCAGCGCATTGTGATGGGTCGCGAACGGCTTGGCCGCGGCGCCGCCAGGAATGGTCTGCAGCATCGGGGTTTCCACTTCGAGGAAACCGCGGTCGGACAGGAAGCGGCGGATGTGGGCGATCACCTGGGAACGTACGCGGAAGGTGTTGCGGGTTTCCTCGTTGACGATCAAGTCGACGTAGCGCTGGCGATAGCGCTGCTCGGTGTCGGTCAGGCCGTGGTGCTTGTCCGGCAGCGGGCGCAGGGACTTGGTCAGCAGGCGCACGCTGGTCATCTCGACGTACAGGTCGCCCTTGCCGGAACGGGCCAGGGTGCCTTCGGCGCCGATGATGTCGCCCAGGTCCCAGGTCTTGATCTCGGCCAGGGTTTCTTCCGGCAGGGTCTTGCGGTTGACGTAGACCTGCAGGCGGCCGCTGGAGTCCTGAAGAACGATGAAGGAACCGCGGTTGAGCATGATGCGACCAGCGACCTTGACCGGGATGGCGGCTGCTTCCAGCTCTTCCTTGGTCTTGTCGGCGTACTGCTTCTGCAGGTCCGCGAAGTAGTTCTCGCGGCGGAAGTCATTGGGGAACGCAATGGCCTTGGCTTCACGCACGGCGGCAAGCTTTTCCTTGCGCTGGGCGATCAGCTTGTTTTCTTCCTGTTGCAGTTCGTGCTGGTCGAGTTGTTGGTCGCTCATGGTCGTCTATCTGCCTGGCGTCAATTTCAAAAGAAGGTAACTGTAGGAGCGAGCTTGCTCGCGAAGCTCTTCGACGGTTTCGCGAGCAAGGACTAAGTGTCCCCCTCGCTCCTACAAAAGCGGCTCCGCGTCAGAGCCCTTGTTTGAGGCTGGCCTCAAGGTATTCGTCCAGATCGCCGTCCAGCACCTTGTCGCAGTCGCTGCGCTCGACACCGGTGCGCAGGTCCTTGATCCGCGACTGGTCGAGTACGTAGGAGCGAATCTGGTGCCCCCAGCCGATGTCGGACTTGGTGTCTTCCAGGGCCTGGGACGCGGCGGTGCGCTTCTGCATTTCCTGCTCGTACAACTTGGCCCGCAGCATTTTCATGGCGGTGTCCTTGTTGGCGTGCTGGGAGCGTTCGTTCTGGCACGCCACCACGGTGTTCGTGGGCACGTGGGTGATACGCACCGCGGAGTCGGTGGTGTTCACGTGCTGACCGCCCGCGCCGGAGGAGCGGTAGGTGTCGATGCGCAGGTCGGACGGGTTGATCTCGATCTCGATGTTGTCATCGATTTCCGGCGAGACGAACACCGCGGTGAACGAGGTGTGGCGACGGTTGCCGGAGTCGAACGGGCTCTTGCGCACCAGACGGTGCACGCCGATCTCGGTACGCAGCCAGCCAAAAGCGTATTCGCCCTTGATGTGCACGGTGGCACCCTTGATACCGGCGACTTCGCCTGCGGACAGTTCGATGATGGTGGCGTCGAAGCCGCGCTTGTCGGCCCAGCGCAGGTACATGCGCAGCAGCATGTTGGCCCAGTCCTGGGCTTCGGTGCCGCCGGAGCCGGCCTGGATGTCCAGGTAGGCGTTGTTCATGTCCATCTCACCGCTGAACATGCGACGGAACTCGAGCTTCTCGAGGATCTCGCGCAGGCGCTCAACTTCGGTGGAGACGTCGTTGACGGCGCCTTCGTCGTTCTCCTCGACCGCCATGTCCAGCAGGTCGCGGGAGTCGCCGAGGCCGCTGGTGAGGTCGTCCAGGGTTTCGACGATCTGCGCCAGCTGGGCACGTTCACGGCCGAGATTCTGGGCGTATTCGGGGTTGTTCCAGACGGCGGGGTCTTCGAGTTCGCGGTTTACTTCGACGAGACGATCATGCTTCTGATCGTAGTCAAAGATACCCCCGAATAGACAGGGTGCGATCGGAGAGGTCCTTGATGCTGTTCAGGATCGGGTTGATTTCCATGACGGGAAGCTCTCGCTGGCAAAACTTTCGGAAAAGCCGGCGAGTATACCCGAGTCACCGGATGCCGGCAGCATGCCAGCCGCGAAATGCGCCCCGCCGGCGACGCACGGGCGCCATGGAGCCCCGTCCCGATCAGGGCGCGGGGCTGGCTGCCACCATGGCCACCCGGTTACGGCCATCGTTCTTGGCCTGATAGAGGCCCTGGTCAGCCATGTCCACCAGCACCAGGGAAACCTGGCCCGACTTCGGCGTGAGCGTGGCGACGCCGATGCTGACGCTCAGCACCGAGCCCGCCACCGGCAGATCGTGGTGAATGCCCAGCGCCTCCACCGAGCGTCGTACCTTTTCCGCCAGCAGGCGTGCGCCGCCAGCCGCAGTGCCCGGCAGGATCATCGCGAACTCTTCGCCGCCGTAGCGTGCGGCCAGGTCGGTGGCTCGGCTGCAGCACGCTCGGATGGATTCCGCCACCCGGCGCAGCGCCTCGTCACCCGCTACGTGGCCGAAGTTGTCGTTGAAGCCTTTGAAGTGGTCGACGTCGATCATCAGCATCGACAGCTCGCTCTGCTCGCGGAGCGCGCGTCGCCACTCCATGTCCAGGTACTCGTCGAAGTGTCGCCGGTTGGACAGCCCGGTCAGGCCGTCGGAGTTCATCAGCCGCTGCAGCACCAGGTTGGCTTCCAACAGCTGCTGCTGGCTCTCGCGCAGGGCGCGATAGGCCTCGTCGCGCTGTTGCAGGGCAGTGAAGGAACGCGAGTGGTAGCGGATGCGGGCGACCAGCTCGATGGTGTCGGGCAGCTTGACCAGGTAATCGTTGGCGCCGGCGGCGAAGGCGGCGCTCTTCACCGTGGGTTCTTCCTTGGTGGACAGGACGATGATCGGCACATCGCGCAGCGCCGGCACCGCGCGGTACTCGGCAAGCAGGCTGAGCCCATCGACCCCGGGCATCACAAGGTCCTGAAGGATGACCGTGGGTTTGATCTGCAAGGCCACGGCGACCGCCTGAAGCGGGTCGGCGCAGAAATGGAAATCGATGCCCGGTTCGGCCATCAGTGCCCGACGCACCGTTTCACCGACCATGGCCTGGTCATCGACCAGCAGCACCATTGCCGAAGGCTCGACCGGCGTCATGTCCACGGGGTTGCGATAGGGGTATTGCATCACGCTCTCCGGGCCCGCAGGCCTCAGGTAGAAATTATCCGAAGACCTCGGCCAGCCGGGGCGCGATGCGCTCCAGGGCGAGGATTTCCACCGCAGCGCCAATGGCGGCGGCGGCCTTGGGCATGCCATAGACCGCGCAGCTGGCCTGGTCCTGGGCAATGGTCAGGAAGCCGCGGCCGCGCATGCGCTTCAAGCCCTCGGCGCCGTCCCGGCCCATGCCGGTAAGCAGCACGCCGACGGCTTCGCCCTTCCAGTGCTCCACCAGGCTGTCGAAGAAGACATCGATGGAAGGACGATATACGAAGCTGGTGGGCTCGGCGGTATAGGCCAACGTGCCATTTTTCAGCAATCGCAGGTGGTTGTTGGTGCCGGCCAGAAGGATGGCTCCCGGCTGTGGCGGCTCGCCTTCCCGTGCCAGTCGAACCGGCAAGCGAGACTCGCTGGCCAGCCAGTCGGCCATGCCCGCGGCAAAGACTTCGTCCACGTGCTGGACCAGCACCACGGCCGCCGAAAAGTTCGCCGGCAACTGCTTGAGCAGTTGCGCCAGGGACGCCGGACCGCCCGCCGAGGCGCCGATGGCGACCAGGCGCTGGCCGCCGCTGCGCTGGGCACTCGGTTCGGCTGCGCCACGGGCGCGATTGTCGCGCTGGCCCACGAGCCAGCCGATGTTCTGGATCTTGCGCAACAGCAGCGCGGCTTCCTGCGCCTGGCCGCTACTGAGCGCGGGGGTATTCACCGCATCCAGGGCGCCATGGCCCATCGCCTCGAACACCCGGTGCACGTTCTGTTCGATATCCACGGTCACGATGAGGATGGCACAGGGGCTGCGCGCCATGATCTGGCGGGTCGCTTCGACCCCGTCCATCACCGGCATCAGCAGGTCCATCAGCACCACATCCGGCACATCCCGACCGCAGCACTCCACCGCTTCCGCGCCATTGCAGGCGATCCAGGCGATCTGGTGCGCCGGCTCCAGTGCAAGGGCCCGACGCAGCGCTTCGACCGCCAGGGGCATATCGTTGACTATCCCTATCCTCACCCTTGGGCCTCCCCGATCAGCATGACCACGGCATCCAGCAACGCTTCGTCGTGGAAACTGGCCTTCGCCAGATAATAGTCGGCCCCAGCATCCAGGCCGCGTCGACGATCCTCTTCACGATCCTTGTAGGAAACCACCATCACCGGCAACGACTGCAGGCGGTTGTCACGGCGCACCAGGGTGACCAGTTCGATGCCGTCCATGCGCGGCATGTCGATATCGGTGATGAGCAGATCGAAATGCTCCGAACGCAGTGCGTTCCAGCCGTCCATGCCATCCACCGCCACCGCGACTTCGTAGCCGCGACCGGCCAGCAGCTTGCGCTCCAGCTCTCGCACCGTGAGCGAGTCGTCCACCACCAGGACGCGCTTGCGCTGGGCGCCGGCGCCCTGGCGGCCACCGCGATCGACCTTTTCCAGGCGACCGCTGCCGAGCAATTTGCCGACGGACTTCAGCAGGTCCTCGACGTCGAGGATCAGCACGGGCCGGCCATCATCCAGCAATGCCCCGGCGGACAGGTCCTGGACCTTGCCCAGGCGCGGGTCCAGCGGCATCACCACCAGGGTTCGCTCGCCGATGAACCGCTCCACGGCAACGCCGTAGCAAGTGTCGCGCTCATTGATCAGCACCACCGGGATGCCGGCCTCGTCGCGCTTGCCCTCGGCGCACTGAAGGATCTGGCTGGCCGAAACCAGCCCCACGTGCCGGCCTTCGTACCAGAAGTGCTGACGTCCTTCGAGCTGGACGATGTCCTCGTGCTGCAAACGGGTCATGCGTTCGATATGGGCCAGGGGGAAGGCGTACGCCTCGCCGCCCACTTCCACCACCAGGCTGCGCACCACCGACAGGGTCAGGGGTACTTCGATATGGAAGGTCGCCCCCTGGCCGCTGCGCTGTTCCATGCGCACGCCGCCCCGCAACTGGCGCACCATGTGTTGCACCGCATCCAGGCCGACACCGCGCCCGGACACCTCGGTGACCTGTTCGCGCATGCTGAAGCCGGGCAGGAAGAGGAAGGCCAGCAACTCTTCCTCGGTCATCCTCATGGCGGTTTCAAGGTTGGCGAACTGGCGTGCAACCACGGCGTCACGCAGGCGCTCCAGGTCCACCCCGGCGCCATCGTCCGCCAGCTCCAGCAGGAGCATCCCGGCGTGATGGCGAGCATGCAGACGGATCATGCCCTCTTCCGACTTGCCCAGGCGCAAGCGCACCTGCGGGCTTTCGATGCCGTGATCCACGGCATTGCGCAACAAGTGAGTAAGGGGCGCTTCCAGACGCTCCAGCACATCGCGGTCGACCTGGGTGGTCTCGCCGCTTACTTCCAGTCGCACCGGTTTGCCCAGCGAGCGGCCGAGGTCGCGGACCATGCGCGCCTGGCCAGCCAACACGTCGGCGAACGGACGCATGCGCGACGCAAGAGCGGCGTCATAGAGCAACTGGGCACGCTGGCCGCCCTGCCAGCCGAATTCATCGAAATCGGCCATGTAGCCGGAAAGCATCTGCTGGCACTCGCCGAGCAGTTGCCGGGCCTCGCCAAGCATCGCCTGGGCTTGCGGGTCCAGGGTGCCGTCCAGCACCGATTCGCGCGCCACGTCGAGGGCGCGACTGGCGCTGGCCTGAAGGCGCTTGAGACGGTGCAGGGCATCGTTCAGGGGCTTTATGCGCTGGAATTCCACCAGCGACTTGCTGGAGATATCCAGCAGGTGATCAAGACGTTCGGCGCTGACGCGCAGCACCCGGTCACGGGCCTCGGCACCGGTATCCGCAGGGACCTGGGCTTCGACAGGCTCCGGCGACGGTAACGGCGACGGCGCGACAGGAATGACAGGTGCAGAAATGACCGGCGTGGGGATGACCGGCTCGAGAAGCCCTCCCGTAGCTGGCGCAGGCTCGGCGGGCTGCCCCTGCAGGCGGGCTACCAGCGCAGCGATGACATCGCGACCGGCGTTCTCCGCCCAGTCGGCGTCGCTGCCAATGCGCACCAGCAGATCGGAACCCTGCAGCAACGCATCGATATTGTCCGGCTGCAGCCGTACATGCCCCTGGCGCGCGGCCTCAAGCAGGTCTTCCATCACATGGGCGACCCGCACCCCGGCGTCCAGCCCAACGATACGCGCAGCCCCTTTCAGCGAGTGGGCAGCACGCATGCAGGCTTCCAGCTGGTCGGCCTGGGTCGGATTGCGCTCCAGCACCAGCAAACCGGCATTGAGTACCTGGGTCTGGGCATCCGCCTCCAGGCGGAACAGCTCCAGCAGGGATGCGTCGCGCATCTGGTCCGGGGTCATGCCAGGCTCCTTGCCATGGCCTGCAACAGCAGGCTTTCGTCCAGCAGCGTGATGCTGCGTCCACGCCACTGCACCACTCCCGAAGCGAACTGGCGGGCCGCCAGGTCCGGGGTACGGCCCGGGTCGATCACCGCGTCCACGGGAATGCCATGTATGCCGTCTACTTCGTCCACCGGCGCCACCAGCGGTCCACCCTGGCTGGCGAGAATCAGCATGCGCGGCACGACACGCCGCTCACCGTTCGCCTGCCCGCCTTTTTCCAGCCCCAACAACTCGCTCAACGACAGGCAGGCCACCAGTGCCCCACGCACGTTGGTCACGCCCAGCAGGGCCAGGGAACGCTGGTGCGGCAGGGAATGGATGGGGTTGATCGAAGCCACCTCCACCAGGCTGCGTGTCGCCAGGCCGAGCCACTGCTCGCCCAGGCGGAATACCAGGGTTGAACGACGCTCGCGGCCATCTTCCTCCTCCTCCACCGGCGCGGCGGCGATGTCCTCGCGAACCAGCGCGTAGCGGTCGAGCAGCAGGGTGGCAGCGGCCGCATGCACGTCGCAGTTGCGGCAGTGCACGTGGGCTTGCAGGCGTTCGCAGGACTTGTCGCCATGCACGCCAATGCGATTCCAGCAGTCGTCCACGGCGGGCAACTGGTCGCTGGCGATCAGGGGCAGACGGTTATCGGCCATGGCTGTTCACTCCACGACTGGCGCGCTGCAGCAGGCGTTCTGCGCCGGCGCGGTCGCCTCGGGCGGCGAGCAACGCTGCGAGATGCGCCAATGCCTCGGGATGCTGGGGTTCCAGGTAGAGCGCCTTGCGGTAATGGTCCTGGGCTTCATCGGCCTTGCCTGCCACATCGCTGAGCAGGCCCAGCCAGTAGAAGGCATCCGCCGACGGGCCGTGGGCGGACAGGAAGGCTTCGCAAGCGGCGCGGGCTTCTCCGGTTCGGCCGCTGTTGGCAAGGCTTGCGATAGTCGCCAGGGCAGCTTCAGGTCCCGCGCCATCGGCCTTGGCCTTGGGCAACTCGGGCTTTGGCAGCGGCGTGCGCGGCCTCGCCGGCGCTCGGCTGGGCACTGGCGCGGCGGCGACGGGAGCCGGTGCCGGGATGCGTACCTTGGCCGGTTTGGCGGCGATCTGCGGCGGCGCATTGCGAAACACGAAGGCCTGTGGATAACCCAGCGGCTGCATGCCCTGCTGACTGAGCAGACTGGCTTCGGCTGGCCCGATGAACATGGCGCCATCCTTCTGCATGTGGCGCTTGAGCACCTCCAGCACGGCGGTCTGGGTGGTTCGGTCGAAATAGATCAGCAGATTTCGGCAGAAGACGAAGTCGTAGGGCGGCTCACCGGCGAGCAGGCCGGGGTCCAGCAGGTTCCCACGCAGGAAGCGCACCTTGGATGCCACCTGCTGGGCCAACGCATGGCTTTCGCCCGAAGGAATGAAGTAACGGTCGCGAAAGCCCAGGTCGTCGCTGCGGAACGAGTTGCGTCCGTAAAGTCCCTGGCGCGCACGCTCCAGTACCCGTTCGCTGATATCCACCGCATCCACCTGGAACAGCCCCGGCGCCAGGCCAGCATCCAGCAGTGCCATGACGATGGAAAACGGCTCTTCCCCGGTGGAACAGGGCAGGCTGAGGATACGCAAGGGCCGCCCACCCACCAGGTTTGGCAGGCGTTCGAAGGCCAGGCGGCCGAGGGCAGCAAAGGATTCGGGATAACGGAAGAACCAGGTTTCGGGGACCACCACCGCTTCCACCAGCGCCTGCTGTTCAGCCGGCGAAGCGTTGAGGGTGGCCCAATAGGCTTCTTCGTCGTAGCTGCCGCAGGCGTTCATGCGCTGGCGCAGGGCACGCTCGATCACCACCCGGCCGACGGATTCCGCCTCCAAGCCGATGCGGCTCTTCAACAGGGCCTCGAAGCGCTCGATCATGCCGCGCCCTCCGTGGCCGGGAACAGCAACGCGCGCACCTCATCCGGCAGCAGGTCGGCAACGCGGATGCGCTGCACCAGGCCATCGGCGCCCTGGTAGACGGGCCCGAGGTAACGCGCCCCACCCGGCTCCAGGCCGTAGTCGCGGAACTCGTCCGGACTGCAGCGCAGGGTGTCGGTAGCCTGTTCGAGGATCAGCCCGAGCCAGCGTGTCCGCCCTTCCAGCGGGTAATTCACCAGCACCAGCCGGGTACTGGTGCGCACCTGCGCGGATTGGCCAAAGGCGAGCACGCCCAGGTCCAGCACGGGCACCAGCACGCCGCGATGGGAAAACACCCCGGCCACCCAGCCCGGCGTCTCGGGCACCTGCTTCAGTTGGCGCAGGGGCAGGACTTCCACCACTTCATGGACGTCCAGCGCATAGCGGTCGCCGCCCATGCGGAATCGCAGGTAGAGCCGGCCCCTGACGGTGCGGGCCGGCGCGCGGGTACGACTCGGGCACATGGCGCCGACTCAGACCTTGAAGCGGCTGACGCCGGTTCGCAGGCCGTTGGCCACCAGGTTCAGTTCGTCGATGGCGGAGCTGGCCTGGCGCAGGGATTCCACCGTCTGGCCGGTGGCCTCGCCCAGCTGTACCAGGGCCTGGTTGATCTGCTCGGCGCCGGTGGCTTGGGCCTGCATGCCCTCATTGACCATCTGCACGCGGGGCGCCAGCGCCTGCACCTGCTGGATGATCTGCGACAGCTGCTCGCCCACCTGCCCCACTTCGGCGATGCCGCGACGGACTTCCTCGGAGAACTTGTCCATGCCCATGACCCCGGCGGAGACCGCCGACTGGATCTCGCGCACCATCTGCTCGATGTCGTAGGTGGCCACGGCGGTCTGGTCGGCCAGGCGGCGCACCTCGGTGGCGACCACGGCGAAACCGCGGCCGTACTCGCCCGCCTTTTCCGCTTCGATGGCGGCGTTCAGGGACAGCAGGTTGGTCTGGTCGGCCACCTTGACGATGGTGGTGACCACCTGGTTGATGTTGCCGGCCTTCTCGTTGAGGATCGCCAGCTTGGCGTTCACCAGCTCGGCGGCGCCCATCACCTGGTGCATGGTGTCTTCCATGCGCGCCAGGCCAAGCTGGCCGGAGCCGGCGAGGATGGAGGTCTGCTCGGCAGTGCCGGACACCTCGTTCATGGTCCGCACCAGGTCGCGGGAGGTCGCGGCGATCTCCCGCGAGGTGGCGCCGATCTCGGTGGTGGTGGCAGCGGTCTCGGTGGCGGTGGCCTGTTGCTGCTTGGACGTGGCGGCGATCTCGGTGACCGAGGTGGTCATCTGCACCGCCGAGCGCTGGGCCTGGGCCACCAGTGTCTTGAGTTCCTCGGCCATGCTGTTGAAGCCGGTCTCGATGGCGTTGAATTCATCCTTGCGCTGGAGGTCCAGCCGGGTCGACAAGTCGCCACCGCCCATGACCTTCAGGCTATCGACTATGCCGCCCACCGGACGGGTGATGGCGCGCATCAGCAGCAGGCCGCAGATGGCCGCGGCGGCGACCGCCAGCACCATGGCGAGGAGCATGCTGCGCTCGGCGTTGCGCACCGAGTTGACGATCTCTCCGACGGAGCTCTCGGCAGTCCCCTTGTTGAAATCGATCATCTCGTTGAGCAGCTGGCGTCCGCCGTTCCACTGCACGACCAGCCCTTCGCGGAAAGTCCGGCGAGCCTGTTCCAGGCTTCCGGCGTGCACCAACTCCAGTATTTGCGCCTGGTGCTCGCGATAGGTCTTGTGGATGCCGAGGAATTGCCGGTAGCTGTCCAGATCATCGGTCTTGGAGATGGTCTCTTCGTACGACTTGAGGAAGGCATCGAGCTGGTCGGTGCTGTCTTTCAGCGCCTTCTCATCGCCGGGATAGACCTGTATGTCACTTTCGTCGGTCCCACCCAGCAACGCCTGGGTGCGCAGCATGTTGTCAGTCCAGCTGCTGCGCAGCTTGCTGATCACGAACATGCCCGGCACGGAATCGGCCAGCACGCGGTCGCCTTCGTGCTCGATGTTCCGCAACTGCAGGTAGGACATGGTGGCCATCAACAGCATGATGGCGATGATCACCGCGAAACTTGCCTGGATACGCAAGCGAACAGTCCAGTTCTTCACAAAACTTCCCCAGTTACCAATGCCCGGAATCTTGGCGGCCCAGCGCCATTGGCGGCGACTCTAGTGACTCGCCCCAACGGCCGCAAGCACGGAAGGACGTACATTTACGTCGCCAGAAAGCCGGCGGCGCGTGGCCTTGGGGAGTTTGGCAGAAAGTTGCCGGTTTGCAGGAAGGGATTGGAAGGGGTGAGCGAACTCAGAATAGGTAGGAGCGAGCTTGCTCGCGAAGAGTCGCGAGCACGAATCCTTCGCGAGCAAGCTCGCTCCTACAGAGGGACGTACCGGCGGCCGGTCAGGCCAGCTCCTGCCTCACCTGGCGCTCAAGCTCCAGCTTGAGCCCTGGATCGAGTCGCAGCTGGCGCGCCAGTTCTTCCAGGTAGGCGCGTTCCATGAAGTGCTCCTCATCCACCATCAGCACGCTGGCGAGGTACATTTCCGCGGCCATTTCCGGGGTCGAGGCAGCACGGGCAACGTCTGCCGGGTCGAGCGGCTTGTTCAGTTCGGCGTCCAGCCAGCGGCGCAGGTCGGCATCCTGGGTCAGTTTGGCCAACTCTTCTTCGATCAACTGGCGCTCGCGGGCATCCACATGGCCATCGGCCTTGGCCGCCGCCACCAGCGCCTTGAGGATGGCCTGGCTGTGCAGTTCGGCCTGGGGCGCGGGTAGACGATCGAGGGTCTGGGGTTCGCCTTGCGGCGCGCCGGCCTGTTGCGCCTGCCAATTGCCGTAGGCCTTGTAGGCCAGCACGCCGAGCGCGGCCAGGCCGCCATAGGTCAGCGCCTTGCCGCCCAGCTTGCGGGCGCTCTTGTTACCGAGCAGAAGGCCCAGGGCGCCTGCCGCAAGCGCGCCTCCACCTGCGCCTTTGAGCAGGCTGCCGAGATCGCCCGAGCCGGACTTCCCGCCGGAGAAACCGCCGGATTTGCCGTTGGCTTTCTGCTGCAGGAGGTTCTGGCCGGATTTGAGCAGTTGGTCGAGCAGTCCGCGGGTAATCATGGAAAACCTCCGAGTCATTCCGAGTTCACAGATCGACCGACTCTAGCCGTAGGGATTCCGCAGGGCAGTTCACAGAGTGCTTCGAGATATTGCTGCGGGCCCGCAGGGTGGCGGAAATCGACGTAACCATCTAAAAAAGCGAATCGCTCGTTCAGATTTCGATAAACCCTAACCACCGGCCGCCATTCAGACGCGAACCACGCCCATGATGACCCTCCGCCAGATTCGCCATTTCATCGCCGTCGCCGAAACCGGCTCCATCTCCGCTGCCGCCCAGGCGGTGTTCATCTCCCAATCCACCCTGACCCTGGCCATTCAGCAGCTGGAGGAGGAAATCGGCGTCAACCTGTTCAATCGTCACGCCAAGGGCATGTCGCTGACGCACCAGGGCCACCAGTTCCTGCGCCAGGCGCACCTGATCCTCGCCACGGTGGAGAACGCCAAGCGCAGCCTGCAACAGAGCACCGACCAGGTGGCCGGCAGCCTCACCATCGGCGTGACCAGCCTGGTAGCGGGTTATTACCTGGCCGACCTGATCACCCGCTTCCAGCGCGCTTACCCCAACGTGAAGACCCGCGTGGTGGAAGACGAGCGCCCGTACATCGAGCACCTGCTGGTCAGCGGCGAGATCGACGTAGGTGTGCTGATCCTCTCCAACCTGGAAGACCGCCACGCGCTGCAGACCGAAGTACTGACCCACTCGCCGCACCGCCTCTGGCTCCCAGCCCAGCACCCACTGCTGGAACGCGACAGCATCGCCCTGGCGGATGTGGCCGGTGAGCCGCTGATCCAGCTCAACGCGGACGAGATGGGCCTGCACACCCAGCGCATCTGGTCCCGCGCCGGGCTGACACCCCAGGTGACCCTGCGCACCGCCTCGGTGGAAGCGGTGCGAAGCCTGGTGGCGGCCGGCCTCGGACTGTCGATCCAGCCGGACATGACTTACCGCCCCTGGTCACTGGAGGGCGACATCATCGAGGCCCGCCCCCTGGTGGACCTGGGTGCGCCGCTGGACGTCGGCCTGGCCTGGAGACGGGGCACCGCACGCCCGGCCCTGGTGGACCCCTTCATCACCGTGGCGCGGGAACAGCCAAACAACCGCAGGCTTTCGATTTAATCGAACGCTGCTTTCAATATTTAGAATTTGTCGACCTCCAGCCCGGCCTCTAGTCTCTCCTCCCCATAAGCAGAGGCATGCCGGGCTCCAAGGAGCACGGGATGACCACAGAACAAAAGTCCGAGAAGAAAAGAGCCAGCAAGATGACCGGCGCCGCCAGCACCCCGCCCCTGCACACCGAACTGCTGATCGACGGCCAGCTCGTCATCGGCGAAGGGTTGGCCGAGCCGATCATCAACCCCGCCAGCGGCGAAACCCTAGTGACCATCGCCGAAGCCTCCATCGAGCAGGTGGAAACCGCCGTCGCCGCCGCCCATCGCGCCTTCACCAGTTGGTCGCGTACCACGCCTGCGCAACGCGCCACCGCCCTGCTGGCCATTGCCGACGCCATCGAGAAGCGCGCCGATCAGCTTTCCCGCCTTGAGGCCCTGAACTGCGGCAAGCCGCTGCACCTGGCGCGTCAGGACGACATCCCCGCCACCGCCGACGTATTCCGTTTCTTCGCCGGCGCCGTGCGCTGCCAGCAGGGCCAGCTCGCCGGTGAATACGTGCCCGGCCACACCAGCCTGGTGCGCCGCGACCCGGTGGGTGTGGTCGCCTCCATCGCACCCTGGAACTACCCGTTGATGATGGCGGCCTGGAAGATCGCCCCGGCGCTGGCTGCCGGCAATACCCTGATCTTCAAGCCGTCCGAACACACCCCGCTGTCTATCCTGGCCCTCGCGCCGGCGCTGGCGGAAATCCTCCCTCCGGGGGTGATCAACATCCTCTGTGGCGGCGGCGACAGCGTCGGCAGCCAGTTGGTCGGCCACCCACGCGTGCGTATGGTGTCGCTCACCGGCGACATCGTCACCGGCCAGAAGATTCTCCAAACCGCCGCGCGCACCTTGAAACGCACCCACCTCGAACTGGGCGGCAAGGCGCCGGTGATCGTCTGCAACGATGCCGACATCGACGCCGTGGTCCATGGCGTGCGCACCCACGGCTACTACAACGCCGGGCAGGACTGCACCGCCGCCTGCCGCATCTACGCCCAGGCCGGCATCCACGATCGCCTGGTGAGCGAATTGGGCGAGGCCGTGGCCAGCCTGCGCTTCGCCCGCAAGCGTGACCAGGACAACGAAATCGGCCCGCTGATCAGCTCCCGCCAGCGCGACCGCGTGGCCAGCTTCGTCGAGCGCGCCCTCGGTCAGCCCCACATCGAGCGCGTCACTGGCGCCGCCGTGCACTCCGGTGCGGGCTTCTACTACCAGCCCACCCTGCTGGCCGGCTGCAAGCAGCAGGATGAGATCGTCCAGCGCGAAGTCTTCGGCCCGGTGGTCACCGTCACTCGCTTCGACGACCTGGCCCAGGCCGTGGATTGGGCCAACGACTCCGAATACGGCCTGGCCTCCTCCGTCTGGACGCAGAACCTGGACAAGGCCATGCAAGTGGCCGCGCGGCTGCAATACGGCTGCACCTGGATCAACACCCATTTCATGCTTGCCAGCGAGATGCCCCACGGCGGCCTCAAGCGCTCCGGCTATGGCAAGGACCTGTCCAGCGACTCGCTGCAGGACTACAGCGTGGTGCGCCACATAATGGCCCGCCACGGCACGGACCTCTGAGTGCCTGCCCATGGCCAGCTGCGCGTCGGCGATACAGCGTCAAGAACAGGCTTGGAAAATTAGAAGAAACAAAGGCCTCTAAGGCCGGCTGTACCCGCTTCATCTGCCCCGACCAATAACGAAAAAGAGGGAACAACATGTCCGTGCGCAAAACCGCCCTGCTCAGCGCAGTGGCCACCGCCATCCTCGCCAGCGGCAGCCTGCAGGCCGCCGAAGCCCTAAAGCAAGTCGGCGCCGGCGAAGGCCAGCTCGACATCATTGCGTGGCCCGGCTACATCGAGCGCGGCGAGTCGGACAAGAACTACGACTGGGTCACCCAGTTCGAGAAAGACAGCGGTTGCAAGGTCAATGTGAAAACCGCCGCCACCTCCGACGAGATGGTCAGCCTGATGGCCAAGGGCGGCTATGACCTGGTCACCGCCTCCGGCGACGCCTCCCTGCGCCTGATCTATGGCAAGCGCGTACAGCCGATCAATCCGGAGCTGATCCCCAACCTGAAGAACCTCGACCCGCGCCTGAAGGACGCGCCCTGGTTCACCGTCGACGGCAAGTCCTACGGCACCCCCTACCAGTGGGGCCCGAACCTGCTGATGTACAACACCAAGGCCTTCGCCAAGGCCCCGGACAGCTGGAGCGCGGTGTTCGAACCCCAGGACCTGGCCGATGGCAAGGCCAACAAGGGCCGCGTGCAGGCTTACGACGGCCCCATCTACATCGCCGACGCCGCGCTCTACCTGAAGTCCGCCAAGCCGGAACTGGGCATCCAGGACCCATACCAACTGACCGAAGCGCAGTACACCGCCGTGCTCGACCTGCTGCGCAAGCAACATGGTCTGGTGCACCGTTACTGGCATGACGCGACCGTGCAGATGAGCGACTTCAAGAACGAAGGCGTGGCCGCCTCCAGCACCTGGGGCTACATGGCCAACACCCTGAAAGCCGAAGGTCAGCCTGTGGCCACCGTCGTGCCGAAGGAAGGCGTCACCGGCTGGGCCGACACCACCATGCTGCACGTCGACGCCAAGCACCCGAGCTGCGCCTACAAGTGGATGAACTGGTCGCTGGAACCCAAGGTCCAGGGCGACGTTGCTGCCTGGTTCGGTTCCCTGCCCGCCGCCCCGGAAGGCTGCAAGGCCAGCGCCCTGCTCGGCGCCGAAGGCTGCACCACCAACGGCTTCGATCAGTTCGACAAGATCGCCTTCTGGAAAACCCCGCAGGCCGAGGGCGGCAAGTTCGTCCCCTATAGCCGCTGGACCCAGGACTACATCGCCATTATGGGCGGTCGCTGATAGCTCCCCTCTCCCGCTTGCGGGAGAGGGGCCGGGGGAGAGGGTAGCTCGGCACCGCGCGGTGTTTCCCTCTCCCCAGCCCTCTCCCTGAAGGGAGAGGGAGTTTGTTCGTACTCGCCTGGAAACACCGAGCGGCTGACATACCCCTCATCCGCACGCGGCCCGCCCAGCCCTCTCCCAGAGCGAGAGGGAATTTGTCCGAGCCACCTGAAATTCCCGCAGGGTCTCCACCGCGAGGCCCCGCCCAAGTCATGTCTTTTTTCGCGTCACCGGAGCACCACACCATGACACTTGCTGTCCAGTTCACCCAGGTTTCCCGCCAGTTCGGCGAGGTCAAGGCCGTCGACCGGGTATCCATCGATATCAAGGACGGCGAGTTCTTCTCCATGCTCGGCCCATCCGGCTCGGGCAAGACCACCTGCCTGCGCCTGATCGCCGGTTTCGAACAACCTACTTCGGGTTCCATCCGCATCCACGGTGAAGAAGCCGCCGGCCTGCCGCCCTACGAGCGCGACGTGAACACCGTGTTCCAGGACTACGCCCTGTTCCCCCACATGAACGTGCGCGAGAACGTCGCCTACGGCCTCAAGGTGAAGGGCGTGGCGAAGGCCGAGCGCCTGGCCCGCGCCGAGGAAGCCCTGGGAATGGTTGCCCTGGCCGGCTACGGCGACCGCAAACCGGCACAGCTTTCCGGCGGCCAGCGCCAGCGCGTGGCCCTGGCCCGCGCCCTGGTCAACCGCCCGCGCGTACTGCTGCTGGACGAGCCCCTCGGTGCCCTGGACCTCAAGCTGCGCGAGCAGATGCAGAGCGAGCTGAAGAAGCTGCAGCGCCAGCTCGGCATCACCTTCATCTTCGTCACCCACGACCAGGGTGAAGCGCTGTCCATGTCCGACCGCGTGGCCGTGTTCAACAAGGGCCGCATCGAGCAGGTGGACACCCCGCGCAACCTCTACATGAAACCGGCCACGCCCTTCGTCGCCGAGTTCGTGGGTACCTCCAACGTGCTGCGCGGCGACGTAGCGCGTCAGCTCACCGGTGTCGAGCAGCCCTTCTCCATCCGCCCCGAGCACATCCGCTTCGCCCATGGCGAGCGCAACGGCAGCGATGTGGAAATCAGCGGCCTGCTTCACGACATCCAGTACCAGGGCGCCGCCACCCGCTATGAAATCCGCCTGGATAACGGCCAGAACCTCTGCGTCAGCCTGCCCAACAGCCAGTGGCAGGACGCCGCGCCGCTGCACCAGCAGGGCCAGGTGGTCACCGCCCGCTGGGCGCGCGATGCCATGGTCCAGCTGACCGAGGGCGCGTGACATGGAACTGACCCTCAACGCCGAGCGGCCACGCGCCGCCAATGGCCTGATGCGCAGGTTCTCGGGCCTGCTCTATCGCCGGCCGACGCTGTACCTCTCGCTGCTGCTGGTGCCGCCGCTGCTGTGGTTCGGCGCCATCTACCTGGGCTCGCTGCTGACGCTGCTCTGGCAGGGTTTCTATACCTTCGACGACTTCACCATGACGGTGTCGACGGACCTGACCCTGGTGAACTTCGGCGCGCTGTTCCAGGCCGCCAACTTCGACATCATCGTGCGCACGCTGAGCATGGCCGTCGCCGTGTCCATCGCCAGCGCCGCCCTGGCCTTCCCCATCGCCTACTACATGGCGCGCTACACCACGGGCAAGACCAAGGCGTTCTTCTACATCGCGGTGATGATGCCCATGTGGGCCAGCTACATCGTCAAGGCCTACGCCTGGACCCTGCTGCTGGCCAAGGGCGGCGTGGTGATGTGGTTCGTCCAGGCCCTGCACCTGCAGCCCGTGCTGGAGCTGCTGCTGGGTGTACCCGGCGTCGGCGGCAGCACCCTGTCGACCTCGCACCTCGGGCGCTTCCTGGTGTTCGTGTACATCTGGCTGCCGTTCATGATCCTGCCGATCCAGGCGTCCCTCGAGCGGCTGCCGCCGTCGCTGCTGCAAGCCTCGGCCGACCTCGGTGCGCACCCGCGCCAGACCTTCATGCAGGTGATCCTGCCGCTGTCCATCCCGGGCATCGCCGCCGGCTCGATCTTCACCTTCAGCCTGACCCTGGGCGACTTCATCGTGCCGCAGTTGGTGGGCCCGCCCGGCTACTTCATCGGCAGCATGGTCTACGCCCAACAGGGCGCCATCGGCAACATGCCCATGGCCGCCGCCTTCACCCTGGTGCCGATCGTGCTGATCGCCGTTTACCTGTCCATCGTCAAACGTCTGGGGGCCTTCGATGCACTCTGAGAAAGCGTCCTGGGGCCTGAAAGCGGCCGCCTGGGGCGGGCTGGCATTCCTGCACATCCCGATCCTGATCATCTTCCTGTACGCCTTCAACACCGAAGACGCCGCCTTCAGCTTCCCGCCGCAGGGCTTCACCCTGCACTGGTTCAGCGTCGCCTTCGGCCGCGCCGACGTGGTGGAAGCGATCAATCTGTCGCTGCAGGTCGCGGTCGTCGCCACGCTGATCGCCATGGTGCTCGGCACCCTGGCCGCGGCCGCGCTGTACCGCCGCAGCTTCTTCGGCAAGGAAGGCATCTCGCTGATGCTGATCCTGCCGATCGCCCTGCCCGGCATCATCACCGGCATCGCCCTGCTCTCGGCGTTCAAGGGACTGGGCATCGAGCCGGGGCTGCTGACCATCGTCATCGGCCACGCCACCTTCTGCGTGGTGATCGTCCACAACAACGTGATCGCGCGCTTCCGCCGTACCTCCCACAGCCTCATCGAAGCCTCGATGGACCTGGGTGCGGATGGCTGGCAGACGTTCCGCCACATCATCCTGCCGAACCTCGGCTCGGCCCTGCTGGCAGGCGGCATGCTGGCGTTCGCGCTGTCGTTCGACGAGATCATCGTCACCACCTTCACCGCCGGCCACGAACGCACCCTGCCGATCTGGCTGCTCAACCAGCTCAGCCGCCCGCGCGACGTCCCTGTGACCAACGTGGTGGCCATGCTGGTGATGCTGGTGACCATGCTGCCCATCCTCGCCGCCTACTACCTGACCAAGGGTGGCGAGAGCGTGGCGGGTAGTGGGAAGTAACCCCATGCACGCCCTCTCTCCGGCTTTTCTCCCCTCTACCGCTTGCGGGAGAGGGGCCGGGGGTGAGGGCAGCGAAGTCAGATCCAGAACACGCGGCTGCCGGCGAGTCCGCAGCCCTCTCCCTAGCCCTCCCCTAGCCGGTCGCCCCTGAAGGGAGAGGGAACAAAAGCGAGGAAGACCCCATGCAAACCAAACTCCTGATCAACGGCCAACTCGTCGCCGGTGAGGGCCCCAGCCTCGCCGTGCTCAACCCGTCCCTCGGCACCGCCCTGGTGGAAATCGCCGAGGCCAGCCCGGCTCAGGTCGATGCCGCCGTGCGTGCCGCCGACGCCGCCTTCCCGGCCTGGTCGCAGACTTCGCCAAAGGACCGCGCCACCCTGCTGCTGAAACTCGCCGACACCATCGACGCCCACGCCGAAGAACTCGCCCGCCTGGAATCGCAGAACTGCGGCAAGCCCTACGCCGCCGCGCTGAATGACGAACTGCCGGCCATCGCCGACGTGTTCCGCTTCTTCGCCGGTGCCAGCCGCTGCATGAGCGGCTCCGCCGCTGGCGAATACCTGCCCGGCCACACCTCGATGATCCGCCGTGACCCGGTCGGCGTGGTCGCCTCCATAGCGCCGTGGAACTACCCGCTGATGATGGCCGCCTGGAAACTCGGCCCGGCGCTCGCCGCCGGCAACACCGTGGTGCTGAAGCCCTCCGAGCAGACCCCGTTGACCGCGCTGAAGCTGGCCGAATTCATCGCCGAGCTCTTCCCCGCCGGCGTGGTGAACATGGTCTTCGGCCGCGGCCCGAGCGTCGGCGAGCCGCTGACCACCCACCCGAAGGTGCGCATGGTTTCCCTCACCGGCTCGGTCGCCACCGGCTCGCGCATCATCGCCGGCACCGCCGACAGCGTGAAACGCATGCACATGGAACTGGGCGGCAAGGCCCCGGTGATCATCTTCGACGACGCCGACATCGACGCCGCCGTCGAAGGCATCCGCACCTTCGGCTTCTACAACGCCGGCCAGGACTGCACCGCCGCCTGCCGCATCTATGCGCAGAAAGGTATCTACGAGAAATTCGTGGCCAAGCTCGGCGAGGCCGTCGGCAGCATCAAGACCGGCCTGCAGGACGACCCGGACACCGAACTCGGCCCGCTGATCACCGAGCAGCACCTGGAGCGTGTCGAAGGCTTCGTCCAGCGCGCCAGCGCCGTGCCGCACATCCAGGTGGTCACCGGCGGCAAGCGCGTCGAGGGTCCGGGCTTCTTCTTCCAGCCCACTGTGCTCGCCGGCGCCCGCCAGGACGACGAGATCGTCCGCCGCGAAGTGTTCGGCCCGGTGGTTTCGGTCACCGCCTTCGACACGGAAGAGCAGGTGCTGGAGTGGGCCAACGATTCCGACTACGGCCTGGCCTCCTCGCTCTGGACTGCCGACGTCGGCCGCGCCCACCGCCTGTCCGCACGCCTGCAGTACGGCTGCACCTGGGTCAACACTCATTTCATGCTGGTCAGCGAAATGCCCCACGGCGGCGTCAAGCACTCCGGCTACGGCAAGGACATGTCCATGTACGGGCTGGAGGATTACACCGCCATTCGCCATGTGATGTTCAAGCACTGATTGGCAGCACCGAACCCTGTGGGGGCGACTTCAGTCGCTAAGCAGGCCGCAGGCCTGCCCTTGGGAGTCCAAGGGGGCAGCTGCGCTGCCCATCGCGAATGAATTCGCCCCCACAAGAGCGGTAGATCCGCCCCGCTTCACCCAACCAGGAGAACGAGCAATGCGTAATACCTTGCGTAATTTCAGCTTCATCCTGTTTTGCGCCATGGCCGGGATGGCCCAGGCCGCTGACGATGCCAAGGCCATAGTCGATGGCTACATGGCTGCCTGGAACGCCCACGACGTCGACAAGGCCGCCAGCTTCCTGGCCGAAGACGCGGTGTACTTCGACGCCACGGTCGGAACGCCCCAGGAAGGTCGTACCGCAGCCCGCGACAATGTCATCAAGGTGTTCGTCGGTGCGGTGCCCAACCTCACCTGGAAGATGACCAGCGAGCCCATCATCAGTGCCGATGGCATCGCCTTCCAGTGGGAATTCGCCGGTACCAACAGCGGAGCCTGGAGCGCCGAAACCCCGGCCACCAACAAGCCGCTGAAGTTCGAAGGCGTGAGCTTCATCCGCGTCAAGAACGGCAAGATCACCTACCAGGGCGACTACTACGACGCCCTCGGTTTCAACAAGCAACTCGGCTGGTAAGCCTTTCGCCGGCGCCCGCCATGGGCGCCGGCCCTCCCCTGCTCGCCCCCCGCTCCTCGATCTATAAAAACTACCTTGCAAGGATTCGCCATGACCGTCACCCGCCGTGATTTCCTCAACGGTGTCGCCCTCACTATTGCCGCTGGCCTCACGCCCATGCAACTGCTGCGCGCCGCCCCGTCCGGCCGCTACTACCCGCCGGCCCTCACTGGCCTGCGTGGCAGCCACCCCGGCGCTTTCGAGGTGGCCCACCAGATGGGCTGGGAGAAGAAGAAGTTCGACACTGACGGCCTGCCAGTGAGTGAGGAATACGACCTGGTGGTGGTCGGCGGTGGCATCAGCGGCCTGGCTGCAGCCTGGTTCTATCGCGAGAAGCAACCGAACGCGCGCATCCTGATCATCGAGAACCACGACGATTTCGGCGGCCACGCCAAGCGCAACGAATTCGAGGCCGGTGGCCGCATGATCCTCGGCTACGGCGGCAGCGAATCCTTCCAGTCGCCCAACCACCTCTATAGCGACACGGTGAACGGCGTGCTGAAGAAGCTCGGAGTCGACATCAAGCGCTTCGAGACCGCCTTCGACCGCGACTTCTACCCCAACCTCGGCCTGTCCCGCGGGGTGTTCTTCGACAAGGAGAACTTCGGTGTGGACAAGCTGGTGAGTGGCGACCCGACGCCCATGGTGGCGGATGACATCGCTCCGGAGAAACTCAATGCCCGCTCCTGGCGCGCTTTCATCAGCGACTTCCCGCTGCCCGAGGCAGACCGCCAGGCGCTGATCGACCTCTACGAGGCGCCCCGCGACTACCTCGCCGGCAAGACCGCCGAAGAGAAGGAAGCCCACCTGGCCAAGACCAGCTACCGCGATTTCCTGCTTAAGGACGTGGGCCTTTCCGAAGGCGCGGTGAAGTACTTCCAGAGCCGCACCAATGACTTCTCCGCCCTCAGCATCGATGCCGTGGCCGCCTACGACGCCTACTACGTCGGCTTCCCCGGCTTCGCGGCGATGCAATTGCCGCCCATTGGCGAGGAAGCCAAGGCCGAGATGGAAGAGCCGTACATCTACCACTTCCCCGATGGCAACGCCTCGGTGGCGCGCCTGCTGGTGCGCGACCTGATTCCGGCGGTGGCGCCCGGCAAAGGCATGGAAGACATCGTCCTGGCGCAGTTCGACTACAGCCAGCTGGACGTCGCCGACAGCCCGGTGCGCCTGCGCCTGAACAGCACGGCGGTGAGCGTGAAGAACCGCGAGGGTGGCGTTGACGTCGGCTACAGCCGTGGCGGCCAGCTGGCGAAGGTGCGCAGCAAGCACTGTGTGCTCGCCTGCTACAACATGATGATCCCTTACCTGCTGCGCGACCTGTCCGCCGAGCAGGCCCAGGCCCTGAGTCAGAACGTGAAGTTCCCGCTGGTGTACACCAAGGTGGTGATCCGCAACTGGGAAAGCTTCCAGAAGCTCGGCGTGCACGAGATCTATGCCACCACCCAGCCCTACAGCCGGATCAAGCTGGACTACCCGGTGGACCTCGGCGGCTACCGACATCCGCGCGATCCGAAACAGCCCATCGGCCTGCACATGGTCTATGTGCCCACCTCGCCGAACGCCGGCATGGACGCCCGCACCCAGGCCCGCACCGGTCGCGCCAAGCTCTACGCGACGACCTTCGAGCAGCTCGAAGCGCAGCTGCGCGACCAGCTCCAGCGCATGCTCGGTCCGGGCGGTTTCGATCACCAGAAGGACATCCTCGCCATCACCGTCAACCGTTGGTCCCACGGCTACGCCAACTTCGCCAACTCGCTGTTCGACGACGAGGAAGCGAGCGAGAAGACCATGCTGCTGGCGCGCAAGCCGCTGGGCAACGTGACCATCGCCAACTCCGATGCGGCCTGGAGCGCCTATGCCCACGCGGCGATAGACGAAGCCCATCGCGCGGTGGGCGAACTCGGCTGACCGACCTTCCGTGGCCCAGACCACCGGGCCACGATTTCGCGCCGCCGCTTGCGGCGCCTTCCTGCCCCACCCCATTTCGGTAGTCCAGCATGCAGAGCAGTACTCGACAGCCCCAGGCACAAGCACCGGACGACAGCGTCCAGGGCAACTCCACACTCGACCAGGTCAAGCTGCTGATCGACGGCCTGAACAGCCGCTGGAACGAGATCAGCAAAGTCTCAGACGTGATTCGCCAGATCGCCAGGAATACCAACCTGGTCGCCCTCAACGCCGCCATCGAGGCTGCCCGTGCCGGCGAACTCGGACGCGGTTTTGCCGTGGTCGCGGACGAGGTGCGGCGCCTGGCCACCCAGTCGGCCAATGCCACCGCCGATATCGGCAGCGTGGTCGCCACTATCCGCCAGGAAAGCGAGAAGGCCCTGGAACAGGTGCAGCGCGCGGAAAGTGCCGCCAGGGCGGAGACGGCCGAAGTCCTGCTGGCCCGCGAGGCGCAGCAGTTACAGAGCCAGTTCGCGGTCATGGCTGCTGCGCTCTATGGCCTCAAGCACTTCATCCTCGGGCTTCATGCGCAGGGCATCGGCCCGCAGCGCGAGCAGATCGACGCCGTGATGCAGCAGTTCCTCCTGCAGAACCCCGGCCTGCTGGCCTTTGCCTGTGCCAGCGAACCCAACGCCCTGGACGGCCGCGACGCCGAATTCGCCAACCAACCAGGCTACGACCATACCGGCCGCATCATGGCCTACTGGAACCGGGGCGCCGGTGCCATCCAGCGCGAGTGCCTGGTGGGCTACGACGGCGACTGGTACGAACTGCCACGACGCAAGGGCCGCGACCTTTTCATGGAGCCTTACGATTACACGGTGGCCGGCAGCACGGTATTGATGACCTCCTTCATGACCCCGATGCTGGCCGGAGGTCGCTTCCTCGGCATACTCGGTGCCGACTACAGCCTGCAGCAGCTCCAGGAGCGCCTCAGCCAGCTCAAGCCGTTCGGCAACGGCCACTACGCGCTGCTGTCCAACGCTGCCCACTACGTGACCCACCCGGACGGAAAACGACTGGGCACCCCGGCCAACGAATTGCCCGGCGATGCCCGCAGCGCCATTCGCGATGGCAAGTCGTTGCAATTCAAGGGCGAGGGCAACGCCATCTGCCTGCTGCATCCGATCTTCGTCGGCAATTGCAACGCGCCCTGGTCGTTGCTGTTGCAGTTCGATCCTGAGCAGGCTGGCTAATTTTTCTGTAGGGGCGAATTCATTCGCGAAATGGGGTTGCTGCGAGCCGACCTGACACAACCCTCTCCCCCGGCCCCTCTCCCTGAAGGGCGAGGGGTGACTCACCTTGAGACTCACAGCGGTGGTTCGGGTGAACTCAGACCCGCAGCGCACACGGAACTGCCCCCTCTCCCTCCGGGAGAGGGTTGGGGTGAGGATGAAGTGGCCTAATGATTCTGGACACCCCGATAGGGCGTTAAGCTGCGCCCAAGCACGAGGTGTTCATGAGCAGAAGATCATTCAGTCCGGAATTCAAACTCGAGGCCGCCAGTCTGGTGCTCGATCAAGGCTATTCCATACCGGCAGCCTGCAAGGCGATGGGGGTAGGCCCAACTGCCATGCGGCGCTGGGTCGAGCAATTGACCCTGGAGCGCCATGGCAAGACGCCGGAACACGGCAAGGCGATGACGCCGGAGCAGCGGCGAATCCAGGAGCTGGAGGCCCAGGTGCGGCGGCTGGAGCGGGAGAAAGAGATCCTAAAAAAGGCTACCGCTCTCTTGATGT